>CAMNLM010000097.1 GCA_946543085.1 uncultured Clostridia bacterium | reverse complement strand
TCTTCTCGGGCTTGCCGCTCTCGATGGCCTTGGCGCGCTGAATCTCGCGCTCCTTCTCCAGGCTGGCGCTGTCTACTTCCTCGCGGCGCACGGCCTCGGGCTTGGCGGCGGCAATCTGCAGGGCCAGGTCATGGGCGAACTGCTTCACTTCTTCGTTGTCCTTGCCGGCTTCGTCGGTCTTGACGTCCACCAGCACGCCCACCTTGCCGCCCATGTGGATGTAAGCGGAGGCCAGGCCCTCGCTCTTGAAGCGCACGAAGCGGCGCACGGAGATCTTCTCACCGATGGCCACGGTGGCCTCGCTCACGAGGTCGGAGATGGTCTTGGACTCGTCGTCGCAGAACTTCTGCGCCATCAGCTCGTCCACGTCCTTGGGATCGCACTTGGCGATGTGCTTGGCCACGTTGTTGGCGAAGCCCTGGAAGTTATCGGTCTTGGCGACGAAGTCGGTCTCGCAGTTGACTTCGACGATGACGCCGGTGCAGCCGCAGGGGCTCACATAAGACGCCACGACGCCCTCGGCGGCCACGCGGCTCGCCTTCTTGGCGGCCTGGGCCAGTCCCTTTTCGCGCAGCCAGTCGATGGCCTTGTCCATATCGCCATCGGAGTTGAGCAGGGCCTTTTTGCAGTCCATCATGCCCGCGTTGGTACGCTCGCGGAGTTCCTTCACCATTGCGGCGGTTACAGCTGCCATGGGTATCATTCCTTTCTCTGTTCAGTTAGCAGAGCGCGGTTCGCTCTGAGACTTTCCTCTATTTGCCCTGATGCGATGGCTGCAGGGGTTCCGCGCCTGCGGGCGCGGGCAGGGGGCTTTGCGGTCCTGTCGCTGCCCGCTTTCGCCTCACTGAAAACTGTCCACTGGACAGTTTTCCGGGCGTTCGGCGCCCCCTGCACCCCTTCGCGTCGCATCCCGATGATCTGATCAACGGGGCTGGATAGAAGATAGCGAAAGATTACTCAGCCTTTTCGGGGGCGGCGTCGGGCTCAGCCTGCTCGCCCTGCTTGCCTTCCAGCACGGCGTCGGCCATCTTGGAGGCGATCAGCTTGACAGCGCGGATGGCGTCGTCGTTGCCGGGGATGACATAATCGATCTCATCGGGGTCGCAGTTGGTGTCGACGATGCCGACGATCGGGATGTTCAGCTTGCGGGCCTCGGTCACGGCGATGTGCTCCTTGCGGGGATCGACCACGAACATGGCGCCGGGCAGACGCTTCATCTCACGGATGCCGCCCAGGTTGGCCTCGAGCTTTTCGCGCTCGCCCAGCAGCTTCGCGACTTCCTTCTTGGGCAGGACGTCGAACTGGCCGCTCTGCTCCATCTTGTCGATCTGGTTCAGGCGCTCCACGCGGGTGCGGATGGTGCGGAAGTTGGTCAGCATGCCGCCGAGCCAGCGGTTGTTGACATAGTACATGTTGCAGCGCTTGGCCTCGGCCTCGATGGACTCCTGCGCCTGCTTCTTGGTGCCCACGAAGAGCACGGTCTTGCCCTGCATCGCGATGTCGCGGACGAAGGCGTAGGCTTCGTCGACCTTCTTCACGGTCTTCTGCAGGTCGATGATGTAGATGCCGTTGCGCTCAGTGAAGATGTACTGAGCCATCTTGGGGTTCCAGCGGCGGGTCTGATGGCCGAAGTGAACGCCGGCTTCCAGCAGCTGCTTCATGGAAATGACTGCCATGGGTATCTTCCTCCTTGTTGATCCTCCCCGTGACGCTTTGCGCCGGGCCGCCGGCCTCGTGGCCGACACAAGCGGACGCTGCGCACGGGTGCGTAGTCCTGTGGATTATAACACAATCTTCACGGAATTGTAAAGGGGAAAATCTGCTCAAATCGCGGGTTTTTGGGGAAAATTCCGGGGAATTTACAGGCATAACCGGAACAAAACGCGGAATCAGAAGACCCGCGGGCGCCTCCTGCCGCAGGAAGCGTCTCCTTTGGGCAAAGGAGGTGGCAGGAAACCACGGTTTTTTCGGGCGCAGCGCCTGGCTTGTCGGATAGAACGATCATGGAGTGAGTGACCCCACCCCCGACCCCTCCCCGCTTGCGGGGAGGGGAGGAAGTACGAGGTCGCCAGGGGGAACCTTTCCTCCGGAAAGCTTCCCCCGGACCCCCAGTAAAGGCGCTCCTGCGGAGGGCGTGCTTGCGCTGACGTGGAGTTGAGTTGTCCCCGGGGAAACTATCCTCCGGAAAGTTTTCCCCGGACTCCTATAAAGGTGTTCCTGCGGAAGGTGTGCTTGCGCTGACGTGGAGTTGAGTTGCCCCGGGGAAATCGATCTTCCGGAGAGTTTTCCCGATCCCCTGTAAAGGCGTTCCTTCGGAGGGCGGCCTGGATCTGCTAATAAAAGGAAAAGAAAGCTGTATCTCTTGAATATCTGTTAATATTGTGTTACAATTGTAAAGAATCAGATGATTCAGGCATTTCAGCGCGCTTTGGGCGCGATCAAAGGAGTATCCGTCTATGTCGAATACCTATGACGCTGGGAACATTCAGGTGCTGGAAGGACTGGAGGCCGTCCGGATGCGGCCGGGCATGTACATCGGCACCACGTCCAGCCGGGGCCTGCACCACCTGCTGTGGGAGATCGTGGACAACGCCATCGACGAGGCCAGCAACGGCTACGCCGACCGCGTGATCGTCACCCTGCACAGCGACGGCTCGGCCAGCGTCTTTGACAACGGCCGCGGCGTGCCCGTGGACGAGCACCCGACCCTGCATGTTTCCGGCGTGGAGGTGATCTATACGCGCCTGCACGCGGGCGGCAAGTTCAACAGCGACAACTACAATTATTCCGGCGGTCTGCACGGCGTGGGCGCGTCGGTGGTGAACGCGCTGTCCCGGTGGATGACGGTGGATTCCTACCGCGACTGGGGCCATTACCGCATGCGCTTCACCTCCGAGGAAAACCCCGTCACCGGCAAGATCGACGCCGGCAAGCCGGACGGACCGCTGGAAAAGGTCGGCAACACCCGCAAGCGCGGCACGCTGGTGCGCTTCCTGCCAGACGACCGCATCTTTGAGGACACTGAGTTCCACACGTCCCAAGTCGCGCGGCGGCTGCAGGAGCTCTCCTTCCTCAACAAGGGCCTGTATATCTCGCTCGTGGACGAGCGGGCGAAGACGCCGGAGGAGCGCGAGCAGGTTTTCTACCACGAGGGCGGCATCGTTGACTACGTGAAATACATGAACGAGAACAAGACCCCGCTGACCGACGACGTGATTTATCTGGAGGGCAAGCGCGACACGACCATCTGCCGCGCCGCCATCCAGTACACCACGGACTATGCGGAGAACATGTTCTCCTACGCCAACAACATCCCCACCGGCGAGGGCGGCTCCCACGAGACCGGCTTCAAGGCCGCCTTCACCAAGGCCTTCAACGACTACGCCCGCAAGGTGGGCGTGCTGAAGGAGAAGGACAACAACCTCGCGGGCGAGGACTTCCGCGAGGGCCTGACCTGCGTGCTGACCGTGCTGGTGAAGGATCCCCAGTTCGAGGGCCAGACCAAGGGCCGCCTGGGCAACAGCGAGGTGCGCCCCGCGGTGGAGGCCATCATCGGCGACGCCCTGGCGGACTGGCTGGACAACCTGAAGAACCAGGAGCTGGCCGCCTCCATCGTGGGCAAGGCCGCCAAGGCTCATCAGGCCCGGGAGGCCGCCCGCAAGGCCCGCGACAACGCCCGCGCCGCCAACAAGCTGGAGGCCGCCCCGCTGGTGGGCAAGCTGGCCGCCGCCCGCGGCCACAAGCCCGAGGACAACGAGCTCTTCATCGTGGAGGGCGACTCCGCAGGCGGCAGCGCCAAGCAGGGCCGCGACAGCCGCTTCCAGGCCATCCTGCCCCTGCGCGGCAAGCCGCTGAACGCCGAGAAGAAGCGCCTCGACCAGGTGCTGGCGAACGAGGAATTCCGCAGCCTCATCACGGCGCTGGGCACCTCCATCGACGATTCGTTCACCCTCAAGAGCCTGAAATACTACAAGGTCATCATCCTCTCCGATGCCGACCAGGACGGCGCGCACATCCGCGCGATCCTGCTGACCTTCTTCTTCCGCTACATGAAGGAGCTGATCACCGCCGGCCACGTCTACATCGGCATGCCCCCGCTCTACCGCGTGGCGAAGGGCTCCACGGTCCTCTACGCCTACGACGACAAGGAGCTGGAGAAGACCATCAAGCAGGTCGGCAAGGGCTACACCCTCCAGCGCTACAAGGGTCTGGGCGAGATGAACCCCTCCCAGCTCTGGGAGACCACGATGGATCCGAGCCAGCGCAAGCTGATGCAGGTGACCATCGAGGACGCCGCCGAGGCCGACCGCATGGTGACCATCCTCATGGGCGACAAGGTCGAGCCCCGGCGCGACTACATCAGCCTCTACGCCGACTTCAACCGCCAGGATCACTTCGAGGGACGGAAAGAGGCGGAGGCGTGAGAGGCGCGCCGGCTGCGGACGGCAGCAGGTGAGGTATTTGTCGAGAGCAGACGGCGGCAATACGATGATGCCGCCGGGAAGATATAGATAGAATGAACCATCAGACAGGAGTGTCTCTATGCCACCCAAAAAGCCCCCGAAGGAAAAACCCATCGTGAAGGACGATCCTTCGCGCATCCTCCCCACCACCATGGAGGATGTGATGCACAACTCCATGATCCCCTACGCCGAGCACGTCATCCTCGACCGCGCCATCCCGCGCGTGGAGGACGGCCTGAAGCCTGTGCAGCGGCGCATTCTCTATACGATGATGGAGCTGGGCACCACGCCCGACAAGCCGCACCGCAAGTGCGCGCGCATCGTCGGCGACTGCCTTGGCAAATACCATCCGCACGGCGATTCGTCCGTCTATGACGCGCTGGTGCGCATGGCGCAGCCCTTCACGATGCGTGTCCCGATGGTGGACGGCCACGGCAACTTCGGCTCCATCGACGGCGACAGCGCCGCCGCCATGCGTTACACCGAGGCCCGCATGGCCCCGCCCGCGATGCTGATGCTGCGGGACATCGAGAAGGACACCGTGCCCTTCCGGCTGAACTTTGACGACACGCTCAAGGAGCCGGACATGCTGCCCGCGCGCTTCCCGAACCTGCTGGTCAACGGCGCGAGCGGCATCGCGGTGGGTCTTGCGACAAACATCCCGCCGCACAACATGGGCGAGGCTGTGAACGCAGCCATCGCGCAGATCGAGAATCCGGACATCACCCTGGATGAGCTGATGAAGATCATCCCCGGCCCGGACTTCCCCACCGGCGGCGTGCTCGTGCAGAGCGAGGAGATCCGCGCGGCCTATGAGACGGGCCGCGCCAAGCTGCAGGTGCGCGCGAAGGTGCACATCGAGGACGGAAGCGCCGGGCGCAAGCTCATCGTCGTCACCGAGGTGCCCTACCAGGTCAACAAGGCGCAGATGCTGGAGAAGATCCTCAAGCTCAGCGAGGAGAAGAAGGCTGCGCTCGGCTGCATCCACGATATCCGCGACGAGAGCGACCGCGAGGGCCTGCGCGCGGTGATCGAGCTGAAGAAGGAAGCCAACGTCGAGAAGGTGCTGGCCTACCTCTATAAGTACAGCGACCTGCAGGTGACCTTCGGCGTCAACATGGTGGCCATCGCCGACGGCAAGCCGGTGCAGATGGGCCTCAAGCAGATGCTGGCCTATTTCATCCAGCACCAGAAAAACGTGGTGACCCGGCGCACCCAGTACGACCTGAAGCAGGCCGAGGCCCGCGCCCACATCTTAGAGGGCCTGATGATCGCGGTGGACAACCTCGACGAGGTCATCCGCCTGATCCGCGCAAGCAAGACGCCCAAAGAGGCCCGCGCCGCCCTGATGGCAGCCTTCGACCTGGACGAGATCCAGGCCCAGGCCATTCTGGACATGCGCCTGCAGCGCCTGACGAATCTCGAGATCCTCGCCCTGCGCAAGGAATACGCCGAGCTGGAGAAGCTGATCAAAAAGCTCAGGGGCATCCTCGCCAGCGAGAAGAAGCTGCTCGCCGTGATCGCCGAGGAGCTGAAGCAGATCGCCGACGAATACGGCGACCCGCGCCGCACGGCCATCGAGGCGGTGGGCGAGACTGTGATCGACAAGAGCGACGAGGCCCCCGTGCCGGACGAGGCCGTGGTGGTCGGCACCTGGGGCGGCCAGTTCAAGCGCATCTGGCCCGCCCAGCTGCGCAAGACGCCCCTGCCCACCGCGGCGGAGGACGTGAAGGACGCGCCGAGGTTCTATTTTGAGACGAAGACGGACGAGACGCTCTTGATCTTCACAGACCGGGGCTTCTGTTACCAGCTGCCCGTGAGCGCTCTGAGCGAGAGCAAGCCCCGCGACCGCGGCCAGCTGCTCGCCGGTCTCCTGGCGAATCTCGCCGACGGCGAGCAGGCCGTGCAGGTCTTCTGCCTGCCGCCCAGCGCCATCGACACGCAGCCCGACTTCCTCTTCGTGACGCGCCAGGGCATGGTGAAACGTGTGGAGGCGAAGGAGCTCAACGTGCGCACGAAACGCTTCGCCGTGATGGGGCTCAAGGGCAGCGATGCCCTGCAAAACGTCCTGCCCGTACAGGGCGACGACGGTCTCCTGCTCGTGACCCGCGGCGGCATGAGCATCCGCTTCCCGCTGGACAACGTGCCCGTGCAGGGCCGCACCGCCGCGGGTGTCCGAGGCATCACCCTCGCCGCGGACGACGAGGTGATCTTCTCCGGCCAGCCCGACAAGCGGGAGGAGCTGGTGATTTTCACTGAGCGCGGCTACGGCAAGCGCGTCTCCGTGGGCGACTTTGAGCTGCAGAAGCGCGCCGGCAAGGGCGTGAGCTGCTTCCGCTTCGTGCGCGGCGGCACCAACGGCAAGGAGATCGCCGCCGTTCTCCTCTGCGGCCAGGAGCCCTGCGACATCCTCCTGACCCTCACCCGCTCCCAGCCCGTGCGTCTGCACAAGGCCGAGATCCACATCCAGACCCGCAGCGACTCCGGCAAGCCCTACGCCGTGGCGATCCTGGACGACGTGGTCAACGGAGGGTACAGGGTGTGATCTTCCGGGATCCCAGGCGAGGAGCACAGCGCTTTGCCGCCGTCCGCCGCCGGCCAGGAGAAAAGCGAACGCGTGGAAGATGCGGAAGACGCGGAGGCCGAGCCTGACATTTCAGACCCGCTTCTGTATCTTTCAAACCCGGAGCGCGCTATACGCCCCAAAACATGGTATAATAAGCTGAACCCGCAGGAAAGGAGGTCATCCCATGGAACAGGAAGAAAAGAACGTCGCCAAGCCCAGGAAGATCTGGGACAACGCGCTCAGGGCCGTCAAGGGCGAAAACACCATGCAGGTGGTGGAGAATTTCACCGCCGAGATGACCCTGGTGGCCGAGGGCCTCTGTGAGGATCACGGCCGTCTCCGCAAGGCGGTGGAGGACATGGAGAGCGAGCAGGACCGCCTCCGCCAGAAGACCGCGAGCGAGCAGGAAGCGCTGGAGAACGCCCTGCGCGCCGAACGCGCCGAGATGGAGGAAAAGCTGACCGCCCTTTCCCGCCGCGTGGACGCCCTCGAGAAGCGCGAGAAGCAGCTCCTCGCCGAGCAGGAGCATATAAAAGGAAAGAAAGCCCGCATTCCCGGCGCCATGATGAAGCAGATCATCCTCCTGGCAGGCATCGTGTGCGGCTCCTGGGTGATCGTCTCCCTGCTGCATTTCTTCAAACCGTAACGCAAACGCACTCCGCAGGAGCGCCTTTCCGGGGGCTGCGGCCCGCGGGTGATCGTCTCCCCGCTGAATTCTTCAAACCGTAACGCAAACGCACTCCGCAGGAGCGCCTTTCCAGGGGGTCTGGGGGCGCCTTTCCTGTGGAAAGGCGCCCCCAGCACTATCTTGATCTCCCCTCCCCGCCGCAGCGGGGAGGGGCCGGGGGAGGGGCTCCCCCACAAAGGAGGGATTCCTCATGAAAACCTACGAAGACATCGTCAAAGAATACCGCAAGCGCCAGCGCGACACCCTCGTCGATACCCTCGCCACGGGCCTCACCTACATGGATGAGATCGCGGTGGACAGCGGCCTCCTCGAGGAGACCGGCCTCCTGACCGAGCTGACGGAATCCTTCACGATGGCCCTGCCCTTCGTGCTGATCGCCGCGACGGAGGGCGGCAAGGTCATCCTGGGCCGCAAGCCCGGCGCCACCGGCCTCAAGGACGGCGCCTACCGCATGGTGAAGACCGGCGCGGCCATCGGCGTCGGCGCGGCTGTCGCCACGGCGGCGGGCTTCTGGGCGGCGCTCCCGGTGACCATGGGCGTGCGCGCGCTCTTCGACAGCTACAAGTCCAAGGCGCTGACCGGCGCGCGGGTGGAGAAGCGCACGCAGCGCCTGCGCGAGCTCAACGCGTTCATCCGCCGCGAGGACGCGCCCGAGGCAGCGGCCGTGAAACCCGAGGACGCCGTCACCGCGGCGGGCTCGGTGATTTAAACGTGGCATCAAGCGCACGAACAGCGTCGGCTTCCGGCGCTGTTCATTTTTGTCCATCCAGTTGAAAAGAATGAATTTCATAAATTTGTTACGATTTGCAACAAACAATTAATTTTCACAATTTGTTTACATATTGACAACAAAGCGTTCACGGACTATAATGCAGACACCGGTGAAAACCGGAAGTATAAAAAGGAGAGAGTACCATGAAGAAGAATCTGTCCCGGGTTCTGGCTCTGGCGCTGGTTGTGGCCAGCCTGCTGAGCCTGACCGTTGGCGCCTCCGCTGATGGCACCAAGGTCGTCATCCCCAACAAGTTCTCCCGCATCGAGGGCCAGCTGCCCGAGCGTGAGGCTGCCCCCACCGTGAAGACCAAGACCAAGAACGGTGAGATCATGGTCCGCGTGAGCGGCGAACCCGACACCGTGTATGCCAACTGGCTGGGCTACGGCGAGGAAAAGGAAGAAGTCGACCTCGAGAACGGTCTGGGCTATGTGGAGCTGGAAGGCCACAAGTATCAGCTGGGCGCCC
>CAMNLM010000096.1 GCA_946543085.1 uncultured Clostridia bacterium | reverse complement strand
TACTTCCTCCCCTCCCCGCTTGCGGGGAGGGGTCGGGGGTGGGGCCCTCATCAACCGGCAAAAGGCGGCCTTTCCTCTCACACAACAACAATTTTCCAAAACCCTCTTGACAATTCGTGGTAGACAGATGTACACTACAGTAGACAGCTGTCACCTAACAACGGGAGGGATTCCTATGATCTACCTGACAGAGGCCGAACGCCAGGTGATGAGCCTCCTCTGGGAGGAATCACCCATCCCCCGGGCCCTCTTCCACGAACGCCTTGCCTCCCGCACGGGCTGGACGCTCCGCGCGGCTGAGCGGATGACCGAGCGGGTCATCGCCAAGGGCGCGGCCTCGGAGGAGGGACTGCTCACGGCGTCGGTGGGGCCGGAGGGCATCACCGACAGGGAACCGCACAGCCTGTTCTATCGTTTCTTTGGTGTCAGCGCGGCGCTGCTCATCTCAAGCATGCGCCCGCGCCGGGAGAACGGCAGGCTGATGGACAGGAAGGACAGGAGGCTCACGCTATGAGAACCGCTCTGATCTATAATTTTCTGCTGGAGGCCAATGTGATGGCGTCCATCGCGGTGATCCTGATGATCATCGTGCGAAGGTTCTTCCGCCCGCAGCTGGGCAGCAGAGCCATCCGCTTCGCCTGGGTGCTGGTGGCGGCGCGCCTGCTGCTGCCCATCTCCCTGCCCAACCCCTTCATCAACGACATCCGCCCCGGCTTCCTGGCCGACGCGGGTATCCGTCCCATCGCCGGGCAAATCAAGGTGCGCCTGCAGGATGCGCTGGAGACCGTGCGCTGGGCCATCGTGAGCCGATCTGGGGAGAACGCCCTCACCCGCAGGATGCTGGATACCGAGAGCGCGATGTACAACGGCGCGGCGGCCATGCGCATGATGCAGTGGTACCTGGTGGGCGTGGCCGTGGTGCTGCTCTGGTTCGTGGTGTCCAACGCGGTGTTCCGCGCGAAGCTGAAGGCGGGGCGGATCGAGCCGATCTCCGGCGCGCTGAAGGCCGAGTATGAGCGCGTGTGCGCCGAGCGCGGGGTCAAGCCCGTGCCGGTCTACTTCACCGATCCGCTGCCCAGCGCCTGCCTGGTGGGCGTGTTCAGGCCCTTCATCGCCCTGCCGCTGACCGCCAGGCCCGACGAGGCCATCTATGTGCTCACCCACGAGGTGTGCCACCACCAGGCCCACGACAACCTCTGGGCGGTGGTGCGCATGCTCTGCTGCGGGCTGCACTGGTTCAACCCGCTGGTGTGGGCGGCGGCGTGGATGAGCCGCGCGGACTGCGAGCTGGCCTGCGACGAGCGCGTGATCGCCGGCATGGAGGATGCCCAGCGCCGTGCCTACGCCGGCGTGCTGGTGCTGGCGGCCTCGCGCAGGGCGACGCCGGGTCTGCTGACCGTGGCCACCGGGATGACCAAGACGGGCCGCAGCCTGAAGGAGCGGGTGGACAGCATTCTCCGCTCCGGCCGTGTGAAGCGCGGCCTGGCGCTGGCTTTCGCGGTGCTGGCCTCCATGTGCCTGATCGGGGCCTTCGCGACCTCCGAGGTCGCCAGGGTCTGGAACATTCCCCTGGAGGAGATGGACGCCGACCTGCGGCGGGACTACACGGTGGACACCGAGCTGCTGGCGCACTATGCGGAGGATCAGGAGGATCTGGATGCCTTTGCGCTGGGCCTCTGGGATTCCTCTTACCTGCGGGAGAACGCGGAGGCGCCCTTCGCGGTGCAGCGGCAGACCGGCGATCCGCGCTGGTGGATCATCGACAAGAGCGGCATGCTCACCCTGGTCTACGATCAGCAGGGGCGCCTGCAGCACCTGATGAACGCGAAGAGCGGCTACGAGGACGGCGTGTGGATTTCCGGCGAGGTCGAGTCGCCGGTGGATTTCATCGACTATGAGAAGCAGGTGGAGACCCTGCAGCACTTTGTGCGCGCCTTCGCCCCGCACCTCTGGCACGAGGGCATGAACTTCCCGCTGGTGGAGGAATACCGCAGGGGCAGCGACTACTTCGCCTATTACGTGATCGCCTACGACGGCTGGAACGCCGCGGGCACCATCACCGAGGAGAAGCACATCGGCCAGATCGTGATGCAGCTGGCCCCCGTGCCCCGCGTGGTCATGTTCCTGGACAGCATGGAGGGCCTGAGCTACAGCGGCAACGGCTGAAGACTATCTTTTCATCCGCCTGTATAAAAATGGCGGGCGAAGGGGTGCAGGGGGCTCGGAGCGCCCGGAAAACTCCATGTTATGGAGTTTTCAGCGGAGAGCGGGCGGCAGCCCCGGACCGACCGCAAAGCCCCCTCCCCGCGCCCGCAGGCGCGGAACCTCTGCTGACAAGAGAAGGTGTACTGATATGAGAATACAACGTATCCTTGCTATAAGCCTGATGCTTCTGGCCCTGTGCCTGACACCGGCCGCCCTGGCGGCCACCGACCGCGAGGCAGCCGCCCGCCAATCCATGGAGAACGCCCTGACCGAGGTCTACGGCTACCTGGCCGAGGAGGCCCAGGCCTTCACCTACGAGGTGACCCCGGCGGAGGGCGGCCTGCTGCGGGTCTCCGCGTGGCCGGAGAACCACCCGGACTGGGTCTACAGCGGCGAAACCCTGCCGGACCAACCCGGCCTGAACTGGGACACCTTCCGCTCGCCCTTCTCCGCCACGGGGCAGAACGACGCGCCCTACCCGGGCCAGAACGCGGTGATGGCGGGCTTGCGCCTGCTGCGGGAGGAGAACTGGCTCCAGGGAAAGAACACCGAGCAGCGCTCGTCCGTGGCGGATCGCTTCTATGAGGACGGCATCCACCTGAGCACGGGCTTCCGCATGGCGATGGGGGATGCGGACGCGTCCCCGGCCGACTTCGCGCACGAGTTCTTCGTCAGCTGCTACGGTCCGATGGTGGGCTGGAACAGCGCCCTCCGCGCCTGGCACGGCGAGGTGATCGTCTCCCTCGGCGGCGATCCCGCGGCCTTCAGCGGCATGCCGTCCCTCGGCGGCGCGCACCGCTACCGCTACAACATGTCCCTGCAGGCCGAGGCGGAGACGAGCAGCAGCGTGCTGCCAGAGGACGTGCGCGCGCTGGAGCAGGAGCCGCGGCTGCAGGGCTGGCGCTTCGTCTGCGGCGCGGTGGCGGGGGAGAGCTTCCGCTCGGGTGACTCGATGATGGCGGTCTTCGAGCGGGACGGCGTGCGGCAGCTGGTGACGGGCCTGCGCACCGGGGACGACGGCGCCTGGGTCGTGTCCACGGCGGGCTCGGCCTGCCTGCTGCCGGAGGTGCCGGTGGACATCGTCTACAGCGGGGCCTATTTCCACATCCGCATGGCGGTGCGGGAGGACTGCCTGTTGACAATCCAGGCGAACGTGGCCGCCGCGAGGGCCAACGAGCAGCCCTGCGCGCGGCTGGAGCGCATCGAGATCGAGGATTACGGCACGGGCGAGCAGCTGCGGGTCTCGCAGGTCGGCGAGGACTGGAGCTTTGTGCGCACGGCGGACGGGGTGCGGGAGTCCTTCGCGCTGGACTGCGCCTTGCCCTACTACCTCTCCCAGCTGGATGCGTCCGCCCTGCCGATGACGCGGACGGACTGGCGCAATTGTTCCTGGGGCCGCCTGCCGAAGGGCACGGCGGTGGCCCGCGGGGCGCACCTGCGCGGGGATCACTCCTCCCACAGCCGCGACCTGGGCGTGCCCGCGACCGGCACGGCGATGGAGGTGCTGGAGACGGTTGACGGCACCGCTGCGCCCTGGTATCATGTGCGCATCGGCCGGATCGAGGGCTGGATGAGCGGCAACTATGTGAGCGAGGGCGTCACGGAGTGGCTTCCGGCTGTGGCGCGCGTCAGGCGGGACGTCAGCCTGAAGGAGAGCGCGGGGCTTCTGGGCTTTCTATCCGCCACGGCGGCGGAGCTGCCCGCCGGCACGGAGCTCTACGTGCTGCTGCAGCAGGGCGGCGACTGCTACGTCTGCGTGCCGGAAAACGGCCTGGCCTGGCCGATGCCCACCGAAGGCCTGTACGGCTACGTCCCTGCGGACAGCCTGACCATCGTCAGCGACCCCGCCGCGCTGGCGTGGGTGGAATGAAAAAGCCTTCCCCCTCCGGGGGAAGGTGGCATCGCGGTAGACGATGACGGATGAGGGATGTCAGCAAACTGTGATGACGTATATGCGGGTGCAGCAACCCCTCAGTCAGCGGCAAGCCGCTGACAGCTCCCCTCATAGGGGAACCAAGCTAGAACGCCGCCCAAACTCCATAAATGAAGGGAAACATGATGCACTGCCGTGCTTCACGGTCAATACCTGCAGCGCGAAAGTCCGGGCACCAAACGTGCCTCCCCTATGAGGGGAGGTGTCAGCCCGCTTGCGGGATGACGGAGGGGTTGAAGTTTGTGGGCAGCCGAAGAAAATGATCGATATCCGACCATCTCAAGAATAACCCATGTTTCTATCAACAAAAAGGAGGGAAGATATGCCAGTCCATCATTTTCTGGAATACGATCGCAAGCTGGATGAACGCGCCCGGGCCCTCCGCAGAGAAATGACGCCGCAGGAGCGAAAACTGTGGTTTCTGTATCTGAAGAAGCAGCCAGTCAAGATTTATCGACAGCGCGTTATAGGCCCATTTATTGTGGATTTCTACTGCGCCTCAGCTCATCTTGTGATTGAAGCCGACGGTGCGAGTCACTATACTGAGCAAGGCCATGCCTATGATGATGAACGCAGCGATTACTTGGAATCACTAGGGCTGCATGTATTGCGTTTCTCAAATCAGCAGATTGATCACGATTTCAGAGCGGTTTGCGAGACCATTGGGGCGGAAATTGAAAAGAGCAGAAGGCTTAAGGCTGATGCGTCGACAGTCTCACCATAGCTATTGATCGAGCAGGTTAAGGGAAAGAATAATAAGCCTTCCCCCTCCGGGGAAAGGTGGCATCGTCGCAGACGATGACGGATGAGGGTTCTCACAGACCAGATAGCTCTCAAAGCTTCTTCAACATCGCAGAACAACTCGAACAGAAAGAGGCAAGCCTATGATCCAGGTCACAGAAGCAGAATGGAAAATCATGGAGGTCCTCTGGAACCACGCCCCCCGCACCATGGCGGACATCACCAAAACCCTTGAACCCGAGACCGGCTGGACGCGCCACACAGTCATCACCCTGCTCAAGCGCATGCACGAGAAGGGCGCGGTCGCCGTCGACGAGAGCGGCGAGGTCAAGCGCTACAGCCCGCTTATCACCCGCGAGGAAGCCACGACCGACGAGCGCCGCCGCCTGACGCACCGCGTCTTCCGGGGCGAGGCGTCGATGCTCGTGAGCAACCTCGTCTCCTCCGGCGACATGACGGTGGAGGAGCTGCAGGCCCTGCTGGACAGGATCCGCGGGAAGTGAAGCGGCGGGTGCGCGGAGGCCCGGGCACGCTTGGCCGCCGCAGAATAAAAACATTTGTTTGCGTTTTTTTGAAGAAATGCGGGTGTTCCCCTTGCCAATCTGCCCTGGGTCTGATACAATGAAGACGCCCAAAAGGTAAGAAAGAAGGAATGCCCCATGGCGGCAAAGAAAAAAGAAGCACCCCAGCAGGCAGCTGCCCAGGGGGCGCAGATGGAAGACAAGCTGAAGGCGCTGGAGCACGCGCTGGCGGCGCTGGACAAGCAGTTTGGCAAGGGCTCCGTGATGAAGCTCGGCGAGAACGCCAACATGCAGCAGGTGCCCGTGATCCCCACCGGGTGCATCACCCTGGACGCGGCGCTGGGCGTGGGCGGCATCCCGCGCGGCCGCATCGTGGAGATTTATGGCCCCGAGTCCTCCGGCAAGACGACCGTCGCCCTGCACATCGTGGCGGCGGCGCAGAAGCGCGGCGGCATCTGCGCGTTCGTGGACGCGGAGCACGCGCTCGACCCGATCTACGCGCGGAAGCTCGGCGTGAATATTGATGAGCTCTACGTCTCCCAGCCGGATACCGGCGAGCAGGCGCTGGAGATCGTGGAAGCCCTGGTGCGCTCCGGCGCGCTGGACGTCATCGTCATCGACTCCGTGGCGGCCCTGGTGCCCAAGGCGGAGATCGAGGGCGAGATGGGCGACACCTTTGTGGGCGTGCAGGCTCGCATGATGAGCCAGGCCCTGCGCAAGCTGACCGGCTCCATCAACAAGACCGGCTGCTGCGCCGTGTTCATCAACCAGCTGCGCGAGAAGATCGGCGTGATGTACGGCAACCCGGAGACCACCCCCGGTGGCCGCGCGCTGAAGTTCTATTCCTCCGTGCGCCTGGACGTGCGCCGCACCGAGCAGCTGAAGAACGGCAGCGAGGTCGTGGGCTACCACACCAAGGTCAAGGTTGTGAAGAACAAGGTGGCCCCGCCCTTCCGCGTGGCCGAGTTCGACATCATCTTCGGCGAGGGCATCAGCCGCGAGGGCACCCTGCTGGACATGGCGGTGGAGCGCGACATCATCCACAAGAGCGGCGCGTGGTTCTCCTACAAGGATCAGCGCATCGGCCAGGGCCGCGAGAACACCCGCATGTATCTCGTGGAGCACCAGGACGTGACGGACGAGATCGAGGAGATCATCCGCGCGGAGCTCTTCTCGGACAACAAGGCGGCCGACGAGGCCGTGAAGGTGGAGCCCCCGGAAAATCCCGAACCGGAGGACACCGAGGAGGATCTGCTGAACCTCCTGGAGCAGGAAACGGAAGATGCATAATCATGCAGCCGGAGAAGCGTCCAACGCTTTTCCGGCTCTTTTCATCCGTGCAGGCGCGGGAGCGGCGGAAGGGAAGCGCATCCCGCTTCCATCCGCCTCGCGGACAGGGGCCTGCATTCCCCGGGGAGCAGGCCCCCGGAACGCGCTGCGCGGGAGCGCTTTTCGGGGGAGCCGGGGAGAGCCGGCGCGCTCTGCGCAGACAAAAAAGCCCGTTCTTCCGGAACAAGCTTTTTTTCACGGGAGCACAATACGCGCAGACGCCGCGCTGCTTTACTCCTCGATATTCTTGATCTTCCGCAGGCAGCTGGAGCAGATCAGCTGTCCCTTGAAGGACACGACATCCTTTGCCTCGCCGCAGAAGACGCAGGACGGATGGTATTTCTTCAGCACGATGCTGTCCCCATCCACGAAAATTTCCAGCGTATCCTTCACGTCGATATTCATTGTGCGACGAAGCTCCACGGGCAGGACAATGCGCCCGAGAACGTCCACCTGACGAACAATCCCAACAGATTTCATATAACACCCTCGCTTTCAGCGTGATTGGATTTCTTCTGATATTCTACCTATTCCGGGGGAAAAAGTCAACCGCCCGCAGGCTTCCATGATTTTCCAGAGCAGGACTCTTTTTACATGGACGGACACAGTTGAGCGAAAACAAATTGGCGGAAAGTTCGGCTTTTTGGAGGATTCAGACACAAAAAACTGTGTCCGATTCTTGCCGGAATCCGTTTTTTGTGATAAAATAAAAATAAAAAAATATTGGGTATTACGCAATCGGAGGAGGCCTCAGAGTGGAACGGATGACGGACTTGCAGTGCTGGGTGGAAGAGGTGCGGGCGACGCGCGGGCTCTCCCTGCTCCGACTGAGCCAGCTGCTGGGCTACAAAAGCAAAACCTCGCTGGAGCGCGTGATGAAAGAGCGCGTGCGGGAGAGATCGCTGATGGATTTCCGCGAGGCGGCGCTCTCGCGGCTGAACCTGACGCAGGAGGAGCGCAGCGGGCTTGAACGGGCCCTGGAGATCAGGCTCTACGGCCGGGAGGCTTGCGAGGCCAACGAGCAGATTGATACCTTCCTCCACAATCGGCTGCGGCACGAGCCGGGCTGGCCGATCCTCGACCTGCTCACCGGCGCGGAGGAGACGATGCTGGAGCGGTATGCGCGCCTGCATGACCTGCGCATCACGGTGCTGGGCTGCGGCCTGATCCCGATCTATGAGGCGCTGAGCGAGCTGCTCCGGCGCGGCGACGTCACGGTGGAACAATTCGCGGTCCGGGTGGCGAGCACGGAGCAGTCCATCCGGGAGTTCGTGAACATGAGCAGGCTGCTGCTCTTCCGCGGCTACAGCGCCTACAAGGCCCGCACGTCGGAGAGAAAGCACGATCTCCGCATCTTCCGCTCGGACGTGCTGATCGTGACCGGGCGCGACGCGGAGGGCGTCCCCGTGGCCGAGGCGGTGCATTTCTACGACGGGAAGGGGCGCGCGATCGGCATCCCGGACCGGGAACGCTACGAGGCCTATCTCGGCATGGAGCGGAGCTGGTTCGAGCCGCTCCTGCACGAACTCTCCGGCGGCACGCTGCTGGGGAATTCCGTGCAGCACGTCCGCGGCTGGGCCGAGCTGGAGCGCGGGTGCGCCATGATGACCATCAAGCCGGATCTGCCCCTGGAGCAGATCGCCATCGACGCGCTGCTCGCCGCCGTCCACGCGGAGGTGCGGGAAACCGCGGAGTTCCGCGACATGGCGCATACGGCGCGGGAGCGCGAGGCGAACATCTTCTCCAAAAAGACCGTCACGCTGACCATTCTGCGCCTGGACGCGATGGAAAACTTCGCGCGGACGGGTCTTCTCACCGACCATTACTGGGCGCTTAGGCCCTTTACGCCAGAGGAACGGCGGACGATCCTGAGGCAATGCATCCGCCACATGAAGGAGAATCCGGCCTTCAGCATCTATTTCCTGCGGGGCGAAGGTATCCGGAAGGACATGGAAATCAACTGCTACAAGGATCGCGCCCTCCTCATCTCCCCGACCAACTCGGATTATCTGCCCGCCAACCATCACGAAGTGATGATCTCGGACGTGGACATCGTGAGGCAGTTCGGCAGCTACATCCTTCAGCACGTGATCCGCGAATACTGCATGACCGAGGCCGAGAGTCTGCGCGCGATGGAACGGCTGGTGGAAATGTGCGGATGAACGGAGAAAAAGCCCGCTTAAGCCCTCCGCAGGAGTGCCTTTCAAGGGGGTCCGGGGGACGCTTTCCGGAGGAAAG
>CAMNLM010000095.1 GCA_946543085.1 uncultured Clostridia bacterium | reverse complement strand
ACCGTGTCTACAACGACAAGAAACAGGTCATCTACGAAGCCTGGTTTGATGCGGAAGGTAAGCCGACCACAACGGGCGACACAAACGTCGCAGTCCGCCGCGGCTACGATGAGAACGGCAATGTGAACTACGAGCAGTACCTGGACGCGGAGGACAAGCCAATCAACCGCAAGAACGGCGCTGCCGAGGTGCACAAAGTCTTCAATGACAAGAAGCAGTGCATCTATGAAGCCTGGTTTGATGCAGAAAGCAATCCGACCACAACAGGTGACAAGAATGTCGCAATCCGTCGCGGCTACGATGAGAACGGCAATGTGAACTTCGAGCAGTACCTGAATGCGGAGGACAAGCCGATCAAACTCAAGAGCGGTGCGGCGGAAGTACACAAGGTCTTCAACGAAAAAAAGCAAACGATCTATGAGGCCTGGTTCAACGAAGAAGGTGAGCCCACAACCACGGGGGACACGTATGCAGCGATTCGACGCGGGTACGATGAAAAGGGCAATGTCAATTACGAGCAGTATCTAGATGTGAGCGATCAGCCCATCACTTGCCGCGCGGGGTATGCGGCCGTGCGCAAGGAATTCGACAGCAAGAAGCGCGTCATCCGGGAGGCGTGGTTCGACGTGGAGGATCAGCCCTGCACCAGCGGCGACGCCTATATGGCTGTGACGAGGGAATACGATGACAAGGGCAAGGTCAGCCGCGAAATGTACCTGGACGGCGCGGGAGCGCCTGTACAGGCCAACAACGCCGCCTATGGCCAGGATCGCACATATAACGACAAGGGACAGCTTGCGACGGTTCGCTATCTGAACGCAGATGGCCAGCCGATGAGCTGTAGCGCCGGCTATGTCGAAGTGCGCTACGAATACAACGAGAAGGGCAAGCAGATCCGCGAGAGCTATTTTGACGCGGAAGGCAATCCCTGCGCAACAGTCGACGGAGCGGTGCGGATGGATACGGTGTACGCGGAGGATGGCAAGGCCACCACGCGTGAGTATTACAACGCGGAAGGCGAGAAAATCGAAAAGTAAGTCCTTAAGACAAGCGGAGACTGCCGATGACGAAAGGCATGGCAGTCTCCGCATTGATCTGACCTGAGAAGGTGGATACAGTATGCAAAGAGGCATGGGCGGGCAGATGCGCCGCGGTTATCTGACAGACGAGGAAAAAAAGAACAGACCGAAAGTCACTGGCGCAATGCTGAAGCGCATTCTGGGCTACTTGAAGCCATATCCGAAGCAGCTTCTGCTGGTGCTGCTCTGCCTGGCGGTTTCATCGGTGATGAGCCTGTTCCCCTCGATTATCACAGGCCGCATTATCGACGAAGGCTTGATCGGGCGAAGCATGGGCGCGCTGATCAAGTACATTCTGCTGTCCCTGGCGCTGACACTCGGCGTACGGCTGATCGGCGTGGCGGAAACCTATCTGAATTCATGGATGGCACAGCACATCACGCGCGACATGCGCAACCAGATGTATCACCACCTGCAGAAGATGAGCCAGCGGTTCTTCACCAGCGCAAACCAGGGGGATATCATCACGCGGATGACAAGCGATATCTCGGGTGTGGAGAGCGTCATCAGCTCAACCTTCACAACCATTCTCTCCAATGTGATCACGCTGGTTGCGGCCGTGGTCATGATGGTGCAGAAAAACTGGCTGCTGGCCCTCATCGGCATGGTCATTGTACCGTTGTTTACGCTGCCCACACGCATGGCCGGCAAGGCGCGGTGGAATCTGGCGCGCGAGGCGCAGGAATGCAATGATGAGATCAACGGCATCCTGAACGAGACCCTCTCTGTCAGCGGACAGCTCCTGGTGAAGCTCTTCGGGCGGGAAAACTGGGAGTACGAGCGATACCAGAAGGCCAACAGCCACATGATGAAGCTGAATATCCGCGAGAAGATGGCCGGTCAGTGGTTCTTTATGGTGCTGACGACGATCACCAGTGTCGGCCCGATGCTGCTCTATCTCGTCGGCGGGATCCTGATGATGCAATATGACGCAAACCTCACCGTCGGCGATATCACCGTGCTTGTCGCCCTCCTGGGCCGGATGTATGGGCCTGTGAATTCGCTGATGAATATTCAGGTCGATTGGATCCGCTCGATGGCAATGTTCACTCGCATTTTCGAGTACTTCGACATGCCGGTGGAGATCGCTTCGCCGGAGACGCCGGCGCTGCCGAAGACAAGGGGCGGCGAGGTCTCCTTCAAACACGTCTCCTTTGCCTACAGCCCGGAGCGAGAGATTCTGCACGATATCCATTTCGACCTGCGGGAAGGGAAGAGCATTGCGATCGTCGGGCCCTCCGGCTCCGGCAAGAGTACCATTGTGAACCTGATTCCGCGCCTCTGGGATGTGACGGACGGTGTCGTGACCTTTGACGGCACGGATGTGCGACAGCTTGACCTGAACTGGCTGCGGAGTCAGATCGGCGTGGTGACGCAGGACACATATCTCTTCAACGGCACGGTGCGGGAGAACCTGCGCTACGCGCGGGAGGATGCGACCGAGGAGGACATGATCGATGCGTGCAAGCGCGCAAACATCTGGGACTTCCTCTCCAGCCAGCCGGACGGATTGGACACGATGGTGGGCAACCGCGGCCTGAAGCTCTCCGGCGGCGAGAAGCAGCGCATCTCCATTGCGCGCGTGCTGCTCAAGGATCCGTCGCTGCTGATCTTTGACGAGGCGACCTCTGCGCTCGATTCCATCTCGGAGAGCGCGATCCAGGAAGCGATCGATCCCCTCATCGCCTCCCGCACAAGCATCCTGATTGCCCACAGGCTTTCCACGATCCTTGCGGCGGATGAGATCTTCGTCGTGCAGAATGGGCGGATTGTGGAGCGCGGTCAGCACAAAGACCTGGTCAAGGCAGGCGGCGTTTATACGGAACTCTACGAAACACAGTTCAAGCGCAGCGCAATGGAGCAGGATGAATAACCGGCCAAAATGAAAAGACACACGGATCAGGGGCATTGTGCCTTGTCCGCGTGTTTTCATTTGCACGGCTGCAGTCTGTTCGATGGAAGGAGATTGATCATGATGACGGGCGAAAGTCCATAGAGGGCGATCGCAACGCCTTTTGCGCGTATCCGCAAAGCCGTAGCCTTTCGCTGTTTATCGGGATGCGGCATGGTAGAACAACAGCAAGGTTATTCGTCATTCTGCGCCGCGACGGCAGCTTTGTGGTCTGCCTTGATCCGGGCGAGCGTGTCGGGCTCCAGAATCAGATCCAGTCCTGTCAGGGCAAGGGACTTGGCGGCGAGGGGCACAAAGCGCAATCCGTAGGCGGAGCAAGCAGCCGCCTTGAAATCCTCGCTGTGTCCGGCCAGCTTTTCGGGAGAGATGGAGAGGTTCGGCTGGATGGTTGGGACGACCTGGCTGATGTTGCCAACGTCCGACGAGCCCTTGGGACCGGGCTTCGGTTCCTCGACCGCTTCACCGAGGGCGGCCATCTCGCGGGCAAAGAGGGCGTCAAAGGAGCGGGTCAGGACCATGTTTTCGACGCGGTTCTGATAGGGCTGCATGCGTCCCTTCGCGCCGGTCATCAGCGCTGCGCCCTGCACAATGCGCTCCACCTTCTGATAGACTTCCTCCAGGCGGGGAGCGGTCGCGGCGCGGATATAGAACTTGGCCTTGGCGTATTCGGGCACAGTGTTCGGGGCGTCGCCGCCGTTCACAATGATGCCGTGAATCCGAACGTCGCTGGTCAGGTGCTGGCGCAGGGCATTGATGCCATTGTAGGTGAGGATCAGGCCGTCCAGGGCGTTGATGCCCTTCTCGGGAGCGCCGGCGGCGTGGGCGGCCCTGCCCCAGAATTCGATGTCCACCGGCGCGCAGGCAATGCAGGTGTCGGAGAGTGTGTGCGGGCCGCTGCCAGGGTGCGCGCAGAGCGCCGCGTCCACATCCTTCAGGAAGCCTTCGCGCACGAAGGAGCCCTTCGAGCTGCCGTTTTCGCCGCCTTCCTCGCCGGGTGTTCCGTAGACGCGCACTTCGCCGCCGACTTCGTCCATCACCTGCTTGAGGGCGGAAGCCGCCAGGCAGGAACCTGCGCCGAAGAGGTTGTGGCCGCAGCCATGGCCAAGACCCGCGAGCGCGTCATACTCGGCAAGATATACCAGCACAGGGCCGGGCTTTGCTGACCGATAGGCAGCGGTGAAAGCGGTGCGGTGTCCGGCGACATCCACCTGCACCTGAAAGCCTTCCCGAACCATCTGATCGGAGAGGGTTTTGCAGGCGAAGAACTCATAGTTGCTGACCTCAGGATGCGCGTGGATATCCAGCGCGATCTGCTGATAGACAGCAGCCTGCTTTTCAGCATAGGAGATGACGGTTTCTCTCAGACCCATAAGATTCTCCTTTCCGGGAAGGCTTCCTCATTGCTTGTCTGTTCCGACCAGATGGCGGTTGGTGGTGCGGCGGGCAAGTCCGTTGCCGAGAAGCTGGAGGAGGCTCACAAATACCAGGAGGATGATGACGCATACGTTCACGATATCCTGATGGTTCTGGTTCTGGCCATAGTTGATGGCGAAGGAACCTATACCGCCTGCGCCGACAGCGCCCGCCATGGTGGTGAGGCCGATCAGGGAGATCAGGGTGATGGTCGTGACGCGGATGAGGTCAGGCACCGCCTCGTGCAGGTACACACGGAAGATCAGCCCGAACATGCCGCTGCCCATGGAGCGGGCAGCCTCGATTTTTCCGGGCTCCACGCTGGCGAGAGCGGCCTCAACCTGGCGCGTGTAGAAAGGCACACAGCCAAAAACGAGCGGCACCAGCGCGCCCTTGACGCCGATCGCCGTGCCGGTGAGCCAGCGCGTGAAGGGAATCAGGAAGATCAGGAGGATGACGAATGGAATCGCGCGGAACACATTCACCACGAGATCGACGACGCGGTAGACAATCGCGTTCGGACGGATGCCGTCTTTGCGCGTCACGGTCAGGACAATGCCCAGCGCGAGGCCGATGGCAAAGGCAATCAGACCACTCCAGAGCATCATCTGGAAGGTCTGCTGCAGGCTGGTGAAGAAACGGGCTTTGTAAGCCACGACATTGGGCATCACACTCTTCAGCCATTCATCCACGGCGAAGCACCTCCACTTCCACTTTGTCCTTGATCAGGTAATCCAGGGCGGCCTGAATCTGTTCCGCATCGCCGTGGAAGATGGCGATCAGCCCGCCGAGGGCGACGCCGCGCAGCTCTTCCACGCTGGCCAGCACGATGTTCACAGCGATACCGAACTTCTGGGAGATGGCGGAGATCGCAGCCTCGCCGACGCTCTCACGCGTAAAGGTCAGCTTCACAAGCAGTTCACCCGGCTTGGTGCGCACCATGGGGGAGTCCTCAGCGAGCAGCTTGTTGATACGGCTGAGAGCCGAGGCAGAGGCGACAAAGCGGCGGGTGATTTCCTCGCGCGGACGGGCAAAGACGTCGTACACCTCGCCTTCCTCGACCACGCAGCCGTTCTCCATCACGGCCACACGCTCGGCGATCGACTTGATGACGGCCATCTCGTGCGTGATGAGCACGATCGTGAGACCCAGCCGCTCGTTCAGATTGAGGAGCAGATTGAGGATGGACTCGGTGGCGTCCGGATCCAGCGCGCTGGTTGCCTCGTCGCTGAGCAGAATCTGCGGCCGGTTGGCGAGGGCGCGCGCGATGGCGACGCGCTGCTTCTGTCCGCCGGAGAGCTGGGCGGGGTAAGCGCCGCGCTTGTCCTGGAGATTCACGAGAGCCAGCAGCTCATCCACGCGCTCACTGATTTCTTTCCGGCTCATGCCTGTGTAGCGCAGGGGATAGGCAATATTCTCAAAAACGGTGGAACGGTCCAGCAGATTGAAGTGCTGGAAGATCATGCCGATGGAGCGGCGCAGCCTGGATTGATCCTTCTCGCTGAGGGGCGTACCACTGCCGGCTTGGCAGGCACGGCCGTTTTTGAAGGTCAGCTGCTGGTCACCGATGCGCAGGTCGCCGCTGTCCGCAATCTCCAGCAGGTTCAGGCAGCGCACAAGCGTGCTCTTGCCCGCACCGGAATTGCCGATGATGCCGTAGATCTGTCCCTTGGCGATGTGCAGGCTGACGTCGCGCACGGCTTCAACCTTGCTGCCCTTCTCGGTGAAGGTCTTGTTCAGATGGTTGATTTCAATCATGTCATGGTCTCCTCAAGTGTATTGGAGGATAGAAATGCATCATCATCCTGCTGCCGGCAGGCGCGGAAACCCTCGGCTGCCGGTAGCAGGATGGAAGCGCAAAACTCGCGGAAAGCCGGCACGAGAGAACTCATGCCGGCTGGTGTTTGTCTCGAACCATCCGCAGTGCGGATCGGACGCTCAGTTCAGCAGACCGGCGGCGTCCTTGATGGCGTCGATGGAATCGTACTTCTTGGAATAGAGGGTCAGCGGGGCGATCAGCGTGTCGCCGATGACGGTCAGGTCATAACCGTTCACGGCGGCGTCGTTGTTCAGATAGGCCTTGTGCTGGAAGGCATTCAGGTCGATATCCCCGCTGTGCAGGGCCTGGTTGGGCAGGTTATAGGCGTCGAATTCGACCAGCTCGATGTAGATCCCCGCGTCCTCGTCGTCGAGCACCTTCTGCACAGCCTTCCACTGGTCATTGTTCGCGCCGCAGACGCCGACGGTTACGACCTGCTTGTCAGCCTTGGGGGACTCGTAGGAAACGATCTCGGCGACCTCGTCGGCGGTCAGCGTCAGGTTGGGGTCGTAGTCGAAGGCCGGGAAGAAGGCTTCCTGATAGTTGATGAGGATGAATTCAGCCACAAACTGGGTCTGATAGGCGGCGACAATCTTCTTGTAGATCTCATTGTCAGCGTCGGCAGTGCGGGCGACGATGATGTTGACATAGGGATTGTCGCCTTCTTCACTCTGCTTCTCAATGATCAGGCCGTCCTTGGAGGGAATCAGGCCGACAGGAATCGCATAAGTGCCGTTGATGGTCGCGGCGCCATAATCCTGCAGGGTCGAGGGCAGGGTGTTGGCGGCGGCTGGAGAGATCTCAATGTCATAGATATACTTGGTGACATCCTTGATCTCGGGCGTATAACCGGCGGCGGGATCGACCTCGATCAGTCCAGCGGTCTCCAGCAGCTTGATGCCGCGGGAGAGGTTCGTGCCGTCATCCGGAATGGCGATCAGCACAGTGTCGGCCAGGGCGGTGGTGGCGAGTACGAGGGTCAGCAGGGCGGCGATAACAGCAAGCAGCTTCTTCATGGTGTTTCTCCTTTTCTCTCCGAGCGCTGTGCGCTCTGTCGATTTGTGCGGGAACATGGAATCGTCATGCGTCCTGACACATTCGCGCGCCTGCGCTGCCCAAACGATAACTGAAGGCCATCGGCGTTTTCCGTCCTTTCTTACAAAAAAGCAGCCTGTGCGGCTGCTTCAGGAGGCGTTCTTTCAACCTCAGGCAGTTCTTCCGCATACAGAACAGGAAGATATGCAGCTGCACATCTCCAGCATTCGGCACATCTCATGCGTCCTGCGCTTCATGCGGATCACTCCTTTCGGCGTTCCCTGTTTGGGATGGTCTGATCTTATCACGGGATGCTGATTCTGTCCAATACACAATACAGATGCTTGGATATAGATTCAGCCTATAAGCAATGAAAAGGCACCTGCGGTCTGCGGCAAATGTCTCTCATCATGCCAGGAAGCATCTGTTGAGCACGGGTGCATGCAGCGCAAAGAAAAACTCCCGGCGCTGGGCCGGGAGTTAGAAATGCCGGGATTTACTGCTTCTGCGGGAAGTTGAAATAGCGCTTCGCGTTGCCGTAGCTGATGTCGGAGATGACACCCTTCAGCGTGTCGATATCCTCCGGGAAGAAGCCGTTCTCAACCCATTCGCCGAAGAGACGGCACAGGATCCGGCGGAAATACTCGTGGCGGGGGTAACTCAGGAGAGAGCGGCTGTCCGTCAGCATGCCGATGAAGCCGGCCAGATAGCCGAGGTTCGCCAGGGACTTGAGCTGCTCGTTCATGCCGTCGAAGTGATCGTTGAACCACCAAGCGGAGCCGTGCTGGATATAGCCGACAGCCTCATCGGACTGGAAGCAGCCAAGAATGGTATCGATAGCTTCGTTGTCGTTGGTGTTCAGGCTGTAGAGGATGGTCTTCGGCAGCTGATTGCGTTCCTTCAGATAGCCCAGGAAGGCGGCGGTTTCAGCGGAAGGCGCGTAGTTGTCCACGCAGTCAAAGCCGGTATCGGGACCCATCTTGCGGAACATGATCGGGTTGTTGTCACGGCGGCAGCCGTAGTGGAGCTGCATGGCCCAGTTGCGCTCGCGGTATTCGCCGGCCAGATAGGTCATGTAGGCGAACTTGAAGGTCAGCTCTTCGGCGTGCGTGGGCAGCTTGCCGCCCAGGCGCGCAGTGAAGATCGCGTTCACTTCCTCCTCGGAGGCGGGCGCGTACATCACGTAGTTCAGGGCATGGTCGCTCAGGGAGCAGCCGTGCGCGGCGAAGAAGTCCAGGCGCTTATGCAGGGCGGCTTTCAGATCGGCGAAGGACTTGATCGGCATCTCGGCGGCCTTCTCGAGCTGGGCGATGTAGTCCAGGTAGGTGTCCTTCTCCAGATTCATGGCCTTGTCGGGACGCCAGGCGGGCAGCACGGTCACGGGGAAGGTCTTGTCTGCGGCGAGCTTCTCATGCCAGACCAGGCTGTCCACAGGATCGTCCGTGGTGCAGATGGTCTCGACGTTGCTCATCATGATGAGGCCGCGGCTGGTGTAGCCCTCGCTCTGCAGCTTGGCGTTGGCGATATCCCACACCTCGCGCGCCGTGCTCTTGTTCAGCACGCCGTTGTAGCCAAAGAAACGGCGGAGCTCCAGATGGCTCCAGTGGTGCAGGGGATTGCCGATGGCCTTGCCGATGACTTCAGCGTACTTTTCAAACTTCTCATAGTCGCTGGCATCGCCGGTGATGTACTTCTCAGGAACGCCGGCAGAGCGCATCAGACGCCATTTGTAGTGGTCACCGCCCAGCCAGACCTGGGTGATGTTGTCGTAGCGGATGTCCTCGTAGATCTCGCGGGGGCTCAGATGGCAGTGGTAGTCGA
>CAMNLM010000094.1 GCA_946543085.1 uncultured Clostridia bacterium | reverse complement strand
GGGCCAGAGGCTGGCCTGCACCTCGCCCACGTGGGCCTTGCGCAGCAGGTAGACGCACATGCGGCTCTGGCCGATGCCGCCGCCGATGGTCAGGGGCAGCTCGCCGTTGAGCAGGGCCTTCTGGAACGGCAGCTCGGCGCGCTCCTCGCAGCCGCGCTCCTTGAGCTGGCGGCGCAGGGACTCGGGATCGACGCGGATGCCCATGCTGCTCAGCTCCAGGGAGATGTCCAGCAGCGGGTCATAGATCAGGATATCCCCGTTGAGATCCCAGTCGTCATAGTCCGGGGCGCGGCCGTCGTGGATCTTGCCGGACTTCAGCTTGCCGCCGACGCCCTCCAGGAACACCGCGCCGTGCTCGCGCACCGCCCGGTATTCGCGCTCCTTGGGACTCAGGTCGGGGAAGCGGTCCTCCAGCTCCTGGGTGGAGACGAAGGCGATATCATCCGGCAGCTCGGGCTTGATGAAGGGATAATGCGCGCAGACGTAGCCCTCGCTCTTGCGCAGTACAAGATAGATCGTGCGCACAATCTCGCGCAGGAAGTCGCGGTTGCGCTCCTCGGGGGTGATGATGCGCTCCCAGTCCCACTGGTCGACGAGGATGGAGTGGATGTTGTCCGTCTCCTCGTCGCGCCGGATGGCGTTCATGTCGGTGTAGAGGCCCTCGCCCGGCTTGAAGCCGTAGACCTTCAGCGCCTGCCGCTTCCACTTCGCCAGGGAGTGCACGATCTCCGCGATCTGGCCCGTCTCCTTCACGTCGAAGGAAACCGGGCGCTCCACGCCGTTCAGGTTGTCGTTCAGGCCGCTCTCCGGGGTCACCATGATCGGCGCGGAGACACGCGCGAGGTTCAGCGCGCGGGCCAGCTCGGTCTCAAAAAAGTCCTTGACCAGCTTGATGGCGATCTCCGTGTCGCGGAGATTGAGGACAGGGTTGTAGTTCTGGGGGATAATCAGCTTCATCAGGGGATTCCTCCTTCAAACGTCATGGGGCTCCGGGGCCTGGTTTCTTCTGTCTGCCTGAGAACCTTCGGCAGCCTTCGCGCAAACCTTCCCGAAGGACGGACAGGCCGGCTCGCCGTCAGCCGATCGGCACCAGCAGGCCGGGCGTGCCGTCCTGGTTGATGACCGGCGCGGCGGTCACGGCGGGGACGGGCGCGGGCGTCGCGGCGGGCAGAGGCGCCAGGGTCACGGCATCCTGCGCCACCGGCGCGGGGATTTCAGCCGGAGCAGCCTCCCCGGCCGGCGGAACGGGCGTCTCCACAGCGGGGACGGGCGTCGTCTCCGCCGCGGCGGGCTGCATGGAGGCGTATTCGTCCGGCAGCCAGGGCATCAGGAAGTAGTTGACGTACCACTTGCTCTTGCCGTCCTTGCGCAGCTTGTAGGTGAAGTTCTTCGCCTCCTGCCGCGTCTGCAGCTCGGCGGGGATCGCGGTGATGCAGTCCTTCTTCTCGGCGTTCATGTCGTAGTCGTAGACGTACATTTTCACCGTCTTGGACATGTTGCCCTCGATGGTGGTCAGGCGGTACTTGCCGCCGCCCAGATCCTCCACGTCGTAGACGAAGCCCACGTGCACATAGCCGTTGCTCTTCACGCCGTAGCAGATGATGAAGCCCTTCTGCGGCACGCGCGTCGTGCGGTGCATGTGCTCATAGCCCGCGAGCATCTTGCCGGGCGAGGAGGCCTTGGTGTGGAAGATGCCGGAAGCCGGCTCGCCCTCCTCCATCTTGAAGATATCGTCCTTGAACTCCTGGGGAATGCCCGCCTCGAGCATGCACCAGGTCACAAAGCCGGCGCACCACTCCCACTTGTAGTTGTTCCACCAGGTCTGATATTTATTGCCCTGATTCTTCAGCGCCTTGCCGTCGACGGTCACCCACTCCTGGTAGGCGATATCCAGCACCTGCCGGATGGCCTCCGGCGGCTCCACAATATCCGTGGTGATGGCCTGCGGCGCGGGGGTCGCGGTGGCCTTGGCCTTCGACGCGGCGGACGCGCCGGGCATGATGCACAGAAGCGCCAGCGCCAGCGCGGCGGCGCGCAAGGATTGTTTCATGCGGATTCACTGCTCCTTTCGACGGCTCATTGTATCACGTTTTGGCGGAGATGGGAAGGCCAAATCATTGCGCTCAAGCAACCACCTAACAAGATTGCGTACTGCAAATGTTATCCTCTCATTGCTTGACATCCATTACGTTTTATGCGAATATGTTTTTCAGGACAGGAGGGATTGCTATGGACAATGATGTCACAGTCAGGCCTTGTGAAGCTTTCATTGACTTTGAAAACTCCGCAAAATACTCTAAGCTTCCTTTATCAGCAGATCAGAAGGAGCGAATGAGCTATTTTCTCCAATATTTGCCACAAGCCAAAGCGGCCAATACCTTAGCCCACGCTTGGGTTGCTCATTTCCCTAAAGGTTATTCTCATTTAGATATGATGCGCTATAAAGCCGGAGGGGTCGGCAACACACTTGTGGGCAAAGAGGGTATCGAGACTTATGCCCCTTTGTTTTCTCTTGAAAGACAAGCCATTTCCCTCGGCCTTTTTACTCTTCTCTCCGCTGCAACCGGGCAGTATTTTCTGGCGAGAATTGACAAGCAGCTCTCTCTGGTCAATCAAAAGCTTGATGACGTACTCAATTTCTTGTATGGCGAAAACCGCGCCGAGCTTCTTGCAGAGATTTCTTTTGTCAAACGCTCCTATGAAAACTTCTCGTCCATTATGATAAGTGATTATCAGCGAACTGCTACCATTATCGGACTGCAGTCCGCGCAAAAGACCGCCATCAAAGACTTAGAGTTTTACTTATCTGATCTTGAAAAGATCTCCCATAAACCCCATAGCGATTTCCGTACGCTCTGCAAGCATGAAACCGAAGCATGGCAAGCGCTAAAGTGTATTGAAATGGCTTTGCAAACCTGCGTCATCAGTACAATCTTAGAAATCTATTATTCCGAAAACTACGACAAAACATATATCGATTATACACATCAGAGCATGATTGCTTATATCAACCGTTGCAATGCGGTTGTGATTAGTGTCTTTATGTATTTTGACGCTTGTTTTCGAGAGTATCATGCAAAGCCTTTTGAGAACGTGGAGGAACGCCAGCGCTACAGAAGTCTCATCAAACAGACACTTGTGCCGTACAAGAATGAAGCAGATTCCCCTCTTCGGAAAACGTTGGATGAGGCACTGAAAGCCGTACACAAAGAGTGCACATATTATATTGATAACAGCGGTAACGTCTATACCAAAAAGGAGGCTTAAACAGCCCGGCTTACTGCGTGATTCTATAGCCCATATGGGAGTAAACAAGTATTATGTTTAGAGATTCTTCAACTGCTTCCTCCCGCACCCGCGACATGACCGAAGGGCCGATCCTCCCGCATCTGATCGGCTTTGCCGTCCCGCTCCTGTTCGGCAACATCTTCCAGATGCTCTATAACACCGTGGACACCCTCGTCGTCGGCAACTTCGTCGGCAAGGAGGCGCTGGCCGCCATCGGCTCCACGACCATGATCATCAACATCATGATCTTCTTCTTCAACGGCGTGTCGGTCGGCGCGGGCGTGGTCATCAGCCAGTTCTTCGGCGCGCGGCAGGAGAAGGAGCTCCACCGCGCCGTGGAGACGACGATGGCCGTCACCCTGCTCATGGGCGTGGTCTTTTCGGTGATCGGCTTTCTCGCGGTGCCCTTCATGCTGCGGCTGATGTCCACCCCGGACGACGTCTTCGGCGAGGCGACGACCTACCTCCGCATCTATTTTGCCGGCAGCGTCGGCCTCTGCGTCTACAATATGGGCAGCGGCATCCTCCGCGCAGTGGGCGACACGCGCCGCCCGCTGTATTTTCTGATCTTCACGAGCCTGCTGAATACCGTGCTCGACCTCCTCTTCGTCATTCCGTTCCACTGGGGCATCGCGGGCACGGGCTTCGCGACCATCCTCTCGCAGTTCGTCTCCGCCGCCCTGGTGCTCGCCCTCCTCACGCGCTCGGACGCCATCTACCGCCTCACCTGGCACGACATGCGCATCGACGGCGCCATTCTCCGCAGAATCCTCGCCATCGGCCTGCCGACCGGCGTCCAGTCGATGCTGACCTCCTTCTCCAACGTCTTCGTCCAGAGCTACGTCAACGGCTTCGGCTCCAGCTGCATGGCCGGGTGGAGCTGCTACAACAAGCTCGACGCCTTCCTTTTCCTGCCCATCAACAGCCTGAACCAGTCCGCGACCACCTTCGTCAGCCAGAACATCGGCGCGGGCAAGGAGCGCCGCGCCTACGACGGCAGCATCCGGACGCTCTGGTTCTCGGTGTCCATCACGTTTGTGCTGGCCACCGGCCTCTACCTGCTCGCGCCGGACGCGGTGGCCCTGTTCACCAGCGATCCGGGCGTCATCGAGTACGGCGTGCTCTTCATGCGGATGAACGTCTATTTCATCCTCTTCAACTCCGTGAACAACATCTTCGCCGGCGCGCTGCGCGGCCGGGGCGATTCCCGCGGCCCGATGATCATCATGCTCTCCTCGTTCGTCGTTCTGCGCCAGATCTATCTCTTCATCGCCACGCGCATCGCCTACACGCCCCAGGTCGTGGGCTTCGGCTACCCGCTCGGCTGGATCGCCGCCGGCGTCCTGGAGACCATCTACTTCTGGCACAGGTGGAAGGATGTGAGAGCCAGCGCGGCCAACAGCTGAGGCTCCACCTTGACAATCCCCTCCCAAACGGTTACACTGCTGTCATCATCCATCAGCCGTTCGGGAGGTGTTTTTGTGTACTGGAAGCCGCTGGTGCCTCCGCCGCCTCTGCCGGAGGACATCAAGCGCCGCCGTGAGCGCCGCAGCCGCGGAACGGACCGTTCACGGAAGCGCCATGCCCCCAAAGCGCTGTATATTCTCGCGGCGATCGGCGCCGTCACCGTGCTGGTGCTGCTCGCGCGGTACGCCGTGGTGCCGCTATTGGTGTGGCTGGGAGGTCGGACATGAAGCACATTGCGCGCTGGCTGGGCAAGGTGCTCGGCACGGCCCTCGTTCTGACCCTCGTCCTCGTGATGCTCCCCTACGCGCGGAGCTGGCTGAGCGCTCTCCTGCCGGATATCACCGGGCGCACCGCCACGGTCTCCGCGCTGATCTCGCACCGGCTCAGCGAGAGCGCACACCTCGAGACCCTCACCGTGGAGGACGAAGGCGTCTTCACCTCCACGCAGGACGCGCTGCTGCTCGGCACCGTGCAGACGGTCACCGTGCATTACACGTACCGCGCGTCGCTCGGCATCGACCTGTCCAGGGTCACGGTGGAGCCCACGGGCAGCGCCGTCACCCTGACCCTGCCGGAGACCGAGCTGCTCTCTGACAGCCTGACTCCGACGCAGGTCAGCCGGGACGACTTCTGGTATCCGCTGACGGAGAAGCGCCGCGCCGCTATCCTCGCCGAGGAGCAGGCCCGCTGCCGCGAGCGCGTGCTGAGCGAGGCGGCCGGGGACGGCAGCGCCCGCCAGGCCGCCGAAAAGGCGCTGAGGGAAACGGTCGCCGCGTGGCTGAAGGAAAGCGGCGGCGTGACGCTGCTGTTCGCGCATAGTGAATAAAACGTCATCTGCCGAAGCCCGGATCAGGAAAGGATCCTATTGATGAAGAAATTGCTTGCAAGAATCGCGGCCCTCGCCCTGCTGCTGGCCGTCGCCTGCTTCGCGCAGGCCTGCGCGGATGATCTCAGTTTCGGAAAGACCCAGATCGCCCACGGCGAGTCCGTGGTCATCACCTATGATCTCTCCGGCTATACCTTTGACGCCGCGGAGCTGGTTCCAATTGCTGACTTCAATCACAGCAACAGCCCACGGTAGGCCCGATACGAGTTGGATAAGATTCCCCTGACGGGAAAGACCGGCTCGGTCACATTCACGCAGACCTCGATCGGAGACCGGATCGGATTCCAGATCTGTCTGCGAACCTCCGACGGCTCGCCTGACTGGAGGGAATGGCCCGAATCCGATTTCTTTTATGGCGGCGACATCACCTTTACCGACGCATGGAACACCCCTGTGCCGCCCGCGATGGCGGTGCAGTACCATCAGGCCTCTGTCCCGGCCCGCACGCCGATCTCCGCGGACTACCAGATCACGCCCGGCAGCTCGCCCATCGACTGCCTTGAGGTCGGCTGGGCGGTGTATGACGACCAAGGCTTTGCAGCCAGTGTCCTGAACCCGGAGGACGCGCCACTCAGCGGTACAGTCGTCATGGAGGATCCCACCTGGAAAGCCACCCATTATGTGATGGCCAGCCTCCAGACCGCCGACGGCTGGATCTACGACATGGAGGACGGCGACACGGGAATCGAGGTGACCACCGACGCCACCGGCTCGCCCCTGAGCATCGAGCTGAGCTGGAAGGACGAAAACGGCCGCACGCTGGACTGGAACACAGACAGGCCGGTGTCCGGGCAGCTGCTCCTTATGAGCTACAGGCTGCGCGGCGGCTATACGGCCTACGACGGCTATGTGAGCTTAATCCCTGTCAGCGGTTCCACCGACTTTGGCGCTAAGGGCTATGCCGGCGAGGCGCGAACCATGGATTTCCATATCTTCGGTACAACCGACCTCGTGCTCGATCTGGAATACAGCGACGGGCGCAGCAGCCAGACCCTGCAGGTGACCGTACCGGCCCCGGCGGTGCCCCCGCTCCAGCTGACCGCCGGTCGGGACCCGAACATCTACCTCGGCATGCCGGTGTATTACGGCGGCCTCGGCGCGGACGCCAGCCTGACCCATGGCGCGATCGAGTGCCTCTGGGTTGAGATCCAACAATACAGCGTGCTGCAGAACGCATACGGCGGCGAGCCGCGCTGGTCCTACAGCGTGCCCGCGAACGCGCCCCTTTACCGTGACGGAAACAGCCACGTGGGAGAACAGCTTCAATCTGTGGCCCAGCATGGATCTGCCCTCCGCGCCGATGGACGTGCCGGTGACCTTCACCTGCTCCTGGGGCGGAGAGACCGCCTCCGCCACGGTCACCATGCACTATGTGAACCTGCCAAACGGCATTGCCCCGACCGACAACGACTATCCCACCGCTGTGCACCTGAAGGTCGGCGACACCTTCACCATCGCCCCCGATCCCGTCCCCGCGGGATGGAGCATCCCGGGCTGGCCCCATCACGTGGTGGTGTTCGACGAGCAGATGAGCGCCTTCGCCACGCCTGACGCGAAGAACCGCACCTCGAAGACAAAAGTGTTTACCGCGAACAAAGCGGGCACCTTTCCCGCCGCCGTGATGATTGCCGCCGACACGGTCTATATGGGCCACAATGTGGTCTTCTATGTGGCGGACGCCAGCGGCCATGTGCCTGCGCCTGTTCTGGAGCTCAACTCATGGTACGGGCCGGAACTCGATTATTTCATCGGCGACGGCCTTGTGCTTTCCGGAGAGCAGGTCATCGGCAGGCCCTTCTCGAACCCTGTCATCGGTTATTTGGGCATCCTCAATGACACCGCCTACGCCAGCTTTCTCCAGGGGGATCCCGTTTATACCGTGACGTGCAATTCCCCGTCCATCCAGTTTGATGTGGAGCCGTCGGGTCAGTGGGATAGGCTGCTGAAGCTGAAATCCGTCCCTACCTCCGGTCAGGACGTCACCTTCCACATCGCGTGCGACTGGGACGGCGCGCACGGGGAAACGGATCTGCGCGTCCGCTTCATCAGGATCGACATGCCGACAGGCCTTTACCGGGAGGCCGATCAACAGACGCCCCCGGCGTCGCTGACCGTGAAGACCTGTGACAGCCTGTGGGCGATCGACGGCCTGCATCTGGCGAATGACCAGGTGGCGGACGACCCCGCGAACGGCGTCGTCTATGATCGCGGCATGTGGTACAATGACGGCGACGAGAACGCCGAGATCCCCTTCTCCGTCTTCACGGATCAGGGACGGGTCGCCGGAACGCCCGGCACCTATGACATCGTGCTCTCCGCCAGCAGCGCCAATATCACCTGGTCGGAGAACTGCCGCCTGGTCATCCAGGACCGTCCTTTCCTCACCCTTCCGGACTCCGTCACATCCATCGGCTCCGAGGCCTTCACCGGCACCGCGGCCGAGGTCATCGTCATCCCCGCGGGCTGTAAGGCCATCGCCGCCGACGCTTTCAACGGCTGTCCCGCCCTCGCCTGCATCATCAACCATTCCTCTGTCCCCGTCCGCGCTCCGGGCGGTGTGGCCGTCATCAACAGATAAAGCAAATCAGGAAAGAAGGAATCCCCCATGACCCTCCAGGAAGCCATTCAGATTCTCCAGGAGATGGACGCGGCCCAGTCCGCCTACGGCCAGGCGTTCTCCGTGATGTACGTCGACGGCGACACCGTCGCGCCCAAGCTCAGCTACAAGGGCCGCGCCAAAGCCCTCGGCTACCTCAGCGGCGAGCTCTACAGCAAGACCGCGAACGAGCGCTGCGTCGAGGCCGTCAACACCGTCCTCCAGGCGGGGGACGCCGTGGACGCCCTCACCCTCCGCAAGGCCACCCTCTGGCATGAGGACCTCGAGGACATGCTGCTGACCCCCAGGGAGGAGTATGCTGAGTACCAGGCGACCCTGGCCGAGTCCGAGGCTGTCTGGCACGAGGCGAAGCTCAGGAGCGACTATCCCGCCTTCCTGCCCTACCTGCAGAAGCTCGTGGACTACCAGCGCCGCTTCGCCGCCCGCAAGGACAGCAGCCGCCCCGCCTACGACGTGATGCTCGACCGCTACGAGAAGAGCATCAACACCCGCACGCTGGACGCCTTCTTCTCCCTGCTGCGCGAGGAGCTGACTCCGGTCATCCTCGCCGTGAAGGACAAGCCCGCGCCGGATGACAGCTTCCTCCATAAGCACTATCCCGTCGAAGGCCAGCGCGCGCTGAACCGCCGCGTGATGGCCATCATGGGCCTCGACCCGGAGCGCACCTCCCTCGGCGAGACCGAGCACCCCTTCACCGACGGCGTCAACAAGTGGGACGTGCGCATCACGACCCACTACCACGAGGACGACGTCTCCTCCAACCTCTTCTCCGTGATTCACGAGGGCGGCCATGCCCTGTATGAGCTGGGTGTGGCGGACGAGCTGCAGTTCACCCGGCTGGCGGGCGGCTCCTCCATGAGCATCCACGAGAGC
>CAMNLM010000093.1 GCA_946543085.1 uncultured Clostridia bacterium | reverse complement strand
GTCTCGGCGGCAACGAGGCCCCGCCGGCCATCATCTCGATTTTCCTCGGCGACGAGTTGACGCAGATCCTGCAGGCGCTGGATCAGGGCACGGCCTATGTCGATCACGGCCACCAGCTGATGACCGTCGGCGTGCACGTGCTGCCGCGTATTCCGCGCGACAACACCGACCGCAACCGCACCTCGCCCTTCGCCTTCACGGGCAATAAGTTCGAGTTCCGCTCCCTCGGCGCGCCCGCGTCCATCTCGGACTGCAACGTCGTGCTGAATACGGCGGTGGCCGAGTCCCTGCGGCAGTACGCGGACGAGCTGGAGCAGGCGGAGGATTTCCACACGGCCCTGCACGACCTGATTGTCCGCGAAATCCGCGCGCACAAGCGCATCATTTTCAACGGCAACGGGTATTCGCCCTCCTGGGTGGCCGAGGCTGAGAGGCGCGGCCTGCTGAACCTGCCGACCGCCGTGGATGCCCTGCCGCACCTGACGGACGCGAAGAACGTCGAGCTCTTCACCCGGCACAAGGTCTTCAACGAGACCGAGCTGCGCGCCCGCTGCGAGATTCAGCTCGAGAACTATGTGAAGATCATCGGCATCGAGGCGGAGACCGCGCTGAGCATGGCGCGGCAGCAGATCCTCCCGGCGGTGATGCGCTATACCGGCGAGCTGGCCGGGCAGGCGCAGGCTGTGAAGCGCTACGCGCCGGAGCTGAGCGCGGCGGCGCAGGAGGGGCTGCTCGCCCGCCTGACGCGGGATGCCGCGTTGATCAGCGAGCGCATCGACGCGCTGGAGAGCGCCATCCGGCATCTGAATACCAGTCAGGACGCGCTGACCCAGGCGGCCTATCAGCGGGACGAGGTGCTCGCGGCGATGGATCGGCTGCGCGAAGCTGCGGATGACGCGGAGACGCTGGTGGCGAAGGATGTGTGGCCGTTCCCGACGTATGCGGAATTGCTGTTTCAGGTATAATGCAATGAAGGTGTGCGCGTGAAACGCGCACGGGATACAGGGTGACCCCACCCCCGACCCCTCCCCGCAAGCGGGGAGGGGAGTTTTTGGGTTGATGCCGGGGGCAGCTTTCCGAAGGAAAGCTGCCCCCGGACCCCCTGGAAAGGCGCTCCTGCGGAGGGCTGTCCATACGTTGGCTTCTGCTTGGACCTCCTGGAAAGGCGCCGTTGCGGAGGGCTGTAATACGTTGGTCTCTGCCCGGACCTCCTGGAAAGACGCTCCTGCGGAGGGCAGTCATGCTTTAGCTTCTGCCCCCGGACCCCCTGGAAAGACGCTCCTGCGGAGGGCTGCGATACGTTGGCTTCTGGCTGGACCCCCCTGGAAAGGCGCTCCTGTGGAGGGCTGCCATATCTTGGCTTCTGGCCCAGCTCCCTGGAAAGGCGCTCCTGTGGAGGGCTGCCGCTTCAGCGTACAGTCAGCTATTGCACAGAACAGAAAACCGCCCCCGGCGCGCTGTCCGATGCGTACCGGGGGCGGTTGCGTATGCTTTTGTTATGCCGGGTCAGAGGAGCTTCAGCAGCATGGTTCGCTGATCGTCCATCTCGACGCGGACGAGGCCGTCCTTCTCGAGCTGCTTCATCACGTCGGAGAAGCGCTTGAAGCCGATCGCGCGCTCGTTGAAGTTGGGGTAGGTGGTGAGGATGTCGGCCTTGAGGATGGAGGGGTTGATGCGCTCAAAGCCGCCCTCCTTGTAGGCCTTCAGCTGGGCCTCAAAGGCCTCGCGCCAGTTCTCGCGGGTGATCTGCGGGACGGCGTCGCCGCTCTCCTCGTCCGCCTTGCCGCCCATCGTGACCATGACGTTGAAGTTATCGTTCTTGACCTTGATGTCCTCGTATTTCGCGGAGAGGCGCTGGAGCAGCTTGAAGAAGGTGGCGCAGCCGTAATTCTTCTCGTTGAAGTCGGGACGCAGGCGCAGCAGCACGCCCTTCAGCTCGCTGGCGTACATCTCGCCGGTGTCGCTCTGCTCCTCGAAGATGTCGCAGACCAGCTTGTAGAGCTCGTCCAGGCCGCCGCTGTCCTCCTGCGCGCTGGCGCGCTGGCGCTTGCCGCGCGTCGATGGCGTCGGACGGCCGCCCATGCTCTCCAGGAACTGGAACTCGTTGCAGGCGTTGATAAAGATCGAGCTCGCGGCCTCGCTGCGGCTGATGCCCAGCACGAATTTGCCCATCGCCTTCAGCCGGCCGACCAGCGGCATATAGTCGCTGTCGCCGGAGACGATGCAGAAGGAGTCGATCAGCGGGTTGGTGTAGGCGACCTCAAGGGCGTCCACCACAAGTTGAATATCTGCGTTGTTCTTCTGCGCGATGCCGTAGCGGATGGACGGCACGACGGAGAAGGTGTTGCTCAGCAGGATCTGCTTCAGGTCGCTGAAGCGGTCCGTGTAGCCATAGACGCGGCCGAGCAGGATATCGCCGCGCATTTTTACTTTTTCAATAATGCTGGTGAGCGTGGCGACCTTCGCGCCACAGTTCTCCAGATCTACAAACACTGCATATTTGGCCAGAAATACAACCTTCTTTCGATGAATGGGAACCAGTGATGGGTTACCGGGTCAGATGCGGAACGTGAATCGGTCGCCGCGGATGCGCTGGCGGGAGGTGTGCAGGGGACGCCCCTCCTGGTCATAGATGACCTCCTCCAGGGCGAGCAGGGCGGCGCCGGCGTCCACGCCGAGCCATTTGGCTTCGGTGGGCGAGGCATAGCAGAGGGAAATCTCGTGAATGGCTTGCTCCGGCTCCACGCCGCGGCTGCGAAGGAGGCTATAGAGCGAGCCGGTCAGGTCCTCATGCAGCAGCCACTCGTAGCGCTGGGGGAAGCGGTTGGTCTCGAGCATCACGGGCAGGCCGTCCGCCAGGCGCACGCGCGTGATTTCGACGATGTTTTCCTGCTCCTCCACGAGATGGATTTCACGGTCGGAGGGATGGGCGGCGGTGATCAGCGCCGACACCACCTGCGTGGTGGGCTTGCGTCCCATGGAGGCGCAGACGGCGTTGAAGCTGTTGATGGAGCGGAGGTCGAGGCGGATGCGGGGAATGCTCACAAAGGTGCCCTTGCCCTGGTGGCGTTCCAGCAGACCTTCGCGCGTGAGCTCAGCCAGCGCCTTGCGCACCGTGACGCGGCTGATCTGATAGGTTTCACACAGCTCCTGCTCGGCGGGAATGCGGCTGTGGACGGGGTAAACACCGGAGATGATGTCACTGCGCAGCTTCCGCATCAGCTGCATGTACAGAGGGCTTGCGCTGTCCTGATCGAGAATGGCCTTCTTCATGGGGTTCACTCCTAGCGGTTGAATTAGAGAAAACCGCATGATCTATTATATCATTTTCTATGAAAAAAACCAGACCTAATATGGACAAAACCGACTAAAGCAGATAAAATAGAGGCACGTTATCCTGGCATTCTGCCGCGGCGCGTCCGCCTGTTTTCAAGAGACCAAAGGAGCCCGACCATGCTTGATGATCCGCGCGTATCCGCCTGCGTGGTGCTGTACCACGCGAAGCCGGAGGTGATGGATACCCTCCGCTGCCTGCACGCCTCCCGGGAGCGGGTGACGGTTTTCGTGGTGGACAATTCTCCGGGCGATCCGACGGCGGAGGAGATCCGGCAGCGATGGCCGGAGACGCGCGTGCTGCCCATGAAGGGCAACGTGGGCTTCGGCCGCGCGAACAACGCGGTGATCCCGCACCTGAACACGGCCTACCACCTCATCTGCAATCCGGACATCCTCTTCGACCCGGAGCTGATCGGCCGCATGGTCAGGTATATGGACGAGCACCGGGACATCGTGATTCTCACGCCGCGCGTCTTCAACCCGGACGGCACGGAGCAGTTCCTGCCGAAGCGCCGCCCGACCGTGCGCTACCTGATGGGCGGCAAGCGGGCAATCCGCGGGGAAGCCCTCGCCAAGCGCGCCGTCGGGGCGGACGCGGAGGCGGAGATGCTGGACGCCCAGGCCAGGAAGCAGTGGAAGAAGGTCGGCCGCTGCAGGGGGCTGGACAAATTCCGCGAGACCGTGCGGGGCAATCTGATCGAGATCAAATGCGCGGCGGCGAAGGGCAACGCGGCCCGGCTGCACCTACGCAGCGAGCACCTCTGCAAATGGCGCAGGGAATACACCCTGCAGGGCGAGCATGTGACCGAGCCGATGGAGGTGCAGTTCGCGACGGGCTGTTTCCTCTTCATTCGCTCGCAGGCGTTCTATAAACTCGGCGGCTTCGACGAGCGCTTCTTTCTCTACCAGGAGGACAGCGACCTCACGCTGCGCGCGCTGCGCCTGGGCAAGGTGGTCTATCACCCGGATATGTGCGTGACGCATGTGTGGAGCCGCGACAGCCAGCACGACCGCAGGCAGACGCTGCTGCACATCCGCTCGACGCTGCAGTTCTTCAGGAAATGGGGCTGGAAGTGGTGAGGGCCGGATGACAGCGACGAAAACAATCACGGTGGCGCTGGCCGCCTACAACGGCGAGGCCTACCTCGGGGAGCAGCTCGCCTCCCTCGCGCGCCAGACGGACGGCTGCTTCCGCGTGCTGATGCGGGACGACGGCTCCGCGGACGGCACGCCGGAGATCCTCCGCGCGTGGGCGGAGAAGGACAGCCGCTTCGCGTGCGCGCCGGCAAGCGGGCGCGAAAACCTCGGCGCGAAAGGCAACTTTCTGCGCCTGATGAGGCTGGATGAGGCGCCGTATACCGCCCTGTGCGACCAGGACGACGTCTGGGAGCCCGAGCGGCTGGCCCGCACGCGCGCCGCCATGGAAGAGGCGGAACGCCTCTGGGGGGCGGATACGCCGCTGCTGGTGCACAGCGACTGCGCCGTGACCGATGCGCGGGGCGCGGTGCTCCACCCGAGCTTCTTCGCCCATCAGGGCTGGGACAAGGGCGCGGTGACCCTGCCGCGGCTGCTCGTGCAGAACAATGTCACCGGATGCACCGTGCTGATCAACGCTTCGCTCAGACGGCTTGCGACGGAACACATGGACCCGGAAAAGGTTTTCATGCACGACTGGTTCCTCGCGCTGACCGCGGCGGCCTTCGGGCACATCGCGTTCGTGGACGCGCCGCTCGTTCGCTACCGCCAGCACGGCGGCAACGAGGTCGGCGCGAGCGCGGCGGGCCAGCTTGAGCGCGGGGCCAGGGCTCTCAGCCGAGCCGACAAGGCAAGAGCCCGCATCCGCCTGACCTATGACCACGCCGCTGTGTTTCTGGAGGCCTATGGCGGGCTGCTTCCCCCCGATGCGCGGGAGACCGTCGAAGCTTATCTGCGGACGCAGCGCCTGCCGAAGCTGCGGCGTCTGGCGGCTCTGCGGCGGGGCGGCTATCTGATGCAGAGCACGGTGACGAGAATCGGACAGATGGTATTCGGATAACGCAGCATACGCAAGAAACGCAAGAAACGCAGAAAACTGCTGTCCCCGCGGGGAGGACAGCAGTTTTTTCAGGTGTCTTTCGCTTACTTGATGCGCTCGCGCTTGGTCAGCTCAAGCACGCCGTTGACGAAATCGGGATTCTCCATGGAGGCCTTCAGGGAGTTGTGGAAGTTGGTGATGCCGAACTGGAGGAAGAAGTCGTCGTCATAGAGGTCAATCTTGACCAGCTTGGCGATCTCCTCGTCGGTATAGCCCATGGAGCGATAGGCCTCGCAGAACACCTTGTAGGTGGTGATGGGCTTGTAGCTGTTGGCGGTCTTGTCATTGACGCCATTCTGCACATAGATCGCGACTTCGTTGTCGATCACGCCCTTGAGGTTGACTGCGGCGAAGGTGCCCTCGAGGTACTCGGCGGGCTCACGGATCTTCAGCTCGTTCCAGAGGTAATCGGCGGTGACGGTGTTCTCCTTGATGTAGGTGACCTGCGCGGGATCCACGACCATGTCCTCGGGGGAGAACACATAGTCGAACACATGGGTGTTGCCGGGAACGAAGACGCTGAACATGTCCGGGCGGGCCCAGAGGGCGTCACGCGCGCTGGCATAGCCGGCGGAGGAGCAGACCAGAATTACGCGGCTGGGATCGATCGGGAAGAAGGTTTCGAGCATGTCGACGACTTCGATGACGTCCTGGCCGTGATTGTCAGAGACGCCGCGCTGGATGACCACAACGGCCACATCCTCGGGAGCGGAATCCAGCCAGCCGGTCACGATGCGGCGGTTGAGCTGGGAGGAGGTGTTCATGGCTTCGCCGGTCTTGGGGTCGAAGTACACGGTGCCGCCGCCGCCGTGGCAGACAACGACCAGGGGCAGATCCTTTTCCGTGTGGCCTTCGGGGACGTAGTAGTCGATGAAGAGCCTGTTGCCGCGGCTGGAGGGGAATTCGAGATGGGTGAATTCGTCGGCCAGCACGTTCTTGATGTTCACGTAGTAGAGCTCGGGAGCCACCGTGCCCGCGGGCACGCCGGCGATTTCAGCTTCCTGCTTGATCTCCAGCTGGGAGTAATCCTTGCGGATGTAGTCCTTCTTGCCCAGGTAGCCGGTGGTGCGGGCGCCCATGATGGCGGCCAGATGGTTGGAGGTGCGAACCTGCTGGCCGTCTTTCTCGACGTACTTGAAGTGGTCGATGTTGGCCAGCTCGATCACGACGTACTTGCCGGGGACGGAGGTCTTGTCCTCGCGGGCCTCGGGAGCGTCGTTGGTATAGACGGCGGTGATTTCGGCCACGTCGGAGGTCATGGTATCGGCCAGCTCGGCGGGGATGTAGGTCAGGTTGGCGATGCCGTAGTCGGTCACGGTGTAGAGCTGGGTGGGATCGCCCTCGGGCAGGGTCACGTCCTCGGCGTATTCGAGGATCAGCACGTCCACCTGCCAGTACTGCACGTTGACGTGGGAGATGCCGGTGGTGGCGACGATGCTGTTGTCAGCCAGCGCAAACGCGCACAGGCCCGTCAGGAGGAGAGCGATGAGAAGCGCTGTCAGCAGTTTTTTCATGGTTTGGACTCCTTCCGTCTATGGTGTTTTTCCTGCTTGCCGCTTTGCGGCGTACGTCCGGACTGTGGTGCGACCATGTGAAACATCGCATGCATGCTGTACGGTTCCAATTGGTAATTCTATGATAAGGTGTTCCTCTGCAAAAAGCAAATACATCTTCGGTTATTCAACATATAAGGTATATCTTATAGAAAACATACAGAACGCAACAAAAACATAATAAAAGCCCGACTCCAACCAAGGAGGCGGGCTTTTGTGTCCACTTTCCAACCATATGATACAATATCCCGGACGGAATAGCCAATTCATCTTTTTCATTGAGCCGATAGCCATAGGCTATCAGCCGCGGCCGCGTGAGGCGCCGCTCACCCCAGCAGCCGCAGGAGCGCCATATACACCGCCGTGCCCCCGAAGATCGAGAGGATCATCTGCTTCTTCCAGATGTGCAGAGCGGCGGTCGCGGCGACCGCGATCAGCGCCGGCGCGCCGCTGGGCACGGAGGAGAGGTCGAGATCCTTCAGGCAGTAGATGACCAGCATGGCCATCACGGCGCGCGGCAGCTGCCGGCCCAGCCAGGAGATGAACGCCGGCGGTTTCCTCCCGTGCGAGAAGACGGCGAAGGGGATGGCGCGGGTGAAGAGGGTGACCGCCGCCACGAGGACGACCGTCAGGAAGCGCTGCAGGATGGTCACGCGCCGCGCCTCCTCTCCGAGAGCGTCCAGCGGCCGCCGAAGCCGATCAGCATCAGGCCCATTGCGAGGAGCAGAAAGCTGCTCTTCCCAACCGTCAGCAGGGAGAGGAGCGTGGCGCAGCCGCCGAGCAACGGCGCGAAGAGGGCTTCGCCGAGGCCGATTTCCCCGGCCCGGACACGGCGGAAGGAGTCCATGCTCTGCTCCGTCACGATCACGGTAAACAGGGCCGTCATCGAGAAATCGATGCCCGTGAGCGCCTCGGTGGGGATCAGCGAGCCGAGCAGCGCGCCGAGGATGCTGCCGGTGAACCAATAGCTGTGATCCAGCGCGGAAACCGCCGTGTACCACCGGCCCGGGTCAGCGTCCGCAGGCGCGCCTTCACAGACCAGCGAGTAGGTCTCGTCGGTGAGGGAGAAGATCAGGTAGGGCTTCCGGCAGCGGCTCAGAGGACTGTATTTGTCGAGCATGCTCAGGCCGTAGAAGATATGCCGCGCCTGGATCAGCAGGGTCAGCAGCGCGATGGTCAGCGGGGCGAAGGCCTGGGTCAGCGGCTCGATGAGGGCGAACTGCATCGAACCGCCGAAGATCACCAGCGAGCTCAGGCCGGACCAGAGCGCGCCGAAGCCCCGGGCGCGCATGGCGATGCCGTAGGCCGTGCCTAAAAACAGGTAGCCGGCGAGCACCGGCAGCGTGCGGGGGAAGGCCTCGCGCAGAGCCTTTTGCAAGGGCAGCACCTCCTCGTGATATCGCGAGCATTATAGGGAGTTTTGCTGCCCCGCACAAGGGAAAGACAGGGAAAATACAAAGGCGGCCATGCTTGACACACAGCCGCCCATGCTGTACAATAGCATTGTCAGATGGCATACCCCCGCTGGTTTGTCAACCAACAAGAAGCCCCTGAGCAGCCGGTAACTGCCCAGAGGCTTTTGTCATGTGCTTAACGCTTCTTACCGAAGTAGATGGTCAGCGCAAGACTGGCGACGGCAATGAGTAACGAGAACAATTCTACGTTTGTCATGCGCATCACCCCCCGCTATAGATTCCAGCGGGTTAGCTTCCGGGCATTTGCCCTGCCGTTATACAGCGACAACAGCATAGCACAGAAAACATAAACGCGCAAGTCCATGAAAACCCCCTGCCTTGCGGCAGGGGGAGAGGGGAAAACAATATGCGGTCAGCCGACCGTGGACAGATCCCAGGGCTCGTGGATCTTCGGCACGTCGGAGATCAGGCGCTTGGTGTAGGGGGCTTCGGGCTCGAGGATGACCTTTTCCGCGGGGCCCTGCTCCACAAACTTGCCATGCTCCATGATGTAGACGGCGTCGGAGATGTAATAAGCCAGGCCGATGTCGTGCGTGATGAAGATAACGGTCATGCCGGTTTCGTCGCGCAGCTTCATCAGCATGTCCAGGATGGTGGCGCGGGAGCAGGCGTCGATCATGGACGTCGGCTCGTCAGCCAGCAGAATTTCGGGCTTGAGCAGGAAGATGCGGGCGATCATCAGGCGCTGCATCTGGCCGCCGGAG
>CAMNLM010000092.1 GCA_946543085.1 uncultured Clostridia bacterium | reverse complement strand
TGTCCCAGCCGCCGAAGTCGGTCAGGATCATCTGCAGGTTGTTCCAGGCGGAGGAGGAGGCGGTAGGATCGGCGGAGATGACCTGGCCCTTCAGGGCGGGATCCAGCAGGTCCTTCAGGCCGGTGATCTTCACGCCGGCTTCGGCTTCCAGCTCGTCATTGACCCACAGGCAGGGGATCTGGGTGTCGTGATAGGACAGGATGCCGGTCTTGTTCTTCATGTCCTCGGGCATCTTGGCGTCCCACTCGCTCACGTAGGGCTCCAGGCAGTCGGCCAGGTCGCCCAGGGTGTCGGCATACACCAGGCCGCCGAACATGGCGTCCGCCTGGGGGTTGTCCTTCTCGTTGATGATGCGGGCCTTGCTCTCGCCGGCGCCGGCCTTGGTGAACTTCACATCGATGTTCGGATACTTCTTCATGAAGCCGTCGATGACCAGCGCGGTGTACTGGCGCTCGCTGACCGTGGTGTACAGGATCAGCTCGCCGGAGGGCTCTTCATCCGCCATGGCGGGGATGACCAGGCAGCTCAGGCACAGCGCCAAAGCCAGAACCAGGGCAAACAGTTTCTTCATAGGGATACCTCCTATTGTATTGCTGCAAACCTGCTCACAGCCCGTGGCAGGCCTACGCTCAGAGTTGCGACGCAAGGAAGCGCTCGGCTTCCCCGCGGTCCGGGATGCCCCGCCTGCCGCCTGTGCGCAGGCATTTCAGGGCGGATACGGCGCTCGCGAAGCGGATGCAGGCCCTGATGTCCTCCCGCTTCAGCCACTCGGAGAGGAAAGCGCCGTGGAACACGTCGCCCGCGCCGGTCGTGTCGGCCGCCTTTACCGGGAAGGCCGGGAAGGCTGCCAGCTTTCCGTCGATCAGGGCCAGGCTGCCCTCGCGCCCGCGGGTCATCATCACCACGCGCTTCGGCGCGCCCAGCGAGGCCATGAAGCGCAGGGCTTCCTCCGGGTCGTCTTTCCTGGACACCTTGAACGGGTAGACCGCGTTCATGATGAGGATATCCGCCATCGCGGCCAGCTGCAGGTTGCGCTCGTTGTCCGTCTGGCGGGAACAGCCGTCGAGGGAAATCGTCACGCCGGCTTCCTTCGCGATGCGCGCGGCCGCCATCGCGTTGTCCCAGCGCGTGCCGTCCAGGTGGAGCACGGCGGCCCCGGCGATCAGCGCGCGCTGCGCCTCGTCGAAGGGGATCGGCGGCAGGCTGTCGCGGCAGGGAAACTTCGTGCGGGAGCCGTTCGCGGGATTGACCATCACGATGGACTGGCTGGAGGCTCCGTCCACGCGGCGGACGCCGCTCACATCCACGCCCTCCGCGCGGAATCCCCGGAGGATGCTCTCCCCCGCGCCGTCCGTGCCGAGATTCGCAATCACAGCCGCCGGCGTTCCGAGTCTGGCCGCCGCCACCAGCGCCGTCGCCACCGCGCCGCCGCCCTGGCTGTTGTCCATCGCTGTGATATGCGTGGAGCCGTCCTCAGGCGGATACGCCTCCACCGTACAGATGAGGTCCTGGCAGCAATGCCCTACGCCGACCACATAGGCTTTCCGGTCTGTCACGCGCTCACTGCCTCCCATGCGGTAAAATTAATTTCAATGTTGTTTGTTCTATGCTTCTTCTTCCCGGTTCCTATCATAGCACGTGATGGCGTGGATGTCAAGTTGCCGACCGGAAAATTCATGTCTGGTTTTTTCAGGACTTGTTGACAAGGTTTCTCTCCCCCGTTATAATGGAGACAAAAGAGGTCGCCTTTCATGATGATAAAAGTTTTTTCATCTTGTCGGCCAAGCCTCCCCCCGAACCGCATCCATCCAAGACAGGAGGAACCTGCGATGATATCCGCCAAGGAACTGCAGGCGCAGGCGAACCGGCACCGCCGCGCCATCGTGGACATGATCCACACCGCCAACGCCGGCCATCCCGGCGGCTCGCTCTCCGTGATCGACCTGCTGACCGCCATCTACGCCACGGACGTCGACCTCCACGCCGCGCAGCGCAGCCGCGTCGTGATGTCCAAGGGGCACGCCGTGCCCGCGCAGTACGCGATCCTGCACGCAAACGGCATCCTCTCCGACGGGGAGATGAAGACCCTGCGCCAGCTCGACTCCCGGCTGCAGGGCCACCCCTGCACGCACCGCCTGCCCGAGGTGGACGCGACCACCGGCCTGCTTGGCCAGGGCCTCTCCCAGGGCATCGGCATGGCGCTGGCCAAGCGCATGCAGGGCGACCCGCACAATGTCTATGTCGTCTGCGGCGACGGCGAAATGCACGAGGGGCAGATCTGGGAGGCCGCCGCGCAGGCCGCCCAGTGGAAGCTCGCCAACCTCATCTGCGTGGTGGACGAGAATCATCTCTCCTCCTCCGGCTTCACCCGGGATGTCATCGACAACCGCGATCTCGCGCTCAAGTTCCGCGCCTTCGGCTGGACGGCGGAGACCATCGACGGCCATGACATGCAGCAGATTCTGGACGCCCTGGAGCGCGCCCGCGCCTGCCAGGACGGGCCCTATGCCATCATCGCGGAAACCGTGAAGGGCAAGGGCGTCTCCTTCATGGAGAACAACGTGTCCTATCACTCCTCCGGCATCGCCGGGGAGCTCTATGAGCAGGCCCTTCGCGACCTGGACGCGCTGGAAGGAGGCAACTGAGATGGCCATGGAAACCGTATCCCTCCGCGATTACGTCGGCAAGACCCTCAACGCCCTCTTCACGGAGAAAATGGTCGTCCTCGACGGCGACCTCTCCGGCGCGACCCGCAGCGCCCACTTTGAGAAGGAACACCCCGACCGCTTCATCGAGTGCGGCATCTCTGAGGGCAGCGGCGTCTCCATCGCCACCGGCCTCGCCATGGAGGGCATGATTCCCTTCTATGTGAACTTTGCCCTGTTCTGCACCGGCTCCGCTTGGACGCAGGTGCGCATGGCCTGCTACGCCGACGCCAACCTCAAGCTGCTCTCCACCCATCCCGGCATGGACAACGGCCCGGACGGCGCGAGCCACCACGCCTGCGAGGACATCGCCCTCATGCGGGTCCTGCCCGGCATGCGCATCCTGGTGCCTCAGTCCCCCGAGGAGCTGAAAGCCGCCGTCGCCGACGCGATCGCCGTGCACGGCCCGTGCTATATCCGCGTCAGCCGGGACGTCGTGCCCGTGCTGACGGATTCCCTCGCCGCCGGGCAGGCCTTCGGCGGCGCAAAGCTGATCTACGACGACGGCGCGGACTTCGCCATCGTCTACGAGGGCACCGCGCTCATGGCCGCCAGGCAGGGCTTCGACCAGCTCCGCGCGGCGGGTCTGCGCGGGCGCATGATCCAGATTCAGACCCTCAAGCCCTTCCCCGCCGGCGAAGTGTGGGAGCTGGTGAAGGACGTGCGGCGCATCGTGACGGTGGAGAACCACAGCGTCATCGGCGGCCTCGCCGGCGCCCTGTGCGAAGCCCTGGCCGGGAAGCCCGCCCATCCCCCGGTGGCGAAGGTCGGCGTACACGACGAATTCACCCAGTCCGGCCCCACCGCTCAGGTCAAGACCCGCTACGGGCTCAGCGGGCATCATGTGGCGGAGGCCGTCCGCAGTCTCTGAGTCCGTCATCGCGGCAGCCCGGACGGAGGGCTGTCCGCTCGCGTTCACCCGTGCAGACCGTTGAAAAGCCGCCCGGGCTTTCCGGCAAGGAAGGAGAGATCAGGATGCCACACAGCGGTTCCGGCCATGCTGAGCAGCAAGTCGCCGCCTATTTCGCGGCCCAGGGAGCGGGCATCCTGAATCTCTCCCTCTCCGAGATCGCCGCCGACTGCGGGGTGTCCGAGCCCACCGTGGTGCGCTATTGCCGCCGCGCGGGCTATGCGGGACTGAAGGATTACAAGATCGCCCTCGCCCGCCAGACCCCCGCCATCGAGCCCATCACCGGCGAGGAAAGCCTCGCTGAGGTCAAGCGCAAGGTTTTCGCGGGCTGTGTGGAGAGCGTTCAGTCCTCCGCCGCGACCCTGAGCGACGAGGCCCTCGCGCGCGCGGTGGCGCTGTTCGCCTCGGCGGATAACATCGACGTCTACGCGACGGGCGGGTCGGCTCCCGTCGCCAGCTACCTGCGGCACCAGCTGCTCAAGCTCGGCATCCGCACCAACATCTGTTCCGACCGCACCTCCATGATGCTGTCCCAGTCCGGCCTCTCCGCGAGCGACGTGGTGCTCGCCATCTCCTGCACCGGCGTCACCGCCTCCGTCGCGGAGGCGCTGGCCTCCGCCCGGGCCCGTGGCGCGGCGACCCTGTGCATCACCAACGTGTCCGACAGCGCCGTGGCAAAGAGCGCGGATGTGGTGCTCTCGACCTCCGGCGGCACCTTCCTGGGCAGCAACGCCTTCGCCCGTCTCGCGCAGATGGCCGTGGTGGACGCCCTGTTCGCCGGCCTCGTCCTCGCCAGGAAGCAGGGATGAAAGCCTGGCATTGATTCTGGTTTTATCAGGAATCGCACAAGTTTTTTTCAAACCCCTTGACAGCTGCGAAAGAAAACGCTATAATAGCTATGCTCGATGAGAGCGACTGGGTGTGGCGCAGTTTGGTAGCGTGCCTGAATGGGGTTCAGGAGGCCGGAAGTTCAAGTCTTCTCACCCAGACCAATGACGAGCGGTTTGCAATCAGCAGACCGCTCGTTTTCCTTTGCATATTCAGCTTATCCAAAGGCGCATATTGGCGCCCGGCTTGCAATGCGGCAAATGCCAGGTGGTCCATGCGTGGTCAAATAAACGTTCTGCGTGGTCAAAACGTGGTCAGCTGTTTCCTATTGCCTTTCCTCACAAGGAACCCCACAGATCATCGTCGTCTTCGTCATCATCGTAGTCGCCGACACTATACTCGAAATGGTATCCCTTGGCGCGGTCATCCTTGATCTCGGCGACAGATCTCTCGAAGTAGGTTCGCTCTTCCTCATTGGCAAATTTGTAATCCGGCATCTCACCCGTATCTGCATAATTCAGGGCGAGCTACAGCAGCGCATTGCGCTAACTGAACTTCAGCATCCGGCATTCCTTTTTCCGGCAATAGTATAACATGCGCAGAAGCATCTGTCAGCCGTTCCATTCTGCCTCCTGGTGCGAAACCTGACCAACACCGCAAGGGCTGTGAAGACAGCCGCAGAAAAAGGCAAGCGCTGATGCGGTCATCAAAAGGACCCGGCTCAAAGAAGCCGGGCCTTTTCCTGTATGTGCGTGATCCCGCTTGCGGCAGAGGCGCTTGCCGGGCACGCCTGATTGGCTTCACCCCACCACGCCCAGATGATGCGCCTCGACGCTCATCCGAATCGGGGCGTCCGCGGCGAAGGTGATCTGATCCGCGTCCATGGGCGTGGGGATCAGCGACGTCACGACGCACTCGCCGTCGTTCACGAAGAGCTCGACGCTCTCCTTGTCCATCAGCAGGCGCAGGGTCAGCTCGCCGTCTGCCACTCGCGCCCGCACGTGGCGGGTGTGCACGATGTCGCGGTGGGAGCCGCCGCGGCTGCGGTCGAAGACCAGCTCCTCCCGCGCAAGGTCGCAGCGGATCAGTACCTGGTGGTTCGCGTCCTTCGCGACCAGCAGCGTGAAGCGGCGGCAGGCGGAGCCCTGCGGATGCAGCTTCACTGTCAGGTCGATCAGACGGCCCTGCACGCCGGGAAGGGGGGTCTCCTGCTGAACGGTCACATCCTCGTGGATGACCGTGTCCAGCCACATGCCCTCGATCTCGCGCACGGGCCGCTGCATCAGCCGGCCGTCCTTCAGCCAGATCTCGCGAGGCACGCTCATCTGCGCATACCAGGGATGGCGGCGCGGGGCTTCCTTGCAGGTCTCCCAATTTTCCATCCAGCCAATCATGATGCGGCGTCCGTCCGGGGCCACGAGGCTCTGCGGGGCGTAGAAGTTCAGGCCGCTGTCCACGGGCTGCACGGTCTCCCGCGTGAAGCGCTTCTCCTTCGCGTCCCAGCTGCCGATGAAGGCCACCGTGCCGTAGCCCGCGTGAAAATCCTCCCGCGCGTGCATCTCCTGGGGGCTGACGATCAGCACCTGCTTCCCGTCCATCGGGAAGAAATCGGGGCACTCCCACATCCGGCCGTACTCGTTCCGGGAGCTGTCGATCTCGCACTCGAAGGTCCAATCCAGGCCGTCCCCGCTGCTGAAGAGCAGGATCGCGCCCTGGCGCTCCTCGTGGCGGTTGCCGACCACCAGATAGTACCTGCCATCCTCCCCCAGCCAGGCCTTGGGATCGCGGAAGTCCAACGCGCTGTAGCCCTCGGGCAGGTGGGCATGGCGGATGACCGGGTTGAGCATCGACTTCTCGAAGTTCACCCCGTCGCCGATGGCCACGCACTGGGCCTGGGTCTCCCGGCGGAAGGTGCCGGCGGGCTGCACGCCCGTGTAGACCAGCATCAGCCGTCCGTCCGGCATGGGCACGGCGCTGCCGGAGAAGCAGCCGCCCGCGTCCGCCGCGGTGTCCGGCGCCAGGGCGCAGGGCTCGTAGGTCCAGCGCAGCAGGTTGTCCGTCACCGCGTGGCCCCAGTGCATCGGCCCCCACACCGTGGAATAGGGATGGTACTGATAAAACAGGTGATACTGCCCGTTGTAATAGCAGAAGCCGTTGGGGTCGTTCATCCAGCCCACCAGCGGGGTGAGGTGAAACAGCGGACGCTCATGGCTCGGGATACGGATCGCCTGTTCCCGCTCGAAATTCCGGGCGAGTATGAGAGGGGTCTGGTTCTTGATCATGGCTGCCTCCGTGTTGAAAGAGAACCGGGAGTCGGCAAACGGCTCCCGGTCTTTTGTTTCAGGGTAGGTCGCGCGCGTCTCATCTGTAAGCAGCCCATGGCGGAAGCGGGCGCCGCCCCTGCGATGAAGCTGTTTCAGGTTGCGCGCAGTGTGATTACTTCGCGGCGACGTAGCGGTCGTACACCTGCTGATAGATGTCCAGCAGCGTGCTCATGCCGCAGCGCTCGAGCTGCGCCTTGTAGGCTTCCCACTCGGCGTCGGTCGGGCCGCCGTTCTTGATCCACAGGGCTTCCTGCTCGGCCACGGCGCGCTCAAAGTCAGCGCGGTAGAAGTCGATATCGTCCAGTTCGGCCTCGGTGAAGACGCAGTCCTGCGGATAGAAGCTGAAGTCCTTCACGAAGGTGAACCAGTAGTCGTAGGTGTCAGCCAGACGCTGCTGGGCGCGGGGTTCCATCTCCCAGACGTCGTTGTAGTAGGAGGAGAGGATCAGCTTCGGGCCGGCCACTTCGTTCTGGCTCTTCAGCTCGCCGGCGGACTTGTTGTACTTCGCGCGGGCTTCGTCGTCCTGGATGGAGATCCACTGGCCCTTGTCGTTCTTCTCGTTGAAGTACACGCCGATGGGGCCGTACTGCAGCTGCATCACGTTCTCGCCGTCGTACCACTTGTCATAGAAGCCCAGCAGCTTGGCGGGATCCTTGCACTCGCGGGTGACGGAGAGCTGGCCGGCATTGATGGCGCCGCCGGTGCGCAGGTTGACGTTGCTGGTGCCGTCGGGGCCGTTGAGGATGGGCAGGTACACATAGTCAGCAGCGTGCGGGCCCATGATCTCGTTGATCTCCCACCAGGTGGAGACGCCCACGCGGCCGCCGGAGCACTTGGCGATCAGCTGGTTGGTGTCCTGGGAGAACATCTCCAGGTCCATCAGGCCGTCGGCATACCAGTCATGGAAGTAGGTCACGGCAGCGCGGTAGTTGTCGTCGTCGGAGACGAAGTTGACCACGCCGTCCTGGTTCACGACCAGGTCCATGCAGACGTCGTTGATCCAGTTGGTGAAGCCGAAGCCGGCATAGAACACGTTCTGGCCCCAGCACCACTCGTCAAAGCCGGTGCTCATGGGGATGGTGGAGCCCTTCTCGTTGCCGTAGATCTTGGCGGACATGTCGTTCTCCTTGAAGGCGACCAGCACGTCGTGCAGCTCGTCCAGGGTGGTGGGCATGGCCAGTCCCAGGTCGTCCAGCCAGACCTTGTTGATCATGGCGAACTGGGGTATGGAGAAGATGGAGTAGTCCTTTTCACGGCCGATACCGGCGGTGCCCATCTGCTCGCCAGCGGGCAGACCATAGATCTTGCCGTCCTCCATGGTGATGGCGGCCTTGATCTCGGGATGGGCCTCGAGGATCGCGCTCAGGTTGGGCATCACTTCGGGGGTGATGTAGGGGGTCAGGTCGATGAAGGTGCCGGCAGCGCCGTACCGCATCAGATCGAAGTTGGAGAAGCCGCAGGCCTGGAAGGCGTCGATCGGGTTCTTGCTGGCGGCGTTGCCGCTCAGACGGGTGCCCACGACCTCGCCCAGGCTGTCGGACCAGGTGTCCCAGGTGATCTTGACACCGGCCTGCTCGGCCATCGCGTTCAGCACGGGGTTGTTGTCGTAGCCGGTGGACAGGGCGGAGATGCCGCTGAGCACGTTGAAGGCAGCCGGTTCATCCGCCGCGGCGAAGGAAGCCAGGCTCATCAGCATTGCGACAGCCAGAATGAGAGATACGACCTTTTTCATGAAAATCCTCCTTTGAAAGTTGGTATTTTTCTGCGCCTCCCGGTCCGGTTGGCGCCAGGAACCCATTGAGGGGGAAGATCAGCCCTTCACAGCGCCGGCCATGAGGCCCTTCTCAAAGTACTTCTGCACGAAGGGATAGGCGATCAGCATGGGAGCGGCCGCCACGATGATGGAGGCGAACTTGATCATCTCGGTCATCTTGTTCAGCTCGGCGTAGCCGCCGGAGATCATGCTGGCCTGGCTGGCGGAGGCCGAGGACTTGATCAGGATGTTGCGCAGCACCAGGGGCAGGGGCGCCTGCTCGTTGGTCATGTAGATCAGGGCGGTGAACCAGTCGTTCCAGTAGGCCACCATGGAGAAGATCACCATGACGGAGAGAATCGGCAGGGACAGCGGGATGATCATGGAGAAGAAGATGCGGAAATGGCTCGCGCCGTCAATGCTCGCCGCCTCCTTCAGGGAACCGGGGATGCTGTTCTCGAAGTAGTTGCGGGCGATGATCGCGTTGCTCACCGCGACGCCGCCCGGCAGGAACATGGCCCAGATGGTCTGCATGATGCCGGTCTGCTGCACGATGAGGTAGGTGGGAATCAGGCCGCCGCCGAAGTACATCGTGATGATGAAGAAGATGCTGACGATCTTCTTGCCCGGCAGGGTCGCGACGGACAGCGGATAGGCCACCAGGTAGATCAGGGCCACGGAGTAGATCGTGCCGACCACGGTATAGAGAATGCTGTTGCCGTAGCCGCGGACGATGTTCGGCTCC
>CAMNLM010000091.1 GCA_946543085.1 uncultured Clostridia bacterium | reverse complement strand
GTGACCTCGCGGGTGAAATAGACCAGCATCTCCGGGGTGATGCCATAGGTTTCCTCAAGCGCGTGCGCGGCGGTGATTACGGCCTGCAGGCGCTCGGAGTACTGCACGCTGCCGGGCTGAAAGCCCTCCGCGGCGGAGAAGAGGGCCGGGAGCAGCAGGGCGGCTGCCAGCAACAGACAAATGGTTTTACGCATAGGCGGACCTCCTTCTGGTTCTGCGCGGTGATTCACAGATCCTTTCGACCATCCAACGGAAGACGGGGCGCATTTCTTCCGCCGCGGACGAAAAAGTCAGGCGGCGGGGTAAATCACCAGACGACGTCGGTGGGGCGATAGCCCTTTGGCAGCGGCTCCTCCTCCGCGAACACGACCTCGGGGTCCTGCAGGGCGGGCAGGAAAGCCTCGACCGGGATCTCAGGGAACTCCAGGCCGTAGGAGGAAGCGCCGAACCAGCCGCCCTCCACGGCGCGCAGGTGCAGGTCGCGGGCAAACTTCGTCATGTTGGAGCAGTCCTGCACGCAGACCGGCCAGCCCTCGCGGCCGGCGATGGCCATCATCCGCAGCGTCAGCTCCCGGCTGATCATCGGGGAGATGTAGCCGCCCCGGCAGCAGTAGAGGCTTTCCTCGGCGTAATTCGGCAGATTGTTTTCGTTCAGGTGCAGCTCCGCAAAGTTGATGAACTCGATTCCCGTGGCGAGGATGGCGTCCTTCTTCTCCAGGAAGCGGTCAAACAGCTCGCGCGTCATGGGTGTCTCGATGCCGACATGGGGGAGGATCTTCGCGGCGAGGGCGATGTTCGCGATCACCTTGTCTGAGCAGCCGGTCGCGCCGAGGTTGAAGCGCAGCTCGTCCAGCCCGGCGTCCGCCAGGGCGCGGAGGTTGTCCTCCGTGCAGAGCGTGCCGTTGGTATACATGTGCTGCCAGACGCCCTCCTGGTGGAAGCGGCGGATGACGGGATAGTAGACCTCGATCTCCATGAACGGCTCGAGGTAGACATAGCAGACGCCGCTGGGCTTTTTGTCCACGGCGAACAGCAGATCGAGGTCGCGGTCATAAAAGCGCGTCCCGCCGATCTCCCAGAGCCCTTCGCCGACCGGCTCCTGGCTGGTCAGCTGACCGAAGTCGTAGCAGAAGGGACAGCGGAGGTTGCAGCGGTTGGTCTTGCGGATCGCGCCAAGCCCGGTGCCGAACAGGCAGGACTTGCAGCCGCGGGGGAATTTCTTCTCGTCTCCGACCCAGGCGGTTCGACCGGCCAGGCTCTTCAGGCCAGGCACCTCCGCTGCGAGGGCGGCACGCCTGGCTTCGGCAGTGCTCTCCAGCTGGGCGAGCACGGCCCAGATGATCTCCTGCTGACGGGGGGTATACGGCTGATCCTCCGGGAGGGAGGCGAGCAGGGTGAACCACTGCAGGGCATCGGCTTTGGATATCTTCATGGCGGACTCCATCTCTTCGTATGAATGGCCGCGCTCCGCGGCCCTGACCAGTTTACCATAGGAAGCCGCAAAAAACAACTGTCTTCGAGCGGCCCCGGAACGGCGCGGCAGGCATGGGCCGGATACGCAGAACACGGACAGCGACTTCTCAATCCGGGCATTGACAGAAGCATGGTTCTCCCTTATACTCAACGTAAAGGAGAGAAAAGGAGTTTCTGCGCGCGGGATCCCCGTGCGCATGCTCAATACATTCAGGGAGGTACACCCATGAAAAAACTGCTCTGCTTTGTGCTGTCGCTGATGCTGGCGATGAGCGCGGTTCTCGCTTTGGGCGAGGCGTCCGAAACGCACTTCACCCCCGGAACCTACGAATCGGAAGGCCAGGGCTTCGGCGGCAAAGTGCAGGTGAGCGTTACCGTGACGGAGGACGCGATCACGGATGTGGCCATCACCGGTGAGATGGAAACGCCCGCGCTCGGCGGCGTGGCCGTGGAAACCATGGGCGACGCGATCGTGAAGGCGCAGACGCCCAACGTGGAAGCCGTCTCCGGCGCGACCGTGACCAGCACAGCGATCATCACCGCAGCCACCGAGGCCCTGCAGGCCGCCGGCGCGGACATTGCCGTGCTCGACGCGAACCGCAAGGACACCGCTGAGGACGTGGTGAAGGAAGAAAAGACCATCGAGACCGAGATCGTCATCGTCGGCGCTGGCGGCGCGGGCATGGCGGCGGCCATCATGGCCAGCCAGGCCGGCAAGGACTTCGTCATCCTGGAGAAGATGCCCTATGTTGGCGGCAACACCACCAAAGCGACCGGCGGCATGAACGCCGCGGAAACACATTACCAGAAGGAACAGGGCATCGAGGACTCCGTGGAACTCTTCGCTGCGGACACCATGAAGGGCGGCCATGACCTGAACGATCCCGAACTGGTGAAGACCCTGGCGTCCAAGTCCGCCGAGGCCATTGACTGGCTGGACACCATCGGCGCGGACCTGCCGAAGATATCTTTCTCCGGCGGCGCTTCCACCAACCGCATCCACGCGCCTGCCGACGGCAGCGCTGTGGGCAACTACCTCGTGGATAAGTTCTCCGCGAAGCTGAAGGAACTCGGCGTCGACGTGATGTTGAACACCAAGGCCACCGAGCTGATCGTGGAAGACGGCAAGGTCGTCGGGGTGAAGGCCGAGGGCGCGGACGCCTTCTACACCATCAAGGCCAAGGCGGTCATCCTGGCCACCGGCGGCTTCGGCGCGAATCTGGACATGATTGCCTCCTACCGTCCTGACCTGAAGGGCACTGTGACGACCAACGCGCCCGGCGCGACCGGCGACGGCATCGTGATGGCGCAGGCGGTCGGCGCGGCGCTGGTGGACATTGAGCAGATTCAGCTGCATCCCACCGTGGAGCAGACGACCTCCATGCTCATCACCGAGTCCGTGCGCGGTGACGGCGCAATCCTGGTCAACCAGAAGGGCGAGCGGTTCACCAACGAGCTGCTGACCCGTGACGCGGTCTCTGCCGCTGAGCTGGCGCAGGAAGGCCAGTATGCCTACATCCTCTTCGACCAGCACCTGCGCGACAACCTGAAGGCGATCGAGAAGTACGTGACCAACGGCCTGACCGTGCAGGCGGACACGATCGAGGAGCTGGCTGAGAAGCTGAGCATCGATCCTGCGACGCTGGCGAAGACCCTGGCTGACTGGAACGAGGCGGTCAAGACGCAGAATGACGCGGCTTTCGGCCGCACAACCGGCATGAATGCCGACCTGAGCACCCCGCCTTACTACGCGATCCAGATCGCTCCCGGCATCCATCACACGATGGGCGGCGTGAAGATCAACACTTCCGCCGAGGTCATCAACACCGAAGGCAACGTGATCCCCGGCCTGTTTGCGGCGGGTGAGGTCACCGGCGGCGTCCACGGCGGCAACCGTTTGGGCGGCAACGCTGTGGCGGACATCGTCATCTTTGGCCGCATCGCGGCAGAGAGCGCTGTGGCGTACGTCTCCAAGTAAAGTCCAATACGGGAAGCTGTCCGCATGACAGCTTCCGCGAAACCGCAGGAGCGGCCCTCCATTCCAGAGAGCCGCTCCTGTTTTCTGTTGATATGAGGCATTCAGAATCCGCCGTATCGCTCAAGGCGCTGTGTCAGAGGGGCGTGGCCTTGCTCTGCGAGAAGAGCCAATCCCGGACGGCTTCGAGCTTGTAGGCGATATCGAAGGAGGTCATATGGTCGCCCGCGCCGCCGCCGGCGGTCTGCCCCTCCGCGAGGGTCGACCCCAGGGTGAAGGTCACGAAGTTGGCGCTGCGGCCCTCGGCAAGCATGGCGGAGACGGCGGCGGTCTGGGCATCCGCACTATCCTGTGCGCTCCACTCGGCATGGCTGTAAGCGGCGCCGTCCGCGTCAAACAGAGCAAGCAGGGCGGCCTGACCGGCGGAAGCCTTGGGATCCCCGGCCGAGACAATGTAGAAGAAGGGGACGTTTTCCAGACCGCCAAGCAGCGCGGTGTCCCACTGAGAGCCGACAAAGAGATAGGCCGCGAAGAAATCCGGGTAGGCGATGCTCAGATGGAAAGAAGTCATGCCGCCCATGGACTGGCCGGTTGTATAGATGCGGTTGGTGTCGATCGGATAGGTCTCCGTCAGGGACTGCAGCAGGCGCATGGCGACGTCAATCTGCGCGGAGTGGTTGAAATTGTCGTCGACGATGGTTTCGGTGAATACCGGCACCACGACAAAGGCGGGATGCTTGGCCTGCTCCTCTTCTGTCGCCCAGATGAGGCCGCCCCAGCCCTGGGTCAGCACATAATCCGCACTGCGTCCCACGACGCTGGAATCCGGAATGAACTGGATCATCGGATAGCTTCCGGCTGCGTCGTAGTTTTCCGGCACATAGAGCTGGTACTGCAGGCTCGTGCCCGTCTCCGCGTCCTCGAAGGTCAACAGCTGGAACTTCGGCGCGACGCTGGCAATCATGGCCTGGAGTTCTGCGTCGCCGGACTTGTCGGTCCCACCGCCCGCACCGCCGCGCATGCCGCCGCCGGGGCCGCGCTGCCCGCGGTCCGCGTGGTTCATGCCTTCCGCCATGCCCAGCGTGTTCACGCCGGCGCAGAGCAGCGCAAGGACAAGAGTCATCAGAATAATGCGTTTCATGAAATCATCCTCCATTTGTTTCTGGATATCCGGTCTTACGCTCTCGCTGCTCGATATCTGCCGTCAGTCTACCGCGCGTTTCTGAACATGCGGTGAAGAACAGCTGAAATCTGGCAGTCGGGGTCAAAAGAACAGGACGTCATAGACAGACTTCGGTCTGCATGATGACAGACCAACAGAATAGCGCACAAGCAGCGAGAAGAAAAAGTCTCTCAGCCGGAAGAAAAGACAGCTGAGAGACAAACTGGATTCTGTTTTCAACCGGGAATGTTCTGGTATGCTCTGCGCCAAAGACAGATCCCCAGCGGAATGCCCAGAAGCTCCGCGAGGATGAAGGACAGCCAGAAGACGTTGATGTTCCCCGTCAGACGGAGAACCAGCGCGAAGATCACCGGGAGGATGGCCTGGCGTGTCAGTGTCAGCACCATGCTGTGCGTGCCGAGGGAAAGCCCCTGCAGCGAGGCAGCGAAGACCAGCGAGGGAATGGCCAGGAACCACGAAAGGGCAAGGATGCGCAGCGCGGGGCAGCCGATCTCCAGCATGTAGTCCGAGGCGTCAAAGATGCGCAGCACCATGGCAGGCACGGCCTCCAGCACCGCGAAGAAGACGAGATAGAAGATCACAGAGTAGACCAGAGTCCATTTGATGGCCTCGGCTATCCGGGGCTTTTTCTTCGCGCCGAAGTTGTAGGCGACGATTGGAATCAGGCCGTTGTCGATGCCGTGCACACCGACGGACACGACGCTGAATATGCGCGTGCACACGCCGTAAATCGCGACCGCGGTGGAGGAGAAGACGAGCAGGATCGTGTTCATGGCCATGGTGACGACACTGGTCAGCACCTGAACAAGGGTGGAGGGGAGGCCGACCTTCAGGATGGACTTCACGCTTGGGAGATCAGGCTTCAGGGTGAAGCCGAACGGAATCTCCGTGTTCCATCTGCGGTTGATCAGGATGCCGGCGAGCAACCCTGCAAACTGGCCGATGACCGTGGCGATGGCTGCGCCCATGGTCTCCAGGCGGGGGAGGCCGAACCACCCGAAGATGAAGATCGGGTCCAGAATCAGGTTGGTAATGGACGCGGCGGACAGGGTGAACAGAAACAGCGTGGAGCGCCCGCTCGCGATGACGAAGCGGTCGAATACCCACTGGCCCATCTGTCCCAGGGAGAAGAGCATGCAGATGGTCAGATACTGCCGGCCGTACCGGGCGATGACGGCGTTTCCGCCGCTCTGCCAGGCAAAATAGGGACCGACAAGCAGCACACACACCACCGCGATGAGCGCCCAGGAGCAGAGCGCGATGAAGATGGCGGCATCCGCCGCTTTGCGCACCTTGTCGGGCCGCTTCTCACCGAGGGCCTTGGAGATCACCGCGTTGAGGCCGACGGCATTGCCCAGGCCGAGGGAGGACACCAGCATCTGCACGGGTGAAGCCAGAGAGAGCGCGGTCAGCGCTTCCTCGGACACGCGGGAGACAAACACGGAGTCGACGAAGTTGTACAGGGAATTGATGAGCAGGCTCAGCATCAGCGGGATGCCGGTGGTCAGCACCAGGCGTTTGATCGGCGCTGTGCCCATGATGTTTTCCTGGGGTTGATTGCTCATGGGGCCTCCTTTGATCGTGATGGGTGTGGATGGAAGCAAAAACCGCGCAGCCGTTTCGACTGCGTGGTTTTTGGCGCACTGGATGACGGAGAGGCTTCAGCGACCCAGCCTGGCGGACGCGACGCTCTGGCGAACCAGGGCGCGTTTCAGGCGGGCCTCGGCCAGACGGACCTCCACGTTGGAGAGGCGTTTGTCCTCCAGCATCCTGCGGGCGCGCTGCTCAGCGGCCTCCGCGCGGCCCAGGTCAATCTTGTCGGCCCACTCGAAGGTGGTCGGCACCAGGCTGACCGTTCCGTCCAGCACGGAAAGGATGCCGCCGATGCATGCGGCTTCGCGCTTGCCCTCGGAAGTCACGACCGTGGCGCGGCCCATGCCGAGGGCGGTGACGCAGTCGATGTGACCGGCGAGGATGCCCATGTCGCCGCTGATGGTGCGCACGATCAGCTCCTCGGCCTCGCCCTCAAACTGAGGGCCGTCCGGGGTGACGATCTTCAGCGGAAAGCTTTTCATTTGGCCTCACCTTCCCGGAACTTGGCGACCACTTCGTCAATGCTGCCGGCAAACAGGAAGTAGCTCTCGGGGATGTCGTCGTGCTTGCCTTCGATGATCTCGCGGAAACCGCGGATCGTCTCCTTGAGCGGCACGTACTTGCCCTCGTAGCCGGTGAACTGCTCGGCGACGGAGAAGGGCTGGGACAGGAAGCGCTGCACCTTGCGGGCACGGTTGACCGTCAGCTTGTCTTCCTCGCTCAGCTCGTCCATGCCCATGATGGCGATGATGTCCTGCAGCTCCTTGTAGCGCTGCAGCATCCGCTGCACGTCGCGGGCGGTCTCGTAGTGATCCTTGCCCACGATCTCGGGGCTCAGGATGCGCGAGGTGGAGGCCAGGGGATCCACGGCGGGATAGATGCCCAGGGAGGCGATGGAGCGGTCCAGAGCCGTCGTCGCGTCCAGATGGGCGAAGGTGGTCGCCGGGGCGGGGTCGGTGTAGTCGTCCGCGGGGACGTACACGGCCTGCACGGAGGTGATGGAGCCGTTCTTGGTGGAGGTGATGCGTTCCTGCAGGGCGCCCATCTCCGTGGCCAGCGTCGGCTGATAACCCACGGCGGAGGGCATGCGGCCCAGCAGAGCCGACACCTCGGAGCCGGCCTGGGTGAAGCGGAAGATGTTGTCGATGAAGAGCAGCACGTCCTGATGCTTCACATCGCGGAAATATTCGGCCATCGTCAGGCCGGAGAGGCCGACGCGCATACGGGCTCCCGGGGGCTCGTTCATCTGACCGTAGACCATGGCGGTCTTGTTGATGACGCCGGACTCGATCATCTCGTTGTAGAGGTCGTTGCCTTCGCGGGTGCGCTCGCCGACGCCCGTGAACACGGAGATGCCGCCGTGCGCCTTGGCCACGTTGTTGATCAGTTCCATGATCAGAACGGTCTTGCCCACGCCGGCGCCGCCGAACAGACCGATCTTGCCGCCCTTTGCATAGGGGCAGATCAGGTCGACGACCTTGATGCCGGTCTCCAGAATCTCGGTGGACGTCTGCTGCTCCTCATAAGAGGGAGCGGGGCGGTGGATAGGCCACCGCTCCATGCCCTCAGGCAGCGGCTTGCCCTCGTCGATGGGCTGGCCGAGCAGATTGAACACGCGGCCCAGGCAGCCTTCGCCCACGGGCACACTGATGGCGGCGCCCGTGTCGGTGGCCTTCGCGCCGCGCTGCAGTCCGTCCGTGGAACTCATGGCCACACAGCGAACCACGTTGTCGCCGATGTGCTGCTCAACCTCCGCCACAATTTTGCGGTCGCCGTGCTCCACCTCGATGGCGTTGAGCAGGTTCGGAAGGCTGTCGTCAGCGAATCGGATGTCCAGAACCGGACCCATGATCTGGATCACGGTTCCTGTATTCTTTGCCATTGGCTTCAACTCCTCTGCGGAATCATAGCTGGGAATGTCGTCTGCCGCGGCCGATCAGGTGCCCGCGACGATCTCGGTGATTTCCTGGGTGATGGCGGCCTGGCGGGCCTGGTTATATTTCAGGCTCAGGTCGGCAATCATATCCTCGGCGTTCTGGGTGGCGGTGTCCATGGCGCTGCGGCGCGCGGCCTGCTCGGAGGCGCGGCTTTCGCACAGAGCGCCGTAGATGACGCCGCCGATGTATTCCGGGATAATGTTCTCGAAGACCTCGCCGCTGTTTGGCTCATAGAGGATGTCGGACTTCGCGGTCTTCTCCTTGGCCTCCGGCTCCAGCGGCAGCAGCTTCATCGTCGCGGGGGTCTGGCTCAGCACGGAGACGAAGTTGGAATAGCCGAGGCGGATCTCGTCGTATTCACCCGCGCGGAAGGCTTTGCACAGGGCCCGCGCCATGGTGAAGCAGTCGCTGACTGACACGTGCTCGGCCTCGGCGTAGTTTTCGTTCAGGAGCTGGACGCCGCGGGCCGTGAAAAAATCCACGGCTTTCTTGCCGATGGGCAGCACCGCGCACTCGCCCTCCCGCATCTCGCCGTAGCACAGTTTCAGCACGTTGCTGTTGTAGCCGCCGGCCAGCCCGCGGTCGCCCGCAATGACCACATAGGCGGTCTTGTGCGCTGCCTTCTTCACGGGCGTGAGGTAGGGGAGGCGCTGATCCTGGGTCGTCTCGACGATGTCCTGGATCACGCCGTAAATCATGCGGAAGTAGGGGCGGGAGTAAGCGATCTGAGCCTGGGCATGGCGCAGCTTGGAGGCCGCCACCATCTCCATCGCCTTGGTGATCTGCTTGGTGCTCTCCATGCTGCGTATCCGGGTTTTGATCTCCTTGGTGGAAACGCCAGCCATGCCTTCCCTCCTTACTCGGCGGGGACCGTAAACTCGCGCTTCAGCTCGCCCAGGGCGGCCTTGAGCTTGTCCTCGGTCTCCTTCTCCAGCTTGCCGGTGGTGCGGATGGCTTCCAGCACGTCGCTGTAGCGGTTGTCCATGAATTCATACAGGCGGGCTTCAAAGACCTCCAGCTTCTCCACGGCGATGTCGTTCAGGTGACCATTGACCACGGCATAGATGATGCACACCTGGTGCGCGATGTCCACGGGGGCCTCGTTCTTCTGCTTCAGCACCTGCACGATGCGCGCGCCAAGGGCCAGACGGGCCTTGGTGTCCGCGTCCAGATCGGAACCGAACTGGGAGAAGCTCTGCAGCTCGCGGTACTGGGAGTAGAGCAGCTTCAGCGAGCCCGCCACCTTCTTCATGGCCTTGATCTGGGCGTCGCCGCCCACGCGGCTGACCGAGATGCCGGGGTTCACGGCCGGCATGATGCCGGAGTGGAACAGCTCGGTCTCCAGGAAGATCTGGCCGTCCGTGATGGAAATCACGTTGGT
>CAMNLM010000090.1 GCA_946543085.1 uncultured Clostridia bacterium | reverse complement strand
GGTAGACGCCGCGCTCCTCGATGCCGTGCGCGCCGACCTCCTTGCGGAAGCAGGGGCTGTAGCTGGTGAGGGTCTGCGGGAGCTGGCTTTCATCGAGGATGGTGTCGATGAACTTGCCGATCATGGAGTGCTCGGACGTGCCGATCAGATAGAGGTCTTCGCCCTCGATCTTGTACATCATGTTCTCCATCTCGGCGAAGGACATCACGCCGTTGACCACGTTGCCGTGGATCATGTAGGGCGGAATGCAGTAGGTGAAGCCGCGGTCGATCATGAAGTCGCGGCCGTAGCTCAGGATGGCGGAGTGCAGGCGCGCGATGTCGCCCATGAGGTAATAGAAGCCGTTGCCGCTGGTCTTGCGGGCGGAATCCAGGTCGATGCCGCTCAGGCGCTCCATGATGTCCACGTGGTAGGGGATCTCGAAGTCCGGCACCACGGGCTCGCCGAAGCGCTCGATCTCCACGTTCTCGCTGTCGTCCTTGCCGATCGGCACGCTGGGGTCGATGATGTTCGGGATGACGAGCATGCGCTTGCGGATCTCGCCCTGCAGCTCCTCCTCGCGGGCTTCCAGCGCGGCCAGCTCATCGGCCGCCGCGGCGACCTGCGCCTTCACGGCCTCGGCCTCGTCCTTCTGGCCCTTCGCCATCAGGCCGCCGATCTGCTTGGAGAGCACCTTGCGCTGGTTGCGCAGGCCGTCGGCCTTCTGGATGGTCTCGCGGTATTCCTTGTCCAGCGCGACCACTTCGTCCACCAGGGGCAGCTTGGCGTCCTGGAATTTCTTGCGGATGTTTTCCTTGACGAGCTCCGGATTCGTGCGGAGCAGGGCAATGTCCAGCATGTGGGTTTCCTCCTCGTTCTCTTTCCTTTGCTTCCTTTGTCTCTTTTGTTTCAGCGATGTTCCGGCGCTTCCGGCAAAGAAAAAGCCCCGGCTTCTCTTCCGGGGCGATGCTTGCTCGCGGTGCCACCCGTTTCACCCGTCTCTCCGCGCGCCGCGGAAGCCGGGCCTCTCTCGCGCTGTAAGGGGCACACCCCACAGGCTCCTCGCCTGTACCCTCCGGGAGCGGAGGCCACGCCGCGTCCCCCGCCGTCTCGCACCGCCCGACGGCTCTCTGATGGGGTTCCCGGTGGCTTCTCCCGTGCTTGCGGGTTTCCTTTGCCGAGGGAGATTATACAACCGCCGGGCGGGGAGTGTCAAGGGCGGGCGAACCGATTGGGGCGGGAAAAGAGGCCCGGAGGAGGAAAAAAGAGGAACAAGGAGGAAACGAAGTGGTAAAAACCGCAGCCCTTCCGGAAAGGGCCGCTCGGCGGATTCACCCGCGCATGCCGATTTTTTCTGTGTGACGGTTTTCCTTTTCATCTTTCACTCTTTTTTCACACACTTTTCATATTCGCGTATTATACTACGACCGAAGCCAAAAGGATGAGGGTTCATCCGGGCTGACGGCGCGGGCCGCGACACCCGCGCAGAGCGAACGGAGGTAACAGTTATGAAGACCAACAGAAAGAACGTACTTGGCATCATTTCCCTGGCGGTGGCGTGTGTCATGCTGGGTTGCGGCGCCACCATGGCGCTTACAAGCGCGGGCACCGCGCAGGCGGAAAACACGGTTGTCGTCACCAGCCCCTTCACGGAGGCCATCGCCGAGGTGAAGGACAGCGTGGTCGGCGTCAACAATTATCAGACCGTCCGCTACTCCAACAACTATGGCAACTGGGGCGGCTGGGGTGACTTCTTCGGCTTCGGCCGCGGCTTCGGCGGCTATGGCGACTACGGCAACGGCGGCAACCAGCAGCCCTCCACCCAGGAGGTGCTGGCGGGCACCGGCTCCGGCGTGGTCATCGCCGACGACTATGTGCTGACCAACAACCACGTGGTGGACGGCGCGAGCTCCCTGAAGATCGCCGTGCTGGCCGAGGACGGCTCCACCAAGGAGATCGACGGCGTGCTCGTGACCAGCGATGCCAACCTGGACATCGCCATCGTCTACGCGCCCGAGCTGGACATCAAGCCCGTGGTTCTGGGCGACAGCGATAACCTGACCGTGGGCGACTGGGCCATCTGCATCGGCAACCCGCTGGGCAACAACTTCTACGGCACCGTGACCACGGGCATCGTGTCCGCCCTGAACCGCGCCGTGTCCTCCTCCAGCTATGACCGCTACGGCCGCAAGGAGACCACCACCAACACCATGATCCAGACCGACGCGGCCATCAACAACGGCAACAGCGGCGGCGGCATGTTCAACGTCAACGGCGAGCTGATGGGCATCCCCACCCTGAAGTACTCCGGCTCCGCCTTCTCCGGCGCGAGCATCGAGGGCATCGGCATGTGCATCCCGATCAACGCCGCCAAGCCCCTGATCAACGACGTGCTCTCCGGCAAGGTCGCCACACCTGAGGTCGCCAGTGACATGCAGAGCGGCGACAACGCCTCCGCCAACAACACCCTGGTGGGCAAGCCCCGCCTGGGCGTGACCGTCACCTCGATGAACACCAACTCCACCGCCATCCTCTCCGGCGCGCTGCCCAACGGCGTGTACGTGACCGCCGTGGATCCCAACGGCCCCGCGGACAAGGCCGGCATGCAGGCCAACGACATCATCGTGGATGTGGACGGCACCGTGATCACCGGCGTCAACCAGATGACCTCCATCATCGCCGAGCACAAGGAGGGCGATGTGCTGAACATCAAGGTGTACCGCGTGCCCGGCCTGGCCGAGGCCACGGATAACATCCCCGAGGGTGAGTATGTGGACCTGCAGGTCACCCTGGCTGTGGTGGATGAAGTCAAGCAGTAATTCCTTCTCTTTCCTTCCCCCGTGCGGCTGAAAAAAAGCCGCGCGGGGGTTTTTCTTTTCCCCCGCGCGGGATAGCGTCTGGATGACTGTTTCTGTCAGAAGGGATGCCCGCCTTCGGTTTCGCTGACGCTGCACCGTCCCGGCCCCTCCCGGCAGGCGGGGAGTTTTTTCATCCGGGATTCTCTCTGTGGGAGGCAGCGTGCGCCTGCCTCAGGCGGCCTTTTCGCTCCCGACCGGCCTGCCGCCAAAGGCTTTCCGGTAAAACAGCAGCGACAGCGCCGTGGCGATGCACCAGCCGATGGGCCAGGCGCACCAGATGCCCGTGGAGCCGAGGCTCGTGCGGGAGAGCAGCATGGCCAGCACGACGCGCAGGATGAGGTCGGTGAAGGTCGCGATCATGAAGGGCTTCATGAGGCCCGCGCCGCGCAGCACGCCGTCCGCGGCGAGCTTGGCGGAGACCATGAAATAGAACGGGGAGAGGATGCGCAGGAACACGATGCCCGTCCGCAGGGCGGCGTCGGTCGGCGCGTCCAGGAAGAAGCGCATCAGCGTCTCGCCCGCGAAGAAGTACAGCAGGCAGAACGGCACGCACAGCATCCACACCATCCGCAGCCCCGCGCGCAGGCCGAGGCGCACGCGGTCCCGCTGGCCCGCGCCGATGTTCTGCGCGGTGTAATTCGAGATGCCGTTGGCGAGGGTGGTGAAGGAGGTGATGACCAGATTGTTCAGCTTCACCCCGGCGGAATAGCCGGCCATCACGCCGGTGCCGAAGCCGTTGATGACGCCCTGGATCACCAGGTTGCCCACGGAGATGAAGCTCTGCTGGAACGTGCTGGGGATGGCGATGATGAGGATCTTTTTCAGCAGCTCGACGGAGAAGAGCGGCGCCCTTCCGCGGCCCTGGTCTCCCTCCGCGGCGGGCAGGGCGCGCAACCGCCGCAGCGCCACCGTGACCGCGAGCGCGGCGCTCACGCCCTGGCAGAGGAAGGTCGCCCAGGCGACGCCGGCCACGCCCATGCCCAGGGCGGTCACGAAGAAGATATCCATCACAATGTTCGCCGTGGAGGACAGGGCCAGGAAGATGAAGGGCGTGCGCGAATCCCCGAGCGCGGAGAACACGCCGTTGGACACGTTGTAGAAGAACATGAACGGCAGGCCGAGGATGTAGATTTCGAGATACAGGGCGGAGTCCGCCATGGCCTCCTCCGGCGTGCGCAGGAGGGCGAGCAGACGCCGGCTGCCCGGGAGCCCGATGGCCATCAGGCAGGCGCAGACCGCGCCGGTCATCAGCATGGCCGTGGAGACGGCGGTCTTCATGTGGCGGTAATCCTTCGCGCCGAAGAGCTGCGACACCACCACCGAGCAGCCCATGTTGCAGCCGAAGGCGAAGGCGATGAAGATCAGCGTGATCTCGTAGCTGTTGCCGACCGCGGCGAGGGCATTTTCACCGATGAATTTCCCCGCCACCCAGCTGTCGGCGATGTTGTAGAGCTGCTGGAAGATGATGCTGCCGAACAGGGGCAGGCAGAAGCGCCAGAGCACCGAGGAGGGTTTCCCGACCGTGAGATCCTGATTCATGCGAAGAGACTTCCTTTGCGTTTGATGGGGACACGCCGGCTATTATACCCCCCGCGGCGGGCCGTGTAAATGCCCGGCGGTTTCTTTCTCCGGCCTGGCGCTCTGCCTTCCGGCTGGCGAAAGAATGACGGACGGAACCAGCTTTTGCATCAAAAACCACAAAAAGTGCAAAAAGAACCCTCAAATTGCGGGGAAAAATGAGTTTGATGCATGGCATATGTCTTGACATTGCATTTTAAGTCTCTATAATAGGGGATACAGACAAAATTGACAGAGGAAGGAGGCGCGGACGCGTGAAGAAGGGAAAGGTCTATGACTTTGACAAGCCCATCCGCATCCGCAGCGTCAGGTCCAACGGCGCGGACATCATCTTCTACATGATTCTGCTCTCTGTGCCCGCCGCGGCGGTTCTCTTTCTCTTGTGCATGAAGGGCGGCAAATTCGGCCTCTACCTGGAGCTGTGGCGCGTCGCCCTGAGCATACCGCTCATCGTGCTGGCGACCTTTCCCGCCCAGATGCTGCGCGAGCTGCGCACCTACGTCCCGCAGCTGGCCAGGAAGCCCGTTTGGACCCTGGCCGAGATGGTGAAGCTGACCGGGAAGAGCGAGAAGGAGACCGCGCAGATCATGACCCGGGTGCTGGAGAGCGCCTTCATCGTGGATCCATCCTGCGAAAAGGCAGGTTGATCAATTTTATTCTGAAACAGGGAGGTAAACCATGGACGCTTTGAAACTCATTGGTGTCCTGATCGTTGTGATCGGTTTCGCCATCAAGTTCGATACCATCGCGACGGTCGTCATCGCCGGCGTAGCCACCGGTCTCGTGGCCGGAATGACTCCCATGGAGATCCTGGATACACTCGGCAGTTCCTTCATCTCCAATCGCACCGCGACGCTCTTCGTGCTGACGCTGCCCTGCATCGGCATCTGCGAGCGCTATGGCCTGAAGGAAAAGGCCATCGACTTCATCCGCAGCATCAAGAACGCGACCACCGGCCGCGTCATCCTGATCTATCAGGTGATCCGCACGCTGGCCGCGGCCTTCTCCGTCCGCCTGGGCGGCCATCCCCAGTTCGTCCGCCCCGTCGTGGTGCCGATGGCTGAGGGCGCTGCCATCGCCAAATACGGCGAGATCGACGAGGAGACCAGCGACACCATCCGCGGCGCTTCCGCCGCCGCCGAGAACTACGGCAACTTCTTCGCCCAGAACTGCTTCATGGGCGCTTCCGGTACCCTGCTGATTGTGAATACTCTTGTTAGCACATTGGCAGAACACGGCTTTGAGAATGTTGAAGCTACTGTCAATCCTCTCTCCATCGCGACCTGGTCCATCCCGATCGCCGTCATCTCCGTGCTGGTGGGCGTATAGCGCGATCTCACCCTGGACGGCAAACTTGCGAAAATGGCGAAGGGAGGCGGCAAATCATGAACGCGAGCCAGGTTGTCGCTGAAGTCTTCTACTCCCTCATCGGCATTGTCTTCGCGCTGGTGGGCGTCAAGGCCCTGCGCGATCCCAAGGCGGAAAAGAAGATCACCACCGCGGTCTTCTGGTTCCTGCTGGCCTTCACCTTCATCCTGGGCAACCACCTGCCCAAGTGGATCACCGGCCTGTGCATCATCGGCATCGCCGTGATCACCGCCATCAACGGCGTGAAGCAGAGCGCCAACGATGTCCCCGACCCCAAGAAGGTCCGCGCCTCCGCGGACAAGCTGGGCTATAAGGTGTTCATCCCGGCCCTGTGCCTGGCGCTGGTCGCCGTGGTCGCCGCCACCCTGGGCGGCTCCGTGCCCGCGCTGAGCTGGCTGACCGCCAACAACGCCATCGGCGTCTCCGGCCTGGTGGCCCTCCTGGTGGCCCTGTGCCTGTTCAAGGCCCCGCCGAAGTATACCGTCATTGACGGCACCCGCCTGATGGACAACGTCGGCCCGGTCGGCATCCTGCCGCAGCTGCTGTCCGCCCTGGGCGCGCTGTTCACCGCCGCCGGTGTCGGCACGGTCATCGCGAACGGCGTCAGCGCCATCATCCCCGAGAACAGCCGCCTCATCGCCTGCGCGGTGTACTGCATCGCCATGGCCCTGTTCACCATCATCATGGGCAACGGCTTCGCCGCCTTCTCCGTGATCACGGTGGGCATCGGCGTGCCCTTCCTGATCATGCAGGGCGCGAACCCCGTTGTGGTCGGCGCGCTCGGCCTGACCGCCGGTTACTGCGGCACCCTGTGCACCCCCATGGCCGCGAACTTCAACATCATGCCCGCGGCGCTGCTGGAGGTCAAGAACAAGTACGCGATCATCAAGAGCCAGATCCCCGTGGCCTGCGTCATGCTGGTCATCCACATCGCGCTCATGTATTTCTTCGCGTTCAGGTAAGCGGAGACAAAGAGGGCTTCCGGCGGGACCGGGAGCCCTCTCATCACAGAAAGCAGGTGTTTTCCGATGAAAATCCTACTCACCGCCTTTGAGCCCTTCGGCGGCGACACCGTGAACCCCGCCCAGGAGGCCGTGGCCCTGGTGGCGGACGAGGTCGCCGGCGCGCAGATCGTGAAGGTGGACGTGCCGGTCGTCTTCGGCAAGGCCATCGAGACCGTCCGCGCCGCCATGGAGCGCGAACGGCCCGACGCCGTGCTGTGCATCGGCCAGGCGGGCGGCCGCATCGGCCTCACCCCGGAGCGCGTCGCCATCAACTGCGACGACGGCCGCATCCCGGACAACGAGGGCAACCAGCCCGTCGACCAGCCCGTGATGGCGGACGGCGCGCCGGCCTATTTCGCCACCCTGCCCGTGAAGGCCATGGTGAACGCGATCAAGGCCGCCGGCGTGCCCGCGAGTCTCTCCAACACCGCCGGCACCTATGTGTGCAACCACCTGATGTACGGCGTGCTGTACCACATCGCGAAGTCCTATCCCGCCATGCGCGGCGGCTTCATGCACGTGCCCTTCCTGCACGAGCAGGTCGCGGCCCGGCCCAACACCCCGAGCCTCTCCAGGGCGGACATCGTGACCGGCATCGAGGCCGCGCTGAGGGCCATTGTGGAGAACGCGAGCGACGAGCAGGTCGCCATGGGCGCCACGCACTGAGCACACGCGCTGAAAAGGAACCGAACGCCTCTCCGGCAAAACGGAGGGGCTTTTCTCCTGCGGACGCCGGCCTGCGGCGCGGGGATCCCGCGAAAAGCGATTGCGCCGGATGGCAACTGATGCTATGATAAGCGTACCGAACACCGCGACAGAAAGGACGATCACCATGCCAGGCATCTATTTCCAGCATATCGCCGTCACCGACTTCGGGCCCTATGTTCACAAGCTGACCCTCGCCATGCCGCGCGAGGTCGCGGCGGAGGAGATCCGCGCGGATCAGTGGTTGGTCTATGTGGAGCTGCTGAACATGGACGGCTCGCCGGTTCTGCTCCCGCGCGACTTCCTGCACAGGGACGAGCTGCTGCCCTCCCGCGGCTACCGGCCCGTGCGCGCGGCCTATCCCTGCTCCGCCGACGGCGGGCGGCTCGACCGCAGCCGCCTGGTGGCGCTGGAAATGCCCTACGGCCCGGCCTATCCCTGCTCCGCCGCGATGGCGGCCGACTTCACGAACATCAACGGCCACGAGCGCTACGTGATCTGCGACTACAGCGTGACCCAGACCGCGCCGGTCGGCGAGGGCGAAACCCTGCTGACGGGACTGCGCTTCACCCGCTGCGGCGGCGTGAAGAACCCCGACCGCGAGCTGTTCCGGCTGGCCGAGTCGACCCACCCGGCGATTCCCCTGCGGTACGGGTATTTCGTGCCGGAGATCCGCTCGGAAAAGCATCCGCTCATCGTCTGGCTCCACGGCGCGGGGGAGGGTGGCGACGACACCGCCATCAGTTTCACCGGCAACAAGGTGCCCGCCTTGGTCAAGGACGAGGTGCAGCGCAAGTTTGGCGGCGCGTTCGTCTTCTCGCCGCAGTGCCCGACCATGTGGCTGGACGACGGCTCCGGCGAATACCACAGCGAGGGCAGATCCATGTATGTGGAGGCCTTGAAATACGCGATCGACGAGTTCATCGCCCGGTACGAGGGTGCCATCGACCGCAGCCGCATCTATGTCGGCGGCGACTCCAACGGCGGCTTCATGACCATGCGGATGGTCATCGACTACCCGGACTTCTTCGCTGCGGCCTTCCCGATCTGCGAGGCGCTGGCGGACAGGAATATCACTGACGCGCAGCTGCGGCGTCTGGCGGAGCTGCCGATCTGGTTCGCCCAGGGCGCGAAGGATCCCGTGGTGAAGCCGGAGGTCTACGCCGAGGCCACCTGGAAGCGGCTGAAGGCCGCCGGCGCGAAGAAGGCCATCCTCACGATGTGGGAGCAGATCGTCGACCTGCACGGCGAATTCACCGACCCGGACGGCAGGCCGCACGTCTGGTTTGACCACTTCGCGTGGATTCCCGTGCTGAACAACGACTGCAAGACTGACCGCGACGGGCAGCCGGTGACCGTGGACGGCAGGGAAGTGACCCTTTTCGACTGGATCGCCCTCCAGCGGAGAAGCTGAAGGCCGGATCGGCAATGTCTGATCTGGTATGAGCTTGTCCGTCATGTGCATGTAATACAATTTCCCGCAAAAAAAACGAAAAAAAACCGAAAAATGCATGGAAATAAGCAGGAAAAACGGCAAAAATGGAGAATACAACCGCCCGGTGGAAAAAGTTACCACCATCCATATTGCACATGCGGAAACATGTGCGAATCAGAAAGAAGGAAATCATCATGAAGAAAGTCATTTGCAAGGTCGAGTATGACACGGACGTCGCCGAGCTGGTCGCCAAGAAGACCGTCGGTGCCTTCGGCGATCCCGCCGGCTATGAGGAGGGCCTCTACAAGATGCCCGACGGCAAGATGTTCCTCTATGGCAAGGGCGGCGAAGCCTCCGTCTATGCCGAGGAGACCATCAAGCGCATCTCCGCCGCCAAGGCCGACGAATGGCAGAAGGCGTAAGGTCTGTGCAGAGGGAAGAACGCAGGGTCCCGGAACGAGGGACTGCCTGCGTTCTTTGTTTTTTGGGGAGAGGGAGGCGGCTGCGGGAGATGTTTTGGTGACACGCCCTGTGAGCGGTGGCCCCACCCCCGACCCCTCCCCGCAAGCGGGGAGGGGAGGTTCTGGTTGGTCGCCCGGGGGAACCTTTCCTCCGGAAAGCTTCCCCCGGACCCCCTGTAAAGGCGCTCCTGCGGAGGGCT
>CAMNLM010000089.1 GCA_946543085.1 uncultured Clostridia bacterium | reverse complement strand
CCGCCACTTCGACTCCCCGGGACATTGGCAATCAGTGTTCCGGGGCTTTTCTGTATCATAAGGGCGTTCCCTGTCTATCATCTGCGTATCATCGGAGACCTCATGGAAATCAGAAACAAGCTGGGATTGGACGGCATCGAGGTCCAATACGAGAAAGAGCGAATCAGCAAACAGAAGGCCAGGCGGCCTTATGACGAGCACGTGCTGGAGACCTTTGAGGTGGGAACCTACGCGGGCCTGCAGGCAATCCACAAGTGGCTCTTTGAGGACATATATGACTTTGCCGGACAGACGCGCACGCTGAACATGGCCAAGGGCGGGTTCCGTTTCGCCTCGGCGCTATATCTCGACGAAGCCCTGCGGCGCATCAGCGGGATGCCCAAGGAAGATTTTGATCAGATTCTTGCGAAATACATTGAGACGAACATCGCTCATCCTTTCCTGGAGGGCAACGGGCGCGCCACGCGCATCTGGCTGGACGCGATGCTCCGGGGTGGAATCAGCAAAGTCATCGACTGGGAGAGGGTGGACCGGGAAGATTACCTTGCCGCCCGTGAAGGACACGGAGATCAAGCTGCTGCTGAGAACCGCGCTCACGGAGGAGACTGAGAGCCGCGCAGTCTTCATGCACGGGATCGACGCCAGCTATCGCTACGAAGGCTATACGCGCTACAAGAACATCAGAGGTATAAAGGCGGAACAATTCGCGCGCACAAAAAAGCGGGAACCTTGCGAAAAGGCGAGGTTCCCGCTTTATGTTGATGGATGGACTCAGGAGTTCGCTTCGCTTTCCACCCCGAGCACCACATACCCGGCGTCCTGTACGGCTTTGCGGAGCGTCTGCTCGTTCGGCGTGTCCTTCATCCGCACCAGGGCGCGGTGGTCGCTGATGCGCACGGTCGCCCAGACGCCGTCGAGACTGTTCAGGGCGTTTTCCACCCTGCGGGCACAGTTGTCACAGGTCATGCCGCCGATGCGCAGGGTCAGCGTGTGCGGATAATGCGCCTTGTTCCGGTCCCGGACAGCTGACTTCGCGACGGTCTCCTCGCGGTCGCCGCAGCATCCGCCGCCCTTTTTGGCCTTGCGCACGGCGTGCAGGACCGCCCAGATGATGAGCGCCGCAAGCGCGGCGATCAGGAGCACGCTGGTCATACGCTGCCCTTTCTGCGCGCCTTTTCAGCGCAGGCCTGACTGCACGCGGCGCAGCAGCCCGTGCAGCTGCGCCCGCCCTTCCGGCTCAGCCGGAAGGCGGCGACGGCACAGACCGCAATCAATGCGAGAATCAGGAAGTCCCAGATGTTCATGGTATCACCTTTGCTTTCTCAGCTGAGGCCCAAGGCCATGCCGATGAGCCGGACGACCAGCGCCGCGACCCAGGCGATGCAGCACTGCCACACGACGAGGCCCACCGACCACTTGAAGCCCAGCTCACGCTTGACGGAGGCGATCGCGGCCACGCAGGGCGTGTAGAGCAGGCTGAAGACCAGCATGCACACGGCGGACAGCGCGCCGATGGAGGCGACGCCGTCGGCAAAGAGGAGTTCCATCACCGAGACAACGCTCTCCTTGGCCAGGAAGCCGCTGATGAGCGAGGTCACGATGCGCCAGTCGCCCAGGCCGACCGGGCGCATCACGGGCGCGATGACGCCGGAGATGGCGGCCAGGATGCTGCCGGAGGAGTCCTCGATAAAGTTGAGGTGGAAGTCAAAGCTGCGCAGGAACCACACGACGATGGTGGCGATGAGGATCACCGAGAAGGCGCGCTGCAGGAAGTCCTTGGATTTCTCCCAGAGCAGCTGCATCACGCTGCGCAGGCTCGGCAGGCGGTAGTTCGGCAGCTCCATCACGAAGGGAACGGCCTCGCCCCTGAACAGCGTCTTCTTGAAAAGCAGGGCGACCAGAATGCCGATGAGGATGCTGAGGACATACAGGCCCGTGATGATCAGCCAGCTCTTGCCGGGGAAGAAGGCGGCCACAAAGAAGCCGTAGATCGGCAGCTTCGCTGTGCAGCTCATGAAGGGGGTAAGCAGGATGGTCATCTTGCGGTCGCGCTCGCTGGGCAGCGTGCGCGTGGACATCACGGCGGGCACCGAGCAGCCGAAGCCGATCAGCATCGGGACGATGGAGCGCCCGGAGAGGCCGATCTTCCGCAGCATCTTGTCCATGAAGAAGGCGACGCGGGCGATGTAGCCGCTGTCCTCGAGCATGGAGAGGAAGAAGAACATGGTCACGATGATCGGCAGGAAGCTGAGCACGCTGCCGACGCCGTCAAAGATGCCCTTCCGCACAAGCTCCTGAATGGTATGGTTGACGTTCCCGGCGGCCATGGCGTTCTCCACCGCGCCGGCCAGCGCGTCGATGCCGCTCTGCAGGAGGTCCTGCAGGAAGGGGCCGATGAGGTAGAAGGTGAGGAAGAAGACCAGCCCCATGATGAGGATGAACATCGGGATCGCCGTCCAGCGGCCTGTGAGGACACGGTCGATCTGTTCGCTGCGCTTGTGCTCCCGGCTCTCCTTGGGCTTGGTCACGCAGGCGTCGCAGACCTTATAGATATAGTGGAAGCGCATGTCCGCCATGGCGGCGCTGCGGTCGAGACCGCGCTCCTTCTCCATCTGCAGGACGATGTGTTCCAGGGCTTCCCGCTCGTTCGGGTCAAGGTTGAGCTGGCTGACGATGAGCTCGTCGCCCTCGATCACCTTGCTTGCGGCGAAGCGCACGGGGAGGCCTGCCTGCTCGGCGTGATCCTCGATGAGGTGGATCACCGCGTGCAGGCAGCGGTGCACGGCACCGCCGTGGTCGCTGCTGCCGCAGAAATCCTGCCGCAGCGGCGCCTCCTGGTACTTGGCAATGTGCAGGGCATGCTTCACCAGCTCGTCCACGCCCTGGTTCTTCGCGGCGGAGATCGGCACCACGGGCACGCCGAGCATGGCCTCCATCGCGTTGACGTCCACGCCGCCGCCATTGCCGGTCATCTCGTCCATCATGTTGAGGGCGACGACGGTGGGGATGCCCATCTCCAGCAGCTGCATCGTGAGGTAGAGATTGCGCTCGATGCTCGTCACGTCCACGATGTTGATGATGGCCTTGGGCTTCTCGTGCAGGACGAAGTTGCGGGAGACCAGCTCCTCGCTGGAATAGGGGGACATCGAATAGATGCCGGGCAGGTCGGTGATCAGCGTGTCGGCATGGCCGCGGATCGCGCCGTCCTTGCGGTCGACGGTGACACCGGGGAAGTTGCCCACATGCTGGTTGGCGCCGGTGAGCTGGTTGAAGAGGGTGGTTTTGCCGCTGTTCTGGTTGCCGACCAGGGCGAAGGTCAGCTTCGTGCCCTCCGGCAGCGGATGGCCGCTGCCCTTCGGGTGAAACTTGCCCTCCTCGCCGAGACCGGGGTGATCGGTCTTCTTCCTGCGTGCGCTTTTCTCCTCCGCTGCGGCTGAAGGGACGGAGCGGATCGGGGTGATGGCAATCTTCTCCGCGTCCGCGAGGCGCAGCGTCAGCTCATAGCTGTGGATGCGAACCTCCATCGGGTCGCCGAGCGGGGCGAGCTTCATCATGGTCACTTCTGTTCCGGGCAGGACGCCCATATCCAGAAAGTGCTGGCGCAGCGCGCCTTCGCCGCCCACCTGGTCGATGCGTGCGGACTCACCGGGTTTCAATTCATTCAGGTTCATTGTGCAATTCCTTCCGGGGCCTTTGCCCTGCGTGGATGATGGCGTGGGCGCTACAGCTTCAGGGGACTTCAGGCAACAGGCTGGAGTTAGCGACCACAAACATCTTGATTATAGGAGCATGCGGGAGGAATGTCAACCCTGTTTTCAAAAAACGGAAGGGAAAGTGTTCAAAAAAACAGATGGGCATGACAGCTCGCCGCGGCGGGAAGGGAAAGGCGATCACGAAAAACGGACAGCCCCTTTTATAGAGGCTGTCCGTTGCCTGACCTGTGGGTCAGCAGCGCCATGCGGTTTTGACCGCGGATGCGCGCTGAGAGGGGTGGGGGAGACGGCTGATGCGGCTCACTTGCCGCCGGCAAAACGAGCGCGGTAATGCGCGGCGTCCTGCGCGGGAGCGATCTCGCCGGCCTTCTGCAGGGCCATGCGGGTCAGCTGCGGGCCGACCAGCTCGTACACCAGCACGGAGAACAGGATGATGTTCCGGATGAGGCTGCCCATCTCCGCGCCGAGCGCCTGGGAGGTGACCACCATGCCGAGCGCAACGCCGGCCTGTGGGAACAGAGTGATGCCCAGGTACTTGACGACGTTGGGTTCGCAGTGCGTCATCTGGGAGGAGAAGCGCGCGCCGAAATACTTGCCGAGGCAGCGCACCACGATGTAGACCAGGCCGATCAGGACGATGGCCGGATAGGCGAAGACGTGCAGGTCAAGCTGCGCGCCGGAGATGACGAAGAACACCGCGTAGAGCGGGGAGGTCCAGCGCTCCGAGCGCTTCATGATGTCGGGAGAGTAGTCGCTCATGTTGCAGAAGATCGTGCCCAGCATCATGCAGACCAGCAGGGAGGAGAAGCCGATCTTCGCCTCGCCGATGTGGAACTCCAGCGTGGAGAGCGCAATCGTCATCAGCACAAACGCGATGGTCATGTTCAGACGGTTCGTGTTGGAATAGAACAGCTTCTCCAGCGCGGTCATCAGCGCGCCCATCAGCGCGCCGAGCAGCAGGGAGCAGACAATCTCCAGCAGGGGATTGACCACGACAGAGATGACGTTCAGCGTGCCGCCGTTCATGGCCTGCGCGATGCCGAACGACACGGCGTAGACCACCAGGCCGACCGCGTCGTCCAGGGCGACGATGGGCAGCAGCAGGTGCGTCACAGGGCCGTCCGCCTTGTACTGGCGCACAACCATCAGGGTCGCCGCGGGAGCTGTCGCGGCGGCGATGGCGCCGAGCGTGATGGCCGCGGGCAGCGGAAGTACATCCGGCCCGAGGAGGAAGTGGAGGACGATCAGCGCGGCGTCCACCAGGAGTGTGGCGGTCACGGCCTGCAGGATGCCGATGACCGTCGCCTGCTTGCCGGTCTTGCGCAGCTGGCCAAGGCGGAACTCATTGCCGATATCAAAGGCGATGAAGCCAAGCGCGACCTGGCTGAGCACGCCCACGCGTTCGACCGCTTCCTGAGACACGAAGCCGAGGCCCTCGACGCCGGCGCGGCCCAGCACATAGGGGCCGACCAACACGCCGGCGATCAGATAAGCGGTGACGTCGGGCAGCTTCAGGCCGATTTTCTTGAAGAGACGGGTCATCATCAGGCCCGCGAACAGGGCCAGGGCAGTGGAGAGCAAAACTTCCATGGTGCGGCACACTTCCTTACATCATTGGTCGTTCCAATTCAAGCAAAACACGGCCTGCGGGTCTCGCGAGGCCGTGATTCGGTTCATGGGAACCTTGTTCATTATAGCACCGCATACGGCGGCTTTCAAGAGTTCTTTTTTGGGCGAAAAGCGGACAAATCGGAGGCGGCAGGCGGGCGAGGACTTACTTGCCGATCTTCTCCAGCGCCGTCTCGTAGGCCTTGTTCAGCTGGGCGTCGCTCAGGTCGCCGAATTCATACATGGTCGGCGCGTCCTCGGGCATCTCGCAGACCACGTCCGGCGTGATGCCGACCTTGTGCACGGCGTGGCCGTTCGGCGTGAAGTACTGCTCGATGGTCATCTGCATGCCCGCGCCGTCCTTGCCGACGGTCTGCACCTGCTGCACGATGCCCTTGCCGAAGCTCTGGACGCCGACGACCGTCGCGCCCGCGCGGTCCTGCAGCGCGCCGGTCAGGATCTCCGAGGCGCTGGCAGTGTTGTCGTCCACGAGGATGGTCAGCGGCAGGTCGACCTTGCCTTCCGTGGTGTAGTAATACTTCCGCTGGCCGTTCTTGTCCTCCATGTAGCACATGACGCCGCTGTCCAGGAAGAGGTCGCCGATCGACACGGCCTGATCCACCCAGCCGCCGCCGTTGCCGCGCAGGTCGATGATCAGGCTCCTGATGTTCTTCTCCATCAGCTCGTCCAGGGCCTGCTTGAACTCGATATCGCTGTCGCCGGCGAACTCATAGAGGCAGATGTAGCCGATGTCGTTCTCAAGCACGCCGCTCTCGATGCGGTTGACGGTCACGCCGCGGCGAGTGATGGTGAAGGTCAGCTCCTCGCCCTTGCGCAGGAAGGTGACATCCACATTGGTGCCTTCCTGGCCGCGCATGATGCTCACAGCCTCGTTGAGGTTCTCGGCGTTGACGTAGAGATCCTCGCCGACGCGGTAGAGGATATCGCCCTTCTGGACGCCGACCTCCTCGGCGGGGCCGCCCTTGAACACGCGCGTGATGGTGCACAGGCCGGTCACATAGGAAGCCTGGATCATGACGCCGATGCCGACGTAGTGGCCTTCGTCATCCTCCCAGAGCTTGGCGAACTCCTCGGGCGAATAGTAGAAGGTATAGGGGTCGCCGAGGGCGTCCAGCAGGCCCGCGGCAGCGCCCTGCAGCATGGTCTCCTCGTCGGCCTCTTCATAGAAGCGCTGGTCGACCGTGTCCATGATTTCGATCAGCGTGTCGAACTTCCGGTAGCGCTCGTAATCCGCCTTGGAAATGACCACGCTGTCCCCGTCCACAACGGCACCGGCGGCGGGGGCGTCTCCATCCGGGAACATCGAATGCAGGGTCGTCAGCGGCAGTGACGAGCAGGCGGTCAGCAGACAGACCGCGGTCAGCAGGGAGAGGACAAGCAGGCATTTCTTTTTCATGATCGTCATCCTTATTTCTTGTTGTGGTCCATGGCCGCGGCGTAGCGCCGGAGCTCCAGCAGCACCTTGAAGGTGACGGCGTCATCGAAGGAGCGCAGGTCGAGCCCGGTCAGCCGCTGGACCTTGTCCAGCCTGTAAACGAGGGTGTTGCGGTGGATATAGAGCTGACGCGAGGTGTCCGAAAGGTTCAGATCCTTGTGGAAGAAGGCGTCGATGGTCGTCAGCATTTCCTCGTCGAAGAGCTTCGCGGTTTTCCGGTTGAAGAGGAAGCGCTGGTACTGCTCGCTGACTTCCTTCGGCACATGGGTCAGCAGGCGCTCCAGCACCATGCGGCTGTATATGCAGAGGGAATCTTCGGGGTGATAAATCTGGCCGATCTCGATCGCCCGCCGCGCCTGGCGCATGGATTCGCCCAGGGCGGACAGCGTGTCGGCGGCTTCGCCGACGCCCACGACCAGGGAGCTGCCGGTCTCGCCCGTCACGGTCTCCTGCAGGGCCAGCGCGTACTGCGCGACGTCCTCGGCTGTTTCCCCGTCGCTGAGATCCTTCACCAGCGCCAGCTCCGCGCGGCTCATCTCAACCAGCACATCGCGGTTCTGCATCGGGACAAGCTCGCGGATGGTTTCCCAGGTGCGGTTTCCCTGCGGCGGCACCATGCGCAGGAGCAGGACACAGCGCGGCAGGCTGGCGGGCAAGCCGAAGGACGCGGCAGCCGTCTCCAGCTCAGCGCCCTGCAGGCTGCCCTCCAGGATGCGCCTGTAGACCGTCCATACCGTGTCCGTGTGCGAGGCTGAAGAGGCCAGGCTCTCCGCCAGGCGCGCGGCGAGGCGCAGCAGGTTTTCCGCGCCGGGCGCGTTCTCCGGACAGGAGAGGATCACGTCAGGTCTCGCCGGAGCGAGGAAGAGGAGGCCGCTCTGCCGGGTGATGACCCCGGCGGGCAGATCCTCCGGCGCATCCTCCGCGCCGGGCGGTAGCGCCTGCACCGGCACGGACAGGGAGGCTAAGGCCTGCGTCAGCCTGCTCATCCAATCCGCGGCAGCCATTGGATCACCCCCTCAACAGTTTTTGTCAGCTTATTATAGCACAGTCCAACCTGCATGAAAAGAAGAAAATTCCCCCGGCGCAGGGCCGGGGGAAGGGATAACCGATAAACAGGGGGAGATTACTTGGCCTTCGCCATCTTCTCCTCGATCGCGGCATGCGCGGCAGCCAGACGGGCGATCGGCACGCGGAAGGGAGAGCAGCTGACGTAGTTCAGGCCGACCTGATGGCAGAACTTGATAGAGGACGGATCGCCGCCGTGCTCGCCGCAGATGCCCAGCTTGATGTCGGGGCGGGTCTGACGGCCCAGGGTGGCAGCCATCTTCACCAGCTTGCCAACGCCGTCCTGGTCCAGACGGGCGAAGGGATCGCTCTCGAAGATCTTGGCGTCATAGTAGGCGGGCAGGAACTTGCCGGCGTCGTCACGGCTGAAGCCGAAGGTCATCTGGGTCAGGTCGTTGGTGCCGAAGGAGAAGAACTCGGCTTCCTCGGCGATTTCGTCGGCGGTCACGGCCGCGCGCGGAATCTCGATCATGGTGCCGACGTGGTAATCCAGGGTCATGCCCTGCTCCTCGAAGACCTTCTTGGCGGTCTCGACCACAATGTTCTTCACATAAGCCAGTTCCTTCTTGGAGCCGACCAGCGGGATCATGATCTCGGGCACGATGTCATAGCCGCATTCCTTCTTCACGTTGATCGCGGCCTGCATAACCGCACGGGTCTGCATCTCGGCGATCTCGGGATAGGTGACGGCCAGACGGCAGCCGCGGTGACCCATCATGGGGTTGGACTCGTGCAGGGCGTTGATCTTCTGGCGCACCTCATCCACGGTCTGGCCCAGGTTCTTGGCCAGCTCGGCGATCTCGTCGTCCATGTCCAGGTGGGGCACGAACTCATGCAGCGGCGGATCCAGGTAACGGACGGTCATGGGACGGCCTTCCAGAGCCTTGTACATGGCCTCGAAGTCACCCTGCTGCATGGGCAGGATCTTCGCCAGGGCCTTTTCGCGCTGTTCCTTGGTGTCGGAGAGGATCATCTCACGCACGGCGGCGATACGGCTGGCTTCAAAGAACATGTGCTCGGTGCGGCACAGACCGATGCCCTCGGCGCCGAAGGCCACAGCCTGCTTGGTGTCGCGCGGGGTGTCGGCGTTGGTGCGGACCTTCAGGGTGCGGGCAGCGTCGGCCCAGGCCATGAAGCGGGCGAAGTCGCCGGAGATGGAGGCGTCCACGGTGGGGATCAGGCCGTCATACACATTGCCGGTGGAGCCGTCGACGGAGATCAGATCGCCCTCGTGGTACACCTTGCCGTTGATGGTCACAGCGGTCTCGTCCGCGTTGAACTTCAGGTCGCCGCAGCCGACGACAGCCGCGCGACCCATGCCGCGGGCCACGACGGCCGCGTGGGAGGTCATGCCGCCGAAGGCGGTCAGGATGGCCTGGGAGAAGTCCATGCCCTCGATATCCTCAGGGGTGGTCTCCTTGCGGACCAGAATGACCTTTTCCTTGTTCTTGCCGTGCTCGGCAGCGCGGTCAGCAGTGAAATAGATCGCGCCGGCGCCGGCACCGGGGGAGGCGGGCAGACCCTTGGCGATGACGGGGGCCTTCTTCAGGGCGTCAGCGTCGAAGGCGGGGTGCAGCAGGGAGTCAAGCTGCTTGGGCTCGACCTTCAGCACGGCCTCTTCCTCGGTCAGCACGCCTTCGTCCACCAGATCCACAGCGATCTTCAGAGCGGCCTGCGCGGTGCGCTTGCCGTTGCGGGTCTGCAGCATGTAGAGCTTGCCTTCCTGAATGGTGTACTCCATGTCCTGCATGTCGCGATAGTGGGCTTCCAGCTTGTTGGCGGTGTCCACAAACTGCTGATACACTTCGGGCA
>CAMNLM010000088.1 GCA_946543085.1 uncultured Clostridia bacterium | reverse complement strand
GGGCCTATTCTGCGCCATCACGCCCGCCAGCGGATGCGGCGCGTAGGGCTCTTCCAGCCAGGCAATCTCCTCATCGGTCAGCTCCAGGTCTGTCGCCCGCGCCGCGCCCTCGATGTGGTGGAATTTGGTCGCGCCAACCACGGGGGAGGCCACCTTGGTCAGGAGCCACGCCAGGGAGATTTCGGTCATGGTCACGCCGCGCCGCTCGGCCAGCTCGGCCACGCGGCCGATGATCACGTTGTCCTGCTCGGCCGTCGCGTCGTACTTAAACTTGGCGTAGGCGTCCTTCTCCAGCCGGGCGGAGGTCTCACCGGGCTTACGGGAGAGGCGGCCCGCGGCGAGGGCGCTGTAGGGCGTCAGGGCGATGCCCGCCTCCTGGCAGTAGGGAACCATTTCCCGCTCCTCCTCGCGGAAGATCAGGTTGTAGTGCCCCTGGATGGAGACGAACCGGGCCCAGCCCTCCTTCTCCGCCAGCGCGTTGGCCATGGCGAGCTGCCAGGCGAAGCAGTTGGAGATGCCGATATACCGGGCCTTGCCCGCCTTTACCACGCGGTTCAGACCGTCCAGAATCTCCTCGACGGGCGTGTGCAGGTCCCACATGTGATAGATGTAGAGATCCACATAGTCCATGCCCAGGTTTTTCAGGCTCTGGTTGATCATGGTCTCAATGTGCTGCTGGCCGGTGACGCCGTTCGCGATCTCGTCCGGCGTGCGGGGCAGGAACTTGGTGGCCACGACGACCTCGTCCCGCTTCGCGAAGTCGCGCAGGGCGCGGCCCACGTATTGCTCGCTGGTGCCGTTCTGGTAGGCGATGGCTGTGTCATAGAAATTGACGCCCAGCTCCAGGCCGTGCCGGATGATCTCGCGGGAATGCTCCTCGTCCAGCGTCCAGCCGTGCTGGCCCTGGCCCGCGTCGCCAAACCCCATGCAGCCCATGCAGATGCGGGAAACGGTCAGGTCGGATTGCCCCAGCTTGGTGTACTTCATGTGTGCCCTCCTTCTCTCTATCTCCTGTTTTATGGGTGTGAACGGTCACTTCAGCCCGCTGATGACCCCGAAGAGCGCTTCGGCAACCTTCCTGTGGGCGATTGCGCCGGGATGGAGCCTTGCGCCGATCTCGTTCTCCTGCGTTTCGGGCAGGAGGACAAAGGTGACCCGCCCGTCGCCGGTCTCCTGCCGGTAGGTGTTCACCGCGTCCCGCAGGATCTCTGTCAGCCGACCGCGCAGCATGCCGTAGCACCAGATCAGATAGCTGCCGGGATTGCAGGCCCGCAGGTCGCGCAGGAACTGAACCGCCGCGCCGGAGATCCGCTCCCGGTCCGCCTCCTTGATCGTGCCGTCGGGATTCAGGCGCATGGGGCAGGTCCAGTCCACCTCCGGGAAATAGGTTCCGCCGTGGTCAAAGCTGCCGGAATCGTTGGTGCCCAGGTTGACGACGATGAAGTCCGGCTGCCAGGACGCGAAGTCCCAGGGCTGGAGCGCTCCCTTCGCCTCGTTCTCCGCCCCGGAGAGCGGGCCGCACACCTGGCGGTAATACTGGGGGAGGCTTTCCCGCGTCTCGCCGCGCCAGCTGCAGTACACGCCGAAGCCGCTCTGGCTGATCACGTGCAGATCGGCGCGCAGCATCCGGGCCAGCAGATAGGGATAGGCCGTGCAGGCGCTGAAGAGGCTGGCGTTCCACGTGGTCTCCAGCAGGGAACCGCTGAGCCCTTCACCGGAGGTGAGGCTGTCGCCGATCACCTCGAGCTTCATGGCGCAGGGCTCAACCGGCAGAAAAACGCCGTCGCTCACGAGCGCGTTGATCTGCAGGAAGGAAGCGGGATCGCCGCCGGCTGCCTGCGTCGCTTTGAGGATCTGTACATTGCGGACGGCGCCCCGCTCCACTGCGCGGAAGACGCAGATTCTCTGGCGGCCCTTTTCCAGCATTCGTCTCTGGCTGAACGCGCCGTCGATCAGGATCTCGATCCAGGGCTCGAACCAGTCGAAGCCGGCGGTCAGCTCGACGTACAGCTCGGTGCCGGCCGCGTTGACCTCGATGCCGGAGCCCGTCCAGAAGAGGTTCAGGCCTTCCTCGCTGCGGGTTGTCCGGCCGAGAATATGGATGTTTTTCATGTCGGCGACAGGATAGCGCTTCATGGATTCTCCTTCCTGGCGGCGGCCCGGACGGCGGACTGCGGAGAGCCGCCGCGCGCCGCGGGTCAGATGCATTCGTTCTATTTCTGATTTTTCGTCAAAAAACGGGAATATCCTGCCTGAGCAAAAGATGGAATCTGAACCAGCCCTGCGCGGGCGCGGGAGGGGCGGGATTCGCCGCTTTGTCACCGTGAGCGCCTCAAAGCGCCCCGCAGCCGCGCAAAAGACGCCGCCGGGGCCGGCAAATGCGCCATCTGCCGTGTCTTTGGGCTGTTTCACACCTTGCAATCCGCGAATCTTTCTGCTACAATACGTCCGGAACATGGATTCAACGATGTGGGAGGCGTGGAACGTGCGCATTTTTCTGGACGCGATGGGCGGCGACAATGCCCCGCAGGCGCCTGTGGAGGGCGCGATTGAGGCGCTGCGGAAGGAACCGGACCTGGAGATCTCTCTGGCCGGCGACCTGAGCGTGGTGGAGCCGCTGCTGAAGGATTGCGAGGACGTCCGCGGGCGTATCACCCTGGTGGACGCGCCGGAGGTCATCACAAACAACGAGAGCCCCGTGATGGGCGTGCGCACCAAAAAGCGCTCCGCGACAGTGATCGGCATGCTCCAGGTCAAGGACGGCACGTGCGACGGCTTCGTCTCGGCAGGCTCCACCGGCGCGACGCTGGCGGGCGGCATGTTCCGCCTGGGCCGCATCCCCGGCATTGAGCGCCCCGCGCTCGCCCCTGTGCTGCCCAACGGCAAGCGCGGCGCGCTGCTGATCGACTGCGGCGCGAACGTGGACTGCAAGCCGGATTACCTCGTGCAGTTCGGCCTGATGGGCCAGGCCTACATGCGCGGTGTGATGGGCGTGAGCGAGCCCCGCGTGGGCCTGATCAACATCGGCGCGGAGGAGGAGAAGGGCAACGCCCTCGTGAAGGCCGCCTACCCGATGATGAAGGAAGCGCCCTACAGGTTCGTCGGCAACGTCGAGGCGCGCGACCTCCTGTCCGATTCGGCGGACGTGCTGGTCTGCGACGGCTTCTCCGGCAACCTGGTGCTGAAGTTTATGGAGGGCGTCGCGTCCACGCTGATGGGCATCATCAAGGGCGAACTCATGGCGGACACCCGCTCGAAGATCGGCGCGCTGATCGCCAAGCCCGCCTTCCGCCGCGTGAAGAAGGCGATGGACTATTCCGAGGTCGGAGGCGCGCCGCTGCTCGGCGTCCAGGGCTCCGTGGTCAAGGCGCACGGCTCGTCCAACGGCCACGCCATCGCCTGCGCCATCGGCCAGTGCGTGAAGATGATCCGCGCCGACGTTCCCGCGACGATTGCCAGCGGGGTGGAAAAGCTGCTGCCCACGGAGAACGCGTAAGCGCGCTCCGGGTAGAATAAAGGAGGAAAATCATATGGCTACATTTGATACCGTGAAGAGCATGATCGCCAAGCAGCTGAAGGTTGACGAGAGCAAGATCACCATGGAGAGCCGCCTGGTGGAGGATCTCAAGGCGGACAGCGCCAACGTGATGGTCATGATCATGGACCTGGAAGACCAGTTCGGCATCATGGTCGAGGACGACCAGATCATGAAGATGAAGACCGTCGGCGACGTGGTCGATTACATCGAGAAGCATCAGTAATCAGCCCCTGAAAGCGCAGTGAACACTGCGCTTTTCGTACACTTGCGCGTCCCTGCGGGCGCGCTTTGCAGATACCGTTCAGCCTGCGCTGAATACCCGGGAGGAAACCGCCGTGCCGCACAACCTGATGGACAGCCTCGGCTATCATTTCAACAACCCCGCCCTGCTCCGGCAGGCGCTGACCCACCCCTCGATGGGGAAGGACGACAACCAGCGCCTGGAATTCCTGGGCGACGCCGTGCTCCAGTACCTGATGAGCGACCTGCTCTACGCGTCGCACCCGAAGGACCAGGAAGGCGGCCTGACGCATCTGCGCGCGCTGCTCGTCTGCGAGGACGCGCTCAGCCAGGTGGCGCGCGGCCTGCACGTGGGCGAGGCCCTGCTGATGGACCGCGGCGAGGAGATGACCGGCGGGCGCGAGAAGCCCTCCGTCCTCTGCGACGCGATGGAGGCGATCCTGGCGGCGGTCTATCTGGACGGCGGCCTGGACGCGGCGCGCGGGGTGATCCTGCGCTGCTGGCCGAAGCCCGAGGACATCCGCCGTCCCATGCAGGACAGCAAGGGCGCGCTGCAGGAGGCGCTGCAGGCCGGCGGCGGCGACGCCCCGACCTACACGATCGTGGAGCAGTCCGGCCCGCCGCACAACCCGCACTTCGTCGCCGCCGTTTTCCACAACGGCGCGGAGCTCGCCCGCGGCGAGGGACACTCCAAGAAGCTGGCTGAGCAGGCCGCGGCGCTGACCGCGTTGAAGAAAATGGGGAAAGCCTGACGCGGCTTTCCCCATTTGTGTGAAGACTGATCCCTTTGCCGGGTCAGTCTTTTTTGCTGCCATCCTCACTCCAGCCCCGCGGTCGGGGAGGGGAGCGTCAGGAGGCTGTGCGGGAACATCTTTCCTCTGAAGAGTTTTTCCGGCTTTTATGCAGCGGCATTCCTGCGGAGGGCTTTTTGGGCGTTTTTTATGCGGCGATCGCGTTGCCGGTGTACAGCTGGTAATACTTGCCCTTGAGGGCGATCAGCTGATCGTGCGTGCCGCGCTCGATGATGCGGCCGTTCTCCAGCACCATGATGCAGTCCGCGTTGCGGACGGTGGACAGCCGGTGCGCGATCACGAAGGTCGTGCGGCCCTTCATCAGGGCGTCCATGCCGCGCTGCACGAGCGCCTCGGTGCGGGTGTCGATGGAGGAGGTCGCCTCGTCCAGGATCAGGCAGGGCGGATCGGCCACGGCCGCGCGGGCAATGGCGAGCAGCTGGCGCTGGCCCTGGCTCAGGTTCGCGCCGTCGCCGGTCAGCATCGTGTCGTAGCCGTCGGGCAGGCGGCGGATGAAGCCGTCCGCGCCGGCGAGTTTCGCCGCCTTCCTGCAGTCGTCGTCCGTGGCGTCCAGGCGGCCGTAGCGGATGTTCTCCATCACCGTGCCGGTGAAGAGGTGGGTGTCCTGCAGCACGATGCCCAGGGAGCGCCGCAGGTCGGCCTTGCGGATCTTGTTGACGTTGATGTTGTCGTAGCGGATCTTGCCGTCCTGGATGTCGTAGAAGCGGTTGATCAGGTTGGTGATGGTGGTCTTGCCTGCGCCGGTGCCGCCGACGAAGGCGATCTTCTGGCCGGGCTCGGCGTAGAGGGTGATGTTGTGCAGCACGGTCTTCTCCGGCACATAGCCGAAGTCGACGTCGTCAAAGGTGACGCCGCCCTCCAGGCGGGTGTAGGTGGTCTCGCTGCCGTCCTGGTGCGGATGCTTCCAGGCCCATACGCCCGTGCGCTCCTCGCAGGGCTCGAGGGTGCCGTCCTCCTTCACGCGGGCGTTGACCAGCTCCACATAGCCCTCGTCGGTCTCGGGAGCCTCGTCCATCATCTCAAACACGCGGCGCGCGCCGGCCATGGCCATCACGATGGAGTTCATCTGCTGGCTGACCTGGCTGATGGGCCGCGAGAAGTTGCGGTTCAGCGTGAGGAAGGTGACCAGGGCGCCCAGGGTCAGATTGGTGACGCCGGCGATGGCCATGGACGCGCCGGAAACGGCGCACACCACGTAGCTCAGGTGGCCGAGGTTGTTGTTCACCGGGCCCATCACGTTGGTGAAGCTGTTGGCTCGGCAGGCGACCTCGCGCAGCTCACTGTTGAGCTGGTTGAACATCCGCTCGCTCTTCGCCTCGTGGCAGAAGACCTTGACCACCTTCTGGCCGGTCATCATCTCCTCGATGTAGCCGTTGACCTCGCCGAGCTTCTTCTGCTGGGCGACGAAGTTCTTGCCGGCCTTCTCCGCGAGCTTGGCGGAGACGGCCATGGTCAGGCCGATCATCACCAGGGAGACGAGGGTCAGCACCCAGGACATGCGGATCATGCTGACGAAGGTCATCGTGACGGTCAGCAGAGAGTCCAGCAGGGAAGGGATGCTCTGGCCGATCAGCTGGCGCAGGGTGTCGATATCGTTGGTATAGACGGACATCACGTCGCCGTGGGCGTGGGTGTCGAAATAGCGGATGGGGAGCTTCTCCATCTTGGAGAAGAGCTCGGTGCGCAGCCGGCGCATGGTGCCCTGGGCCACGCTGATCATGATGCGGTTATAGCCGTAGTTGCACAGCACGCCGAGGGTGAGGATGACGGCGAGGCGCAGGATGGCCTGGGAGAGAAGGGTGAAGCCCTCGTTCTGGGAGAGCGCGCCGTTGACCATCGGCAGGATGTAGACGTCGATCAGCTGCTGCATGAACAGCGTGCTCTGCAGCGTGGCCCAGGTCGCGCCGATGATGAAGAGAATCACGAACGCGAAGGGAATGGAATAGTGCCTGAGCACCACGGACATCACGCGCTTGAGCATCGCGCCCTGGCCCTTCATGCTCTGCCGCGGGCCGGTATATCGTCCTCTGTTCATGCCTGCGCACCTCCCTGGCCGGGCTGGTCGAAGTCGCCGCCGCCCTTGGTCTGCGTCTCGTAGATTTCCCGGTAGATCTCGCTCTTTCCGAGCAGCTCCTCATGGGTGCCGAAGGCGTGCACCGCGCCGTTGTCCAGCACCAGGATGCGATCCGCGTCCTGCACGGAGGAGATGCGCTGGGCGATGATCAACTTCGTCGTGCCGGGGATGCTCTCGCGGAAGGCCTTGCGGATGCGGGCGTCCGTGGCCGTATCCACGGCGCTGGTGGAGTCGTCCAGGATCAGCACCTTCGGATGCTTCAGCAGCGCGCGGGCGATGCACAGGCGCTGCTTCTGGCCGCCGGAGACGTTGCTGCCGCCCTGCTCGATGCGCGTGTCGTACTTGTCGGGGAAGGACTCGATGAAGTCATCCGCCGCGGCCTGGCGGCAGGCCTCGCGGCACTCCTCCAGGGTGGCGTCCTCCTTGCCCCAGCGAAGGTTGTCCAGGATGGTGCCGGAGAAGAGCACGTTCTTCTGCAGCACCACGGCCACCTCGTTGCGCAGCACCTCCATGTCATAGTCGCGCACGTCGACGCCGCCCACGCACACGGAGCCCTTCGTCACGTCGTAGAGGCGGCTGACGAGGCTGACCAGCGAGGTCTTGCCGCTGCCTGTGCCGCCGATGATGCCGATGGTCTCGCCGGAGCGGATGTGCAGGTCGATATCCTTCAGGGTGTCCTCGCCGGTGCCGCTCTTGTAGGCGAAAGAGACGTGGTTGAAATCCACCGCGCCGTTTTTGACGGCCATCACGGGGTTTTCGGGGTTCGTGAGGTCGGCCTTCTCGTCCAGCACCTCGCTGATGCGGCGCGCGCTGGCCAGGGACATGGTGATCATCACGAAGATCATGGAGAGCATCATCAGGGACATCAGCATGCTCATCACATAGGAGAAGAGGGAGGTGAGCTGGCCGGTGGTCAGGTCGCCCGCTACGATGCTCTTCGCGCCGAGCCAGGAGAGCAGCAGGATGCAGGTGTAGATGGTGAACATCATCACCGGGCCGTTGAGCACCACGGTCTTCTCCGCGCGGATGAAGAGGTTGTAGAGGTTGGTGGCGGCCTTGTTGAAGCGCTCGCTCTCGTAGTCCTCGCGGACGAAGCTCTTCACCACGCGGATGGCGGAGACGTTCTCCTGCACGGAGGCGTTCAGGTCGTCATAGCGGGAGAACACCTGGGAGAAGCGCTTCATCGCCACGCGCATCATCAGCACCAGCACGCAGGAGAGGAGCACCACGGCGATCATGAAGATGCCGCTCAGGCGCGGGCTCGTGTGGAAGCACATGATGATGGAGGTGATGAAGGTCAGCGGCGCGCGCACGGCGATGCGCAGCGTCATCTGGAAGGCGTTCTGCACGTTGGTGATGTCCGTGGTCATGCGCGTGACAAGGCCCGCGGTGGAGAACTTGTCGATGTTGGAGAAGGCGAAGGTCTGGATGTTGCTGTACATCCCGTCGCGCAGGTTCGCACCGAAGCCCGTGGAGGCCTGCGCGCCGAACCGCCCGCCCATCACGCCGAAGGCCAGGCTGCACAGGGCGCACAGCAGCATGATGAGGCCGTATTTCACGATCTCGCCCATGTTGGCGGACTGGATGCCCTTGTCGATCAGCGATGCCATGACATAGGGGATCAGCATCTCCATAAACACTTCGCCGATCATGCAGACCGGCGTGAGAATGGCCGCGCGCTTGTATTGCTTCACATAAGCAAGCAGCTTTCGAATCAAGCGGAATCATCCCTTTCTGCGCCTGCGGCGCTCCGGATGGGGATCAAAAACAGCCCCTTGTAATGAATTTTCCAAAGGGCAGTATAAAGGGAAAGAAAACGGATGTCAACAGGCGCGGAAACCGCCCGGTGCGAAAAACCGGCGGGCGGAGCGGGAAATCAGGCACCCGGCGTCTCAATCCGCCGCGTCCTCCCGCCAGCCCTTGCAGACGTCGACCCAGCCGGCGGCGTGGCTCCATTGAAAGAGCTCCTCCGGGGTCAGGGCGATGGTGCTGCTGGGGCTGCCGGCCGCCGCGTGCACCCGCCCGAAGCGCCGGATGGAGACGTCCAGGCAGACTTGCGTGCCCTCCCTGCAGGCAAAGGGGCAGACGCCGCCCGGCGCGTGCCCGGTCAGTTCCTCCACGCGCTCACGGGGAATCATCACGGCCTTTTCGCCGAACTGGGCCTTGAAGCGGGAGCCGTTGACCTTCGCGTCGCCGGCGGCGCAGATCAGCAGCGCCCTGCCGCCCACGAGGAAGGAGAGCGTCTTCACGATCTCCTCCGGCCTGCAGCCGCAGACCTCGGCCGCGTGCTCCACGGTGTCGGACGCCGAGGCGTGCTCGACCACCCGCCCCTCGAGCCCGAGGGAGGCAAAATAGGCTTTTACAGCTTCCACAGACATGCTCATGCTCCTCCGCCGCGCAGTGTTTTCCGGAATCTCCTCCATGGTAGCCGCCGGACGGGCGGCTGTCAATCGGCAGACAGAGAAAAAACAGGGAAAATGCGGCGCTCCCGTGTCTCTCCGTGCCTGAGGGGCGCGGGCTGTTTACAAAGTGCCGCAAATTTGACAAACCCGCAAAACAGAGTATGATATAAGAGGAAAATTCTCACTGCCAGAGGCAGACCATTTCGGGAGGAACCGGAACCTTGCAGAAGGAAATCTTCAAGATGACCCTTGGCCTGGACAGCCTGGACGCTTATATGTCCCTGTTCGGCATGAACGACCAGAACACGGCTCTTATCGAGCAGGAGTGCGGCGTCACCATCTCCCTGCGCGGCGCGGACCTGATGATCACCGGCGAATATGACAACACCCAGCTGGCGGCGACCGTGATCGACAAGCTGCTGCAGATGATCCGCCGCGGCGACCCCATTGACCGCCCCCGCATCCGCTACGCCATCGCCCTCGCCCGGGAGGGCAAGGCCGACATGATGGACGAGATTCTGCGCTCGGTGGTCGCCATCACACACCGCGGCAAGCAGGTGCGCTGCAAGACGCTCGGCCAGCAGACCTATGTGCAGGCCATGCGCGACCACGACCTGACCTTCGCCGTCGGCCCCGCGGGCACCGGCAAGACCTATCTCGCCATGGCGCTGGCCGTGGCGGCGCTCAAGAACAAAGAGGTGGAGCGCATCGTGC
>CAMNLM010000087.1 GCA_946543085.1 uncultured Clostridia bacterium | reverse complement strand
GGGCTTGAGCAGGAAGATGCGGGCGATCATCAGGCGCTGCATCTGGCCGCCGGAGAGCTCGAAGGGGTACTTGTTGGTCAGCTCGGCGAACTTCAGGTTGACGAACGAGCAGGCCTCGGTCATCATGTCGTACTTTTCCTGCTTGCTCAGGTTCTTGCCGCCGCGCAGATTGATGCAGTCCTCCAGCACGGAGTCGATCTTGTGGAAGATGTTGTAGCTGGAGAAGGGATCCTGGAAGATGGCCTGAATGCCCTTCCAGTAGGCCCGCTTCTTGGCGCCGGTGGAGATGTCGCGCACCTGATCGTTGAAATAGATGGTGCCTTCAGTCGGCTCGAGCAGACCCAGGAGCATCTTGGAGAGGGTGGTCTTGCCGGAACCGGACTCGCCCACGATGGAGATCAGCTCGCCCTTGTGGAAGTTGAAATTCACGTGGTCCACGGCGACCGTGCGGGTCTTGCCGGCGGTGAAGACGCGGGTCACGCCCTCGCCGCGCAGCACGGAGGGCGCCTGGGAGAAGTCCTTGTTGCGGTCGATCTTCAGGCTGACGCCCTCTTCCAGCTGACGAAGCTGGTCTTTGTTCATGCCTTCCGTGTTGGGGCCGCCCTTCATGGCTTCGTTATTCAGCTCGGTCTTCATGCTCGTACACCTCCCTCAGATGCTGTACGGAATGTCCGCAGCGGTATTCGCGGTTGTCCTCAAACTCCATGATGGGCATCGCGTTGACCTTGCAGGCGGGTACAGCGTATTTGCAGCGATCCGCGAAACGGCAGCCGGCCGGCGGATGCTTCAGGTTCGGCGGCGTGCCCGGGATGGCGGTCAGCTTCACGTCGCGGGTGCCGGCTTCGGGCACGAGGATGGAACGCATCAGGCCGCGGCTGTAGGGATGCACCGGGTCGAACACCATCTGCTTGGCGGTGCCCTTCTCCACGATCTGGCCGGCGTACATGACCATGATGTCGTCGGTCACGTTGTACAGCAGGGGCAGCTCGTGAGTGATGAAGATCATGCTCTTCACCATGCCCTTGTCCATCATCTCGCGCATCATCTTGATGACCATCTTCTGGCTGGTGACGTCCAGCGCGGAGGAGGGCTCGTCGGCGATGAGCACCTTGGGGTTCAGGATGGTGGAGATGGCGATGACGACGCGCTGGCGCATGCCGCCGGAGAGCTCCACGGAGTGCTTCAGCAGGGCTTCCTCGGGGAGGCCGACCTCCTCGAAGCGCTTGTGGGCCATGTCATAGATGTCCTTGTTGGTCATGTCCAGGCCGTGGGCGTGGATCACGTCCTCGATGAACTTGTACACCTTGCGGGTGGGGTTCAGGGCGTTCATAGCCGCCTGGGGGATGTAGGCCACGTCCGTGCCCAGCACGCTCTTGCGCACCGTGTCGGGGTCGAGGCCGGAGATGTTCTTGCCGTCGATGATAATCTCGCCGCTCATGTAGTGCAGGGGCGGGAAGTAGTAACCGATCAGCGACAGGGCCAGGGTGGACTTGCCGCAGCCGGATTCGCCCGCGATGCCGAGGGACTTGCCTTCCTCAATCTTCAGAGAGACGTGATCGACTGCGTATACGTCCTCGTTGGCACGGGTGACGTATTTGGTGGTCAGCTGATTGACCTCCAGCATGATTTTACTCATTCTTCACAGCCTCCTTTAGTCTCTCAGGGCCGGATTGAACACCTGGTCGAGACCGGTATTCATCAGGTTCAGGGAGAAGGAAATCAGCGCGATGACACCGATGACGGGGAAGTAAGCCCACCAGGCGTTGCTGGAGGTGTACGCGCCGAACAGCTTCGCCCAGTTCATCATCAGGCCCAGGGTAGGCACGTCGGTGGTCTTCGGGCCAAGGCCCAGCAGGGACAGCTGCGCTTCCGCCAGAATGCCGGAGGACACCTGCAGGATGAAGGCCATCACCACATAGGAGGCGATGTAGGGCAGGATGTCGGTCAGCACGATGCGGAACAGGCTGTGGCCGGAGAGCTTGGACAGGTTGACGTGGTCGCGGTTGCGCAGGGAGATGACCTGCGAACGCACGGAACGCGCCGTCCAGACCCAGCTGGTGAAGCCGATGACCAGGGCGCAGGTGGTGATGCCGCGCGCGGCCTGACCCACGGAGTAATAGATGAGGATCAGCAGCACGAAGCCGGGGATGACGGTGAAGAGGTTCGCGATGAACATCAGGATATCGTCCACGATGCCGCCGACGTAGCCGGCCAGCAGGCCCACAACCAGGCCCAGCAGGGTGGCGACGGTGCCGGCAATCAGGCCGATGATCAGGGAGACGCCCGTGGCCTTGACCAGCTCGGTCAGGGTGTCGCGGCCGAAGTTGTCCGTGCCCAACGGCAGGTTCACCGCGTTGGCGACCTCGTTGACCTTCACGTAATCGGTGTCGGAGACGGGGGTGGCTTCGCCGTCGCCCTTCGTCAGGGACATGGCCGCGGCCTGCTCGGAGGCCAGGATGGAGGTGTTCAGGCGGCGCAGCTTGTTGCGCTGGGCCTGGGTGGAGAAGCCCTGGTACTTGGAGGCCTTCACGTCCGCCTCGTCATAGTTGGCTTTCCAGAGGGCAATCAGGTCGTCCAGGGTCTCGTTGGAGGTGGTCACGCTGGCCACGTCCGCGCCCTTGACCTTCAGGAAGTCCAGCATGACCTGACGGTCTTCCGTCGGCAGGGACGCCTCGAGACGGTTCAGGGACGCTTCCGGCATCTCCATGCGGTAGGTCGGCGCGTTGTTCGCGTCATACACGGACAGGTACGTGCCGGGGGAGAGGAAGCCCTTGCCCAGGGAGAGCAGCGGGTCGCGGGTCACGAAATAGGGATAAATCAGCACGGTCAGCAGAATCACCATGAAAATGATGAAGCCCACCAGGAACCGCGGGGAGTGGAATACATTTTTCAACGTGTTTTTCATGCTGTATCCACCTCCTTAATCAAATTGCGCAGCCTTGACGCGCGGGTCAATGAATGCGTAAATAATGTCGAGCAGGAAGGACGCGATCAGCACCATCAGGGTGATGATCAATGTACAAGCCGAGATGACCGGATAGTCGGAGGAGACGATAGCGTTGTACATCGCTGTGCCGAGGCCGGGATAGGAGAAGATGGTCTCGGCAACCAGGGCGCCGCCGACGGAAGAGCCGATGCTCATGGCCAGACCGGTGACCTGGGGCAGCATCGCGTTGCGGAACACATAGCGGACGATCTTGCCGTCCTTGATGCCCAGGAAGCGGGAATACTTGACGTAGTCCGCGTTTAGCTCATAGATGGACATGGAGCGCATACCGACTGCCTGGCCGCCGATGGAGATCAGCACGATGGACCAGAAGGGCAGCTGGTAGTGCGAGATGACGGAGGAGATGAAATTCCAGTTGAAGGCGGGAATCATGCCCGGGTCATACGCGCCGTTGACCGGGGCGATGCCGAGGTTGACGGCGAAGACGACCAGCAGGATGACGGCCGCGCCGAAGGCAGGGATGGCGCTCATGAAAAGGCTCACGGGCATGATGACCTTGTCCCAGATGCCCCGGCGATAGGCGGCCACAGCGCCAAGCAGGTTGCCCAGCAGCCAGCCGACCAGGATGGCCGGGATCTGCAGGGCCAGCGTCCACCAGATGCCGGAACCGATGATGTCGGACACGGTGCGGGGATACTGGCTGTAACTGACGCCGAAGGTGCCCTTGAAGGCGTTCTTCACGAAGTCGAAGAACTGACCGATGATGGACTTATCCAGACCGAACTGGTGCTGATAGAAGGCAATCTGCTCCTGCACCTGCTCAGGAGATGCGCCGGGACTCACGTTCTTGCCCACGATGGCATTGACGGGGTCGCCGGGCATGAGCCGCGGCAGGAGGAAATTGAGGATGACTGCCGCAACGAAGGTGATGACAAACCAGAAAATCTTCTTTTTGAAGTATTTTCTCATGCCCTTACTCACTGCTCTACCCCCCTTTTGTGTAAGAAAAGGCGGCCATGACCCGCCTTGACAGGTCATGGCCGTCAGCTATTAGCTATTACTCGCCAACGAGAGACACGTTGTACAGAGCGGCGATGCCGTAACCATCCGTGCAGTCAGACGGCGGGATGTTGTTGCCGTCGTCCTTCTCGGGATAGCCGGTCCACACGGTCTCGTTCACAGCGTGGAACTGCTCAGGACGATACATCAGGGAGAAGCTGGGCACTTCGTCCAGATAGATCTTGGTGGCCTCAGTGTACAGGGCCTTCAGCTCGGCCTCGTCGGAGGTCAGCGGGATGGTCTTGATGATCTCGTCGATGCGGTCATTCTTGTAGTGGCCGAAGTTGCCGGACCAGTTGTTGTCGATGCCCAGGAAATCAGAGCTCATGAAGGAGCGGACGCGGCTCCAGGGAGCGGCGGGCTCAGCGCCGGCCGGGCTGTACATGAAGATGTCATATTCAGTCTGGGAAGCGGCGGTGAACACGGTCTGATAGATGGACCACTCGGGATAGTTGGTGGTGATGTCCAGGCCGATGTTCTGGCCGGCGGCAGCCACGATTTCCATGGCAGCCTGCCAGTCGGTCCAGCCGTTCGGGCAGCAGGCGTTCAGTTCGATCTTCTTGCCGTCCAGCTCACGATAGCCGTCGCCGTCGGTGTCGACGATGCCAGCGGCATCCAGCAGGGCCTTGGCGCCTTCGATGTCCTTGCCGGCGAACTGCAGATCCTTCACCGCGTCGTGGTCATACATGGCCTGCTCGCCGTCGGTGGGGTTCATGACAGAGCGGGGCACCTGCACGAAGGAGGGGCTCTGGTTGGTCATGGCGTTCTCGATGATCTGGTCATAATCGACCGCCATCGCGATGGCCTTGCGGACTTCCTTCACCTGCAGGGCGGGGACTTCCATGTTGAACCAGGCGGTGGGCATGGTGGCGCAGATGCCATAGGGCGCTTCGTCCATGTAGGTCGCGATCGGCAGACCCTCGACCTCCCACAGGTTCTGGATGTTGGCCACGAACTGCTGGTTCACGTCGATCTGGCCGGCCTTGAAGGCAACCAGGGCGGCGTCGTTGTCAGCATAGATGGCATGGGCGATGTACTTCGGCACAGGCAGCTTGCCCCACATGGAGGCGTCCTGTCCCCAGTAAGCATCGTTGCGGACGAAGGCGACCAGCTGGTCGTTCATCACATAGGGGCCATAGGGGCCGGAGTAGGCAACGTCGTTGGCGGGGTCGTTCAGGACCGCGGCAGCATCGTTATTGTTGCGGGCCATGACGGTCTCCAGCCAGGCCTTCTGAGCGATGTAGGTGGCGCTCAGGAAGTTGTAGAACTGCAGGGGGTTGGCGGGCTTGCCGTCCTCGGTCAGCTGGGCCTTGATGACGACCTTGCCGTCCACGGCTTCCACGGAAGCGATGTAGGCGTTGTAGCCGGTGTAGGTGCCGTTCTTGACAGCCACAGCGGCGTCCCAGGTCGCGGCCACGTCCTCAGCGGTGACGGGGGTGCCGTCATTCCACTTCGCAGCGGGCTTGATGGCGATCGTCATCTCGGTGAGGTCGTCGTTCCACACGTAGTCGCCGTCGGCCAGCAGGGGATAGAGCTTGCCGTCGAGCATATTGTACATGTAGAGCGTCTCGAACATGATGGTACGGCTGCCGCGGGGAGCGGAGGCCAGAGCCATGGAGTTGTTCATGTTAGAAGACAGGGGGTTGTAGCCCACAGCGGGGCCCCACTGCTGGCCGCCGAAATACATGGTTTCGTTGCGGGGCAGGTCGGTGGGGGCTTCAGCGCCGGCAACCGCCACGAGGCTCAGAGCCAGGGACAGAGCAAGCACCAACGCAAGGAGCTTTTTCATAGAGGGTTCCTCCTTTTTAAATTTATTGCAAGACCATCGGGTCTTGTAATCATATAAAAAGATGGGTAACGATAGCTGGATTGTCTGCCTTTAGGAACACAGCAATCCTACCACGGATTTAAGCGGTTGTCAATGTCAAAAATGAAAATTCTGGTCACTATCATGAAAGTTTAAGACTTCTTCACAATTGCCCCAGCGTGCGCATGATGAAAAATCCGGGCGCGGGAACTGGAAAAAAAGAGCATCGGGCCGCGCGTGAAATAGGCGGATTTTGCTTTGTTTTTCATCAGATTCGGGCCAGGGAGAGAGGCCGGAAAGGCAAGAATCTGTTCCGAAAAGGTGACGGAACAATAACGAAATTCCCGGCCCGGCTGCGAATACGGAAGGAAAATGGAGCCTGGTGTCACAGAAATGCAATCTGTGTAAATTCTGAGAGAGGCCGTGTGGGCCCGGGGACGCGGGCGGGCAGTCCGGGCGGGCGCGGCGGAGCGGGAGTCCCCCGCGCTCATATAAATGTAGAAACAGGGGTAATTTCCTTCAAAACCGCTTGCTATTTTGCACGCTCCCTTTTATAATAGGCAATGCGCTTGCGCGGAAGGATGAATGCCATGGCCCGGAGGAGGAACCCCTATATCTTTGTGCGGAAGAAGACGCACCCCGTCCGCCGGGTTCTGCTCACGGCGGCCGCTTTTCTCCTGATCGCGCTGGGCATGATCCTGGCTTTCAACTACCTGCTGCGGAACAATGTCCGGCTGGACACCCGCCGCGTGACCGTCGCCGACCTGCCGAGCGACCTGGAGAGCTTCTCCATCCTGCACCTGAGCGACCTGCACGGGGCGGAGATGGGCGACGGCATGAGCCGGCTGCAGCGGGCCATCGGCGAACAGGCCTATTCCTGCGTGGTGATGACGGGCGACATGGTGGGCGTGAAGGGCGACGTGCAGCCGCTGCTGGACGCGATCGCCGTGATGCCACGGGGCGCGCCCGTGCTGATCCTGCCCGGGGACGAGGACCCGCCCTACCTGGCCGACGCCGACCAGGGCAACGCCGGCCCTTACGCGGCGTGGGCCGAGGCCGTGACGCAGGCGGGAGCGGTGCTGCTCGACGAGCCCTACCTCATCACCCGCGGGAAAAACGATCGGAGCCGCCTCTGGCTGATCCCGGAGGACCTTTACAGCCTGGATCTGAACCAGCTCGAAGCCGTCTACAGGGCCCAGCTGGACGAGCTGAACGGCTACCTCGCCCTGACGCCCGACCAGGCGGCCAGAAGGCGCGTGGCGGAATATCAGGTGCGCCGCGCCGGGAGCGCGAGGGAAAAGCTGAAGCAGATTCAGCCCGGCGACGTGCAGGTGGTGGTGAGCCACACCCCGCTCACGGAGGATTTCATGACCGAGGTCATTCCGTGGAGCAGCCGGTCGGACGTGGTTTCCCTGCGGCAGGCGTCGCTGATCCTCGCGGGCCACTACTGCGGAGGGCAGTGGCGCATCCCAGGCAGAGGCGCGGTGTATGTGCCGGACTTTGGCTGGTGGCCGGAGGAGGAGCGCATCAATGGCTGGAGCTACGTCTACGGCATCCCGCAGCACATTTCCTCGGGGCTCGGCCCCGCGGACTTCTATCCCTGGTGGGAGAGCTTCCGCTTCCTGAATCCACCCGACGTGACGCGGGTGGTGCTCACCAGCCGGATGTACTGATTGCTATCCGAAGGGCGCCGGGGAATTCTCCCCGCGGCGGCTTTCGGTGATTCCCGATTCTGATTGCGAGGCGTTTATGCAGCATCGTCATGTATCCCGGCGCTATGAAATGGATATGACCACCGGGCCGCTTCTCCCCAAGATCCTCACCTTTGCCGGCCCGCTGATGCTCACCGGCATCCTCCAGCTGCTCTACAACGCGGCGGATATCGTGGTGGTGGGCAACTTCGCGGGCGCGCAGGCCCTGGCGGCGGTGGGCTCCACCAGCTCGCTGATCAACCTGCTGGTCAATGTGTTCATGGGCCTGTCGGTCGGCGCGAGCGTCCTGGTGGCGCACTTCTACGGCGCGGGCGACGTGAAGCGCGTGCAGGAGGGGGTGCACACCTCCATCACGGTCGCGCTGGTCGCCGGCTTCGCTAGCGCCGTGGTCGGCTTCACGCTGGCGCGGCCGATGCTGGAGTGGATGGGCAGCCCGGAGGACGTGATCGACCTTGCTACCCTTTACGTGCGCATCTTCTTCCTGGGCATGCCCGCCAACATGCTGTACAACTTCGGCGGCGCGATTCTCCGCGCGGTCGGCGACACGAAGCGCCCGCTGATCTACCTCTCCATCTCCGGCATGGTGAACGTCGCGCTGAATCTCCTGCTGGTCATCGTCTTCCATCTGGATGTGGCGGGCGTCGCCATCGCGACGGTGGCGAGCCAGGTGGTCTCCATGTTCCTGGTCATCCGCTGCCTCCTGCACACGGACAGCGTGATCCACCTCGATCTGCGCGCCCTGCGCATCCACAGGGAATCGCTGAAGATAATCGTGCGCGTGGGCCTTCCGGCGGGTCTGCAGGGCAGCCTCTTCTCCATCTCCAACGTGCTGATTCAGTCCTCGGTCAACTCCTTCCAGTCGATCGCCATGGCGGGCAACGCCGCCGCGTCGAACCTCGAGGGCTTTGTCTATACCTCGATGAACAGCATCTACCAGGCCGACCTGACCTTCGCGAGCCAGAACCTTGGCGCGGGCAAGTATGACCGTGTGAAGCGGCTGATGTGGGTTGCGCTGGGCGTCGTGAGCGCCATCGGCATCTCGATGGGTCTGCTCTTCCTGGCCTTCGGCGAGCCGCTGCTCTCCATCTACAACAGCGATCCCGAGGTCATCGCCTTCGGCCTCAGGCGGATGCGCATCATCCTGCCGACGTACTTCATCTGCGGCATCATGGACACGATGGTCGGCCAGCTGCGCGGCATCGGGTATTCCATCATGCCGATGATCGTCTCGCTGAGCGGCGCGTGCCTCTTCCGCATCGTGTGGATCCTCACGATCTTCGCCATGCCGCAGTACCACACGCTGGAGGTGCTGTATGTCTCCTATCCCATCTCCTGGGCGCTGACCTTCGCGGCACACATGATCTGCTACCGCACCCTCGGCTACCGCAAGCTGGCGGAGCTCGAGGCCCGGGCGAAATCCGCGGCATAAGCCCGCCGCGGCAGCGCGCATCGAAAGCATGGGTATCGTGTAAATAATCGCCCTTCTCCGCCCGCGGGGAGGGGTTTGGGCAGGGCGGGATACGGCCCTTGCCGTGGAGGAACTATGAGCAATTTTGTTGATCGCGCGAAAATCACCTGCAAGGCCGGCAACGGCGGCAACGGCAAGGTCTCCTTTCACCGGGAGAAGTTCGTGCTCGCCGGAGGCCCGGACGGCGGCGACGGGGGCAAGGGCGGCGACGTCCTGCTCTACGCCGATCCGAACATGCACACCCTGCTGGATTTCCGCTTCAAGAGCAAATACACCGCCGAAAACGGCGCGGACGGCGAGGCCCAGCGCAGGACCGGAAAGACCGGCGAGGACCTGCTGATCAAGGTTCCGGCGGGCACGGTGCTGCGCAACGCCGATACCGGCCTGGTGGTGGCGGACATGGACCAGCCGGGCGAGACCCGCGTGCTGCTCCACGGCGGCCGCGGCGGCTGGGGCAACGCGCACTTCGCCACGCCCACGCGCCAGGCCCCGAACTTCGCCAAGCCGGGCATCAAGACCGAGATCCACACCTTCCAGCTGGAGCTGAAGACCATCGCGGACGCGGGCCTCGTCGGCTATCCCAACGTCGGCAAGAGCACGATCCTCTCCGTGGTCACCAGCGCGAAGCCGAAGATCGGCAACTACCACTTCACGACCCTCACGCCGAACCTGGGCATCCTGCGCCGCAGGGGCCAGGACATCGTGCTGGCGGACATCCCCGGCCTGGTGGAGGGCGCGGCGGACGGCGCGGGACTCGGCCACGACTTCCTGCGCCACGTCGAGCGCACGCGCCTGCTGCTGCACGTGCTGGATGTGTCCGG
>CAMNLM010000086.1 GCA_946543085.1 uncultured Clostridia bacterium | reverse complement strand
CCGCGCCTGCGGGCGCGGGCAAAGGGCTTTGCGATCGCCCTTTGCAAACCTTCGCACCCCGTTCTTCAGGCGGGGATTCCCGCTTTTCTCCTGCCCGCAGGGGCAAGAAAAAACTTCTGCGCCTGACCGCTGCGCGCCGGCGCAAGCCTTTCAAGGGGTCCGGGGACGCTTTCCGTGGGAAAGCGTCCCCGGCTTCCCACTACAATCTCTCCCCTCCCCGCGGGCGGGGAGGGGCCGGGGGGGGGGGCACCCCAGAGACAGCAAAGGCCGGTCTTCCTTCGGGATGAACCGGCCTTTCGGTCATTTCTTCCTCTCCTTGCGGATGGTGGCGTCCGGATTGGCCGCATACTTCATGAACGCGGAGGGGCTGATACCGACAATATTCTTGAATTGCTTGGAGAAATGGTAGGGATCCTGCATGCCCACCTCGATGCCCGCCTGCCGCACCGTGCAGTTCTGCTCGCGCAGCAGTTCCTTTGCGCGCTCCATCTTGCAGTGGAGCACATAGCTGAGCGGCGGCATGCCGACCTCGCTCACGAACCGTTTGCGGAAGGTCTCCATCGGCATGCGGGAGATGGCCGCCATCTCGGCCAGGGAGTAGTTCTCCTTGTACTGGCTGGCGCGGAGGGTGTCCACCACCTTGGCAATCTCGTGGGAGAGCATCGCGTCCATGGCCACAGGCTGTCCCCAGTGGCTGGCCAGCATGCCGTACATCAGGTGCTGCAGCTGATAGGTCGCGTTGCTGGTGCTCGAATGGCGCACCATCACCTGCACGATCTGGCGGGCGAGGTACATCTGGCTCGGCAGGGCGGCCTGACGCAGCGGGATGTGCAGCAGCGCGCCCATCTTGCGCACGACCATCGGGGCGAGCGGCCCCTCGAGGGCAATCCACAGGCAGCGGAAGTTTTCGGGGGATTCAATGGACATTTCCACATTGCCGGCAGGCAAAAAACAGGTGTCCTCCGCTCCGAGCCTCAGTTCCTGCTTCTGCCAATGCAGTTTGACTTCTCCCTCCTCGACCGCGAACCAGACGTACTGGTCGTGGGCGCGGAGGGTATGTACACCGGCCTCGAGCACCGCGCTGCCGGCAGCGTGCATCCAGGCTCCGCTGGACAGCGTGAGGCTGCCCGGCTTATGCCAGCCTTCGACAATCAGGGAGTCAGGCGCCGCTTCCAATTCCGCGAAGAGATAGGATTCCAAAAACTCCCCTCCTTTCAAGGATCCTCAGACAAGACAGACAGTTTACCGTTAATACAAAGTATAAAGGGTGTTTGAAAGGATGTCAATATATGAAAATGACAATTTTAGAACATTTTTTTGACGAATTTGTCCAAAACAAGGCCATATGTTCCATCATTTTCCTGTTCGACCAGTCGTTCCGTTCATCGGGGACGCGAAAAGGCTTATGTGCCTTCTGTGCCGCCGTTTGACCAGAAACGGCATAGCTGTTCGGTCAGGTTTCCAGACGACCACTGCCAGTCATCGGGGCAGAGGCGGCGGTAGCTGCCCTGGGCATAGCGCGTATCGATCAGCAGCGCGACGCCCCGGTCGCTCTCCGTGCGGATCACGCGGCCCACGGCCTGGGCGACCTTCTGCATGCCGGGAATCTGGTAGGCATAGAGGAAGCCATCGCCGAGCGCGTCCTCGAGCAGGGCGCGCAGCGTCTCCCGGCTGAGGTTGACCTGCGGCAGGCCGACGCCCACCACAGCCACGCCGTCCAGCGAGCGTCCCGGCAGGTCGATGCTCTCGGCAAAGAGGCCGCCCAGCACACACAGAGAAAGGCAGCTCTCCCTCGCCTCGCGGTAAGGTGCGAGAAAAGCCTCCCGCTCCGCGTCCGTCATGCTCCGCCCCTGCTTCCGGCAGGGAACGGTCAGCTGCTCAGCCACCAGCTCCATGTAGGCAAAGCTCGGGAAGAAGGCCATGTACCTCCCCTCCCGCGCGCGCACCATGGCCTCGATGGCCTCGGCGACCGCGTGGCTGCTCGCTTCACGGCTGCGGAAGCGCGTGTCGATGTCGCAGCGGTGGATCAGCAGATTCTCCGGGGGAAACGGCGACGGCATGGCAAAGCAGGCGTCCTCTTCCCCGCCGCCGAGCAGGCGTTTCATATCCGCCAGCGGGTGCAGGGTCGCGGAATAGCACACGGTGCCCTGGATGCGTGCGGTCGCCGCGGCGAAGTAGCCGGACACATCCCCCACGAAGGCCGTGACCGTGCGCGTGCGCCGCCCCTCGCAGAGATACACGCAGGGCGCTTCTGTGCGCTCCGACGCCCGCGTGAAGGCCAGCAGGTCGCCGAGAACATCGCTCAGGCGTTCCTCGCCCTGCCAGCCCGGCGCGTCCCGGCGCGCGGCCAGAAAACCGTCCGCGACATCCGCGCAGGCCCTCAAAAGGGCTTTCGGCGTCTCCGTCAGAAGGCTTTCCCCAACTCCCACCGCCACGGGCAGGTCGTCCAGCTCGCGCAGAAGGCGCGTCATCGCCAGGTACAGTGCGTGCCGCCGTCCCAGCCGCTTGCCCGCCGCCGTGCGCAGCCGGCGGATCGCGCCGCCGTCCACACGGCCCGAGAGCATATCCCGCAGGCGGTCGGGCAGGTTGTGCGCCTCGTCGATCAGCAGCGTCACATCCTTCGGCTGATCGAAGATGCACCGGATGTGCACCGCCGGATGGAGGGCGTAGTTGTAATCACAGACCGTCACGTCCGCAAGCTCAGCCAGCGAGAGGCTGAATTCAAACGGGCAGAGCGTGAAGCGGTCCGCCATCTGCCGGATCGCCTCCGGCGACCAGTCTTCCGCCTGCAGCATGGCCTCGATGGCTTCCGCGTCGCGCAGGAAGTGCCCCTTCGCCCGCGGACAGTGCTCCGGGCTGCAGGCCATGCGCTCCATGGGACACTGCTTTTCCTTCGCGTCCAGCGTCAGCGTCCACAGGCAGGTCTTCTGCCTGCGGATCAGGCGCAGGGTTTCCAGGGCGGAGGCGCGCTGGGTTGTCCGCGCGGTGAGGCAGTAGAGCTGGCCGGTGAGCTCCTGGCCCAGGGCCTTGAGCGCGGGAAAGAGCACAGCCGCCGTCTTGCCCGTGCCCGTCGGCATGGAGGCAAACAGCCGTCTGCCCGTGCGGATGGCCGTATAGACCTGTACCGCCATCTCCCGCTGGCCGGCGCGGTACTGCGCAAAGGGAAAAACGAGATCCCTCAGGGAGGCGTTCCGCGCCCGGCGATGCGCTCGGATCCGCTTCAGCCGCCGGGTATAGGCCAGGAAGAGTTCCGTGAACACCCCGCGGCACGCGTCCGCCGTCATGCGCCAGGCGAAGGTTCCGCGCTCCCTGCCCGTCCGCGTGACGTAGACGACGCGGACGTCCACCTCGTCCAGGCTGTCGCGCGCGCACAGCATGTGGCCATAGCAGACGGCCTGGGCGCGGTGCGCCGGGTCGGGTTCTTCCGGGGGATCCTCGCCCTGCCAGAGCTTGATTTCCTCCACGCAGGGAATGAGGCCGTCCCGATAGGCGTCCATGCGGCCGGACACGCGGAGGACGGCTTCCTCCTCCTCAATGGGGACGAGCAGCTCCAGCGGCGTCTCCGCCTGCCAGCCGTCGCCGAGGAGGGCCTGGCGGGCCTTGTGGCCGAGCATGCCCTCCTGCATGTCGCGGAGGGTTCCGCCGGGGGTGATGTCGGCTCCGTGGAGGGTGAATTCCACGAGGGCGCGGACGGAGATGCGGAGTTCTTCCACGGAGGTCACCTCCTTATAAAGCCAAGCTGCGCCGCATGCGGGCGGCTGTTCCTTTGCTGATTCGGGCCGGGAGAACCCCTGTAAAGGCGCTCCTGCGGGCAGCCTGCGGCGTTTCTCTGCGCATACGAAAAAAGGGCGGAAAGATGCCTCTCCGCCTCTGTTGATTGCTTACAGGTCGCTCAGCTTGTCCATGGCCTCCTGCTGCTCCTTGAGCAGGGCGGCAAAGCGGCTGCGGTAGTCGGTCAGGGTGGCCTTCAGACCGTCCACCTGCTGGGTCAGGGTGTCGCGCTCCTTGGCCAGGTCGCCCAGCTTGAGCTTGACCTCGTCCTCGGCGTTGGCCAGCATCTCATCGGCCTTCTTCTGGGCCTCGGCGATGGTCTCGTCCTTGACCTTCTGGGCCATCTCCAGGATCTCCTGGAAGGAGGAAGCTGCGTTCGCGGCGGCGGGCGCAGGCTGTGCCGCGGGCTTCGCGGGCGTCTGCGCCGCGCGGGTCGCGGCGTTCTGGGCTTCCTTCAGCTGCTGGCGCAGGTCGCGCTCCACGGCTTCGCGGCGCTCCATCTCGTCGCAGATTTCATCCAGGAAGGTGTCCACTTCCATCTGGTCATAGCCGCGCGCGCCGATGGTGAATTCCTTGGCGGTGATGGCGTCAATCGTGATCGCTTTGTTCTCAGGCATGGGTATCGCTCCTTTCGTGCAGACATGCTCGCGTTGTCGTTCGTTGTGTATGGGCAGGAGCCGCTAAGAACGGGAGCGGCTCGAGATAAACAGTTCCGCCGTGACGGGCAGGCGATCCTTGCGCGTCGCCTCGCCGATTTCACGGATCTTCACGCGGCCGGTTCCGCGCAGGGAGAGCAGCGTCCCCTCGCCCACCGGATGATCGGGGCGAAGCTCCTGCCGGTGATCCACGGAGACCTCGCCGCTGCGGATGCGCTCGGCGGCGGCCGCCCGGGAGAGCTTCAGCACAGCGGCCAGCACCGCGTCCAGGCGCAGCGAAGGCACCGTGACGCGCACAGGGGCACCGTGCGTTATGGGGAGTTCGGGCGGGCTGTCCAGGACGGTGACCGCGATGGACGCATGTCCCGCCTGCGTCCATTCCGTCGGCAGGCGTTCCGCCGCCTGGTCGAGGGCGTAGAGCCAGGCCCTGCCCTCGCCGCTGACGAGATCGCCCATGTAGGCGCGGTCCATACCGAGGCCCATCAGCGAGCCGAGCAGATCGCGGTGATCCGGGGAGGCAAAGCGCGCGTTCCAGCGGATCTCCAGCCAACGGGCCGTGAACCTGGGCGTCTCACCCGGCGGACAGAAACAGACCTGCACGCGCTCTGCGTCCGGATGCCCGCCGTCAAAGGCGACCTCCACGCCCGCTTCCCGCGCCTCGTGAACGGCCAGCCCCTGCCATTCCGCCGGCAGGAAGCGTCCCGGCGCGGTGCGTCCTCTCGCGGCTTGGGCTGCGCCCTGGCGGAGCAGGAGCCGCGCGCGCTCCTCCTCGTCCGTGATCCGCATATCAGTAGAAGAAGGAGATCAGGATGCTGCGCACGACCTCAGCCAGGAGATAGACAACCACCGGGCTGAAGTCGAGCACCTGCAGCTGGCTCGGCAGCTTGGCGCGGAGGAAGTTGCGCACAGGGGTCATGATCGGTTCCATGATCCGCCTGAGCATCGTCGTCCACTTGTTCTCCGGGATGCGCAGCCAGGAAATGACCACATAGGCCAGCAGCATCAGCTTGAAGACGCCAAAGGCCACCCGAATGATTCTGGCGATCAGCACGCAGGTTCCTCCTTCCCATTGTGTCCGTTTCCGCCCCTGCGGTCTCAGCGTCAGGCGTTGGCATAGCGGGCCGCGCGGAGCGGCCGGTTGCCGTAGTCCTCCTGCTGATTCCGGGGCTCCTCCCCTGCCTGGGCGCGCTGCGCGCCGGGCCAGCGCATCGCCGCGTCCTTCTCGTTCATCTGGCGCAGGGATTCGTAGGGCATCACCGTCACGGATCTCGGCGCAATCAGGTAGATGCTCTTCGCGGAGATGCGCGTGAAGGTGCAGTTCATCGTGAACGCCGCGCCGAAGAGCAGGTCGAGACAGCGCTGGTTTTCGCGCTCGTCGTGGATCAGCTCGGTGTTGACGATCACAGTCTCCTCATTCCGCATGAACTCGATCAGCCGGTAGCAGGTCGCCGCGGAGAGCGGCTGCGCGAGGCGCTCCACATGGCGGTAGGCCATGCCGTCGTCCCCGACATAGCTGCCGGGCATGTAGGTGATGTTGTCCGGCATGCCGCTGGGGCGGGCGTTCCGCGCGTCCTGGCGCTGGCCGAAGCCGGTCTGCTGGGGCTGCTGCGCAAAGCCGGTCTGCTGGGGCTGCTGCGCAAAGCCTGTCTGCGCGCCCGCGTTGTTCGGCGTGTTCGCGCCCGCCGCGTGCTTGCCGCCCGGCATATTCCGCTGTGCCTGCGTCTCCTGCTGCCCTTGGGGATTCGGGGCGAAGCCCGTCTGCTGGGGCTGCCACGCAGCCTGCCAGCCTGTCGCCTGCGGAGCCTGCCAGCCCGTCGCCTGCGGGGTCTGCCAGCCCGTCGCCTGCGGGGTCTGCCAGCCGGTTGCCTGCGGCGTCTGCCAGGCGGTCTGCTGCGCCGGGCGCTGGAACTTGCTCTCATAGGGCGCCTGCTGGGCCGGCTGCTGCCACTGGTTCTGGTAGCCGGTCTGCTGGGTAAAGCCCTGCGGAGCGTTCCAGCCCGGCTGGGCGTTCCAGTTCGGCTGCTGCGTCCAGCCGGCCGCCGGCTGCTGCCAGCCGCTGTTCGGCATGGGCGGCTGCCAGACCTGCTGCTCCCCGGTGAAGCGCTGGTTCACGCCGGTCTGCTGGCTGCGGCGCTTGCCGTCGTTCACCGGTGGGATATAGCCGGTGCGCCCGCCGTTGGGGAGGTTGGACTCAAAGTCGTCCTCCCTCGCGCCGAAGGGCCCCTGATGCAGCCTCTGCAGCACCGAATCCACCACGTCCCTGAATGCCATAATCATCCTCCGAATCAAAGCCGGCCGTCAGCGCCGCCGGCTGCGCGGGGTTTCCTTCCGCGCTCAGCTTCCGGATCGCCCGCGTTCACTGTCTCGGCCCGAAAATGGCCGAACCCACGCGCACCATGGTCGCGCCGCAGCGGGCCGCAATCGCGTAATCGCCCGACATGCCCATGGAGAGCTCCTCCATGGCCACGCCGTCCATGGCCTCCCCGCGCAGCGCGTCGAAGAGACCGCGCATGGAGCGGAAGAGACCTTCGAGGTATGCCTCGTCATCGCTCATCGGCATCACCGCCATGAGACCGGAGACCCGCAGGCCTTCCATCGGCGCGATCTCGCGCAGAAGCCCGCGCACCTCCTCCGGCGCGACGCCGCCCTTCTGCGGCTCCCCCGCCGGGCTCACCTGCACAAGCACCGGCACGCGCCTCTCATGCGCCGCGGCCAGCCGGTTGATCTCCCGCGCCAGCTCGACGCGGTCCACCGACTGAATCAGGCATACATCGTCTATTATATACTTCACTTTGTTGGTTTGCAACCTTCCGATCAGGTGCACGCGGAATTTTTTGTCCAGCGCGGGCAGCTTTTCGCGCAGCTCCTGCACGCGGTTTTCGCCGATATCCTTCACGCCGAGCCCATCCAGCGGGAGGATGTCCTCCGCCGGATGGGTCTTGGTGACGGCGATGAGCCTGGGCACGGGCCAGCCGCCGGCAGCCGCGCTGGAGGCCAGCGTGCCGCGAACTCTCTGCAGGTTCTCCTGCAATGCTTGTGAAGTCATCCTGTTACCTCGAAGCGTAGTCCCTTCAAGCGTCCGGGCATTCCGCGCCGGTCAGGCTCAGAACACCCGCACCGTCTGGCCCTCGTACAGAAGGCCCTGGCTGATCGCCATCACATAGGCGTACTGGCTGTCCTTGTTGACGACCGTGACGGGAATGAAGGACTGGTTGCTGCCGTCGACCACGACCACGCCGTCCATCTCCTGGTAGTGATAGACCGCGCGGAGCGGCACCATCAGCGTGGAGACATAGTCGCCGAGATCCGCCTTGCAGGTGCGCATATAGAGCACCGGGGTGACCGAGCCGTTGATCGTCAGGCGCACGAGCAGCTCGCCGCCCGAGCGCGTGAAGGACTGCACGGTTGCGGTGACCTGCGTGTTCTCAAAGCGCTCCAGCTGCAGCTGGTAGCTCTGGCCCTCCACGGGATTCCAGTCGCCGGATTCCACCAGCATCAGCGCGACCCAGCTGCCGTCCGTCACCGTGCGGTAGATGGTGCTCTTGCCCTTCTGCTGGGTGGAGGCCGGGGGCTTCTCACCGTTCACCATGCGGCGGACCTCCGCCGGGGTGAACTGGTCATAGTTGGAGGTATTCAGCCCGTACTCGAAGCCGTCCGTATAGAAGGACACGATGGTGTCCGTCGACGCGACGTACTGCTTGGTCCAGGAGTCGATGCGCTGCATCTGCGCCTGCTCGTCGTCGTAGAGGCGGGTGAGGCGCTGGTCGGAGGAATACTTCTGGCGCAGGTACTGCTGGCGGGCCTCGATGGCGGCGTCCAGCAGCTTCTCCTGGTTGGTGAGGCTGCCGCGCGTGCCCGCGATGATGTCGCGCACGTCCTTGGAGCGGCCCAGCACGTCGGCCTCAGCGCGCGCCATGCGGGCGTCATAGGTCGTCTCCGACTCGAGCAGCTGCTTCTGGTAGTCGCGGATCTGGTCGCGGAATTCCTGCAGCGTCGCCATCTCGCGCGTCGAATAGCCAGCGGAGAAGACGTTGCAGATCACCATGTTGCGGGAAATCGTTCTTCCCTCGTCCGCCACGTACTCGACACTGGTCACGCCCTCCGCGTCGAAGGGGACCTCATTGCGGACGATGAGCACGTCCCCGCTGTAATGCGCGCCGAGCGTGCCCGCGCGGATGGTCGCGTAGGTCTGGCCGCCGGTGGAGAAGGTGTTGACCAGGTAGATGCCCGTCAGCGCCATGACCGCCGCCACCACAGCCACCTGGAGCGCGCGCACCCACTTGCCTCGGCCGCTTCCGCGGCGCGGCCCGCGGCCCGAAGCGCCGCTGCCGGCGTCCTGCGCTGTCTGCTGCATGGCCGTCTGCCCCTGGGCATAGCCATAGGGATCGGCGCCGAAGGGGCCTGTGCCCTGCTGCGGGCCGTAGGGCTGCTGCGCGTAGGGATTCGTCTGGGTGTAGGGACCGGTCTGCTGGGCGTAGGGGTTCGGCGGATACGCCGTGCCGCCCTGGGTGTAGGGATTCGGCGCGCCCTGGGTGAAGGCCGGACCGGCCTGCGTATAGGGATTCTGTGCCTGCGTCCCCTGGGGATAGGGGGAGGCATAAGGGTTCTGCGACTGCGTATAGGGCTGATTGGGGTCGCCGCTCTGCATGGCCTGCCTCTCCTTTCCTCGGGGTGTCCTGTTATTTTACCACATCCGCCGGCCTTGGGCAAGTCATCCCACAAACTCGCCGTAAACGGCCTGGATCGTCTTCTCAAAGTCCGCGTCGTCCACGCCGACGATGATGGACAGCTCGCTGGAGCCCTGGTCGATCATGCGCACGTTGACACCCGCGCGGCTCATGGCCGAGAGCAGACGGGCGGCTGTGCCGCAGTTGTTGACCATGGCGCGGCCGACGGTCGCGATGATCGACATGTTGTCGTGGATGGTGAGGGTATCGGGCTGGGTCAGCTCGGCGATGCGGCGCACGATCTCCTCGCGGTGCGGGGCGAGGGCCTCGCCGGAGACGACCACGGAGATCGAGTCGATGCCGGAGGGCATATGCTCGAAGGAAATGCCCGCCTCCTCAAACACCTGCAGCACGCGGCGGCCGAAGCCCAGCTCCGCGTTCATCATGGCCTTTTCCACCGCCACCACGCTGAAGCCCTTGCGGCCCGCGATGCCTGTGATGGTCGGCAGGGTCGGCTCGACCGGCAGGTGCAGGCTGATGAGGGTGCCGGGGTGATCGGGATTGTTCGTGTTGCGGATGATGGTCGGAATGCCGACCTTGTGCACGGGAAACATGGCGTCCTCATGCAGGACGCTCGCGCCCATGTAGCTCAGCTCGCGCAGCTCGGCGTAGGTGATGGCGCTGATCTCGCGGGGGTTGCGAACAATGCGCGGATCGGCCATCAGGAAGCCGGACACGTCCGTCCAG
>CAMNLM010000085.1 GCA_946543085.1 uncultured Clostridia bacterium | reverse complement strand
TCACCGGCGCGGGCATCATCGCCGGCTGCTATGTGCAGGACGGCAAGGTGCAGCGCAACGCGCAGGTGCGCCTGCTGCGCGACAACGTGGTGGTCTTCGAGGGCAAGCTCTCCAGCCTGCGTCACCTGAAGGACGACGTGAAGGAGATGGCCGCCGGCTACGAGTGCGGCATGAGCCTGGAGGGTCACAACGACATCAAGGAAGGCGACATCGTGGAGTGCTACATCATGGAGGAGATCGAACGCTGATCTTCCGCCGGTAGCAGAGCCTTGACAGCCGGGCCCGGTGAGCGAGCAGCTTGCCCGGCCCGGCTGGTTTCAATTCTTATGCATGAACGGCTGGACGTTGGATGTGCGACGAATGCTGCTGCTCAGTGTGGTTTTTGCATGAAGGATGGGAGGATAAAACCATGCGCAAATGGATGGTATGCCTGTTGATTCTGGCGGTGCTGATGCTTGCGGTAACCGCCATTGCGGAGGAACCGCAGAGAGAGGTCATCACCAGCGGGGATTGGCAGTATGTCGTGCTGGAGGACGGGACGGCGGAAATTGTAAATTACACAGGCGGGAAGAGTAATATTATAATACCCTCGGAGATAGAAGGCGTGACTGTAGAACGTATTGGTGATAAAGCTTTCGGAGAAGATCATCTTCATATTAAATCAGTCGAAATCCCCAATTGCGTTCTTAGTATAGGTGAAAACCCGTTTTATGGATGCGCGTATTTAAAAAATATCTACGTATCACCCGAACATAAAACCTTAGCTGTTATAGAAGACGTTTTATTCTGCAAAAATGATAAACAATTAATCTGTTATCCTGCAAATAAAGAGAATAATGATTACAGTATACCTAATGGTATAAAAGTGATTGGCGCCTATGCTTTTAGTAATTGTTCTGGCTTGTCAGAAATCTCCCTTCCAGATAGTATAGTACGTATTGATGATTATGCATTTTTCAGATGTACACGCTTGGAGAGTATCAATATCCCTTCTGGTGTAGCATATATCGGGAAAAATCCTTTCACTCTTTGTTCATGGTTATATGATCTTAAAGTAGATAGCGATAATCCGAATTTCCTATTAAAAGATGATGTATTGTATAGTCTACATGATTCGCGTCTTGTATCTTGTTCTTGCTTCGCGCTAAAGTGGAGATATGAAGTTTTAAAGGGGACGCAAATTATAGACGATCATGCCTTTTGTTCTTGCAAATCACTGAGAGAAATTGTTTTACCAGAAGATGTTCAATATATTGGTAAGTGGGCCTTTGAGTACTGCGAAAGCCTGGCAACTGTTACTATTCCTCGAGGTGTATCAATAATTAACGAAGGAACGTTTTTGGAGTGTAGTGAACTGGAGAACATAGAATTACCCAATGGTCTTGAGATTATCGATGATTTTGCATTTTGCGGATGTATTTTTTTAGATAAAGTATTAATCCCAGAAACTGTTAGTTTTATTGGCAACGATGCATTTGCGCGCTGTAAAAGCTTAAGGCAGATAGCAATACCGAGTAAAGTTAATGCACTAAGCCATAATGTGTTTTCCAAGTGTGAAAGTCTTGAAGATGTGCGTCTTCCGGAAAGCTTAGTAAGTATTGGAAACAATGCATTTAGTGAGTGTGAAAACCTTTATGAGATCGAAGTACCTGATAGCGTAGTAAGTGTTGGTGAAGATTCATTCCTATATTGTCCAAACCTAACAATCGTCGGAAATCGCGATAGCTTTATCATCAAGTACTGTGAAAAAAACCATATCAGGTATTCTTATCCACAAAGTCTGGATTGGCTTAGTGCGCCATAATTACAAGAAAGTGATACTAAAGAAATGAGAAAAAGTGTATTGCCTAAACACCAAAGCCCGGTAACAAAAACAAAATATGCGATAGCTAAAGAAACAGGGATTCCAACAACTAGAACAGGGAGAAGAAGGAAAGCGTACAATGCTGCATCAGACGGCTTATATGGAAAATATGAACGCGAACGAGCTAAATATAACTCTAAGTACTCATCTGCATCAAATACAGAAGGGACAGGATGTGCATTACCAATAGCTTTTGTGATAATAATGATAATTCTCTATAAGATAATATCAGGAATATTACAGTAAGAATTAATCAAGACAAGTAATACATCAAGGAGATGGTTTACCATGCCAAACAATTACCAGCGTATAGACCGCATTTCCGAGGAGGTTCGCCGCGAAGTGGACCGCATCATCCGCGACGAGCTGCACGACCCGCGCATCGACGGCACCTTCTCCGTCACCCGGGCGGAGGTCACGCGCGACCTGCGCTACGCCAAGATCTACGTCTCCGTGCTGGAGGACGACAAGCGCGCGCCCTTCCTCGCCGCCTGCAAGAGCGCCGCGGGCTACATCCGCCGCGCCCTCGGCAAGGAGATGATCATCCGCACCGCGCCGGAGCTGATCTTCGTGGAGGACAACAACATCGCCTACGGCGTGCACATCGCCAAGGTGCTCAAGGATGTCGACATGGGCGACTGGACTGAGGACGAGAGCGGGGACACGGAGGCATGACGAGCGGACGCAATCTGGAAGCCGTCGCGGAGGCCCTCCGCGCGGCGGGGAGCATCTGCCTGGTCTCCCATGAATTCCCCGACGGGGACACGATCGGCTCCGCGCTGGCCCTGCGCCTCGGCCTGGAGAGGCTCGGCAAGCGCGTGGAGCATTTCTGCGTGCACAAGGTGCCGGACAACCTGATGGATCTGCCCGGCGCGGGCAAGGTTCGCCCGGTGGAATCCCTTGGCGGCGACGAGCGCTTTGACCTGCTGCTGGCGGTGGATATCGCCGAGGCGAAGCGCGCGGGCCATACCGCTGACGCGGAGGTTTTTGACATCCTGCGCGCGCGCTGCGGGTGGACCGCCCAGGTGGATCACCACGGCACGAACCCGCTCTTCTGCGAGGTCAACAGCGTGGACGGCGGCGCGGCCGCGGCGGGTCTGCTGGCGCGCGAGCTGCTGGGCCTGCTCGGCGTGGCGCTGGACAGGGATCTGGCGGCCTGCCTCTACACCGCGATCGCGACGGACACCGGCAATTTCTCCCATGGCAACACCTCGGCGGAGGTCTTCCGCGCGGCGGCAGCCCTGATGGACGCCGGCCTCGCGCTGACGGAGTGGAACCGCCGCCTGTTCGTGCTGCGCGAGAAGCCCCGCCAGCTGCTGACGGCGCGCGCGATGGCCTCCCTGCGCTATCTGTGCGGAGACCGCGTGAGCGTGATGACGCTGACGCTGGAGGATTTTGAGGCGAGCGGCGCCACGGCCGAGCACGCGGACGACATCGTCAACATCGGCCTGCAGACCGAGGGCACCGTGATGGCCCTGTTTGCGCGCGAGGAGGAGACGGGCGGCATCAAGTGCAGTCTGCGCGCCCTCGCGCCGTACCGGGTGGACGGAATCGCCCGCGCCTTCGGGGGCGGCGGCCACGCACAGGCCTCCGGCTGCACCCTGACCTGCGGGCTGCAGGAGGCGGTCGCGCGCGTTTCCGCCGCCATGGCGGAAGCGCTGGAGACGCAGAACGGACAGGGCGCGGGGATGGCATGAACGGATTTCTGAATCTTCTGAAGCCGCCGGGCATGACCAGCGCCGCGGTGGTCGGCAACGTCCGCCGGCTGACCGGCGAGAAGCGCGTCGGCCACGCCGGGACGCTCGACCCGGAGGCGGCGGGCGTGCTGCCCGTGATGGTGGGCAGGGCGGCGCGGCTGTTTGACTATCTCACCGAGAAGGAAAAGACCTACGTCGCCGAGTGCGCCTTCGGCTGCGAGACCGACACCCAGGATGCCCAGGGCGCCGTGACCCGCACGGGCGACGCCTATCCGACCCTGGACGCGGTGAAGGCCGCGGCGCAGAGCCTGACCGGCGACATCCTGCAGCGGCCGAGTGCCTACAGCGCGGTCAAGCGGGACGGTAGGGCGCTCTATGAGCTGGCGCGGGCGGGCAAAGCCGTAGAGGCGGAGCCCCGCCCGGTGCACACCGGGCGCATCGGGGTCGGCCCCGAGACGGCGAACCACGGCGTGATGCTGACCGTGACCTGCGGGCGCGGCACCTATATCCGCGCGCTCTGCGAGGATCTGGGGCGGCTGTGCGGCTGTCCGGCGCACATGCGCTTCCTGCTGCGGACGCAGACGGGAGTTTTCTCCCTGGACGGCGCCATGACCCTGGAGGAGGCCGCCGCCTTCGCGGCGGAGGGAACCCTCGCCGGGCATCTGCTGCCCATGGACTTTCCGCTGCGGCACCTGCCGCGCGTGGAGGTTCCGGAAAGGTACTGGAAGCCCGCCTTCAACGGCGTGACGCTCCCGGCGGAGCTCTTTGGGGCGGAGGAAGGGGAACCGGATGCGCTCACGCGGGTTTACGCGGGCGGTCTGTTTTTGGGCCTCGCGCGCCGGAAGGAAGCGCAGCTGGAGTGGCAGGTGATCCTCGCGGACCACAGCGATCTCGACGCGCTCCTGCGGGAAAACGCGGACGAAAAACGCAAGGAAAAAGAGGGACGAAACGAATGAGAATACTGCGCGATCCGGCCTTTGCGGGGCCGTGTGTGCTGGTGCTGGGCATGTTCGACGGCGTGCACCGGGGTCATCAGGCCCTGCTGATGGAGGGCGCCGCCCTGGCCGGGGCCAACGACCTGCCGCTGGTGGTCTGCACGTTTGAGCCGCACCCGATGGAGGTGCTGGCGCCCGGCCGCGCCCCGAAGCGCCTGACGACGCTGACCGAGCGCGCGCAGCTGATGGCTTCCTTCGGCGTGGACGACCTCTGTGTGCACACCTTCAACCGCGCCCTGGCGAACCAGACCCCCGAGGCCTTCCTCGAGCGGATTGTGCAGGTCTATGAGCCGCGGTACGTGGTCTGCGGGTTCAACTTCACCTTTGGGCGCGAGGGCCGCGGCAACGGCAGCCTGCTCTGCTCCTACGGCGCGGCGCACGGCTTCAAAACCTGCGTGATTCCCGCGGTGATGATGGACGGCGCGCCGGTCTCCTCCACGCGCGTGCGCAAGGCGCTGGAGGCGGGCGACATCGGCGCGGTCAGCCGGATGCTGGGCCACGCCTGGACCCTGGCGGGCCGGGTGGAGGGCGGCAAGCACCTCGGCCGCACCCTCGGCTTCCCGACGGCCAACCTGCACGTCTCCCCGAAGAAGGCCCTCCCGGCCTTCGGCGTCTACGACTGCTATCTGACCCTGGAGGACGGCGAGAGCTTCCGCGCCGTGGTCAACGTGGGCCGCCATCCGACCCTGCCGGACGGCCCGGTGACGGTCGAGGCCTTTGTGCTCGACGAGAGGCTGAACCTCTACGGCGAAAACGCGCGGCTGACCTTCATGGCCTTCCGCCGCCCCGAAAAGGCTTTCGACTCTGTGGAAGCCCTCAAGGCGCAGATCACCGCCGACGCGGAGGACGCGCGGGCGTATTTTAAGCGCCTGGAGGCGTTCTGACCTCCGACGGACAGCTCCTCAGCCGGGGAGCTGTTCTTCACATCCCGCGGGACAGCGACAGAACCGGGAGGACGGAAGCCCATGACTGACTTCGGACGCTTTTACCTGGACAAGGAGAAGGACATCATCGTCGAGCTGAGCGGCGGGGGCGACGCGCTGGCGTACACCCTGCGCACGCCGAACCACGCCACGGGCAACCTCATCACGAACCTGGCGCGGCTGTGCCGCCTGCCCATCAGCATGGATGAGAGCGGCCTGAAGGTCATCCGCGGGGAGATTCCCTGCTATGTGGACGACTCCAACCGCGAGGTGTACGTCTTCCGGCTGGGGGACACCAAGGTCGCGAACATCTACCCGGACGGCGCGATCGAGCGCAAGGCCTATATCCCGGCCATCGCGAAGACGCTCATGAGCCAGACCAAGGATTACCGACTGGATATCCGCAAGACGCTCGTGAAGACCTACATCCTCCGCGACGTGAAGTTCCGAACGGACCTGCACACGCACATGAACGCGAACCTCGACCCGGATATCCTCATCGCGCTGGGCATCCGCCACCAGATCCGCTATCCGCTCTATTACATCAGGAAGCTGGGCCTGCGCGTGACGGAGAGCCAGCGGGCCGCCCTCGCGGCGAGACGGGCGGAGGAGGCGAAGCGCTGGGCGGACGCGCCGCTGACCGGCAAGTACCTCGACCGGAAAATTGATGACAACACCTTCATCAACTTCGCGGACTTCATCCTGAACAACGCGGAGAACGCGGCGTACAACCTGCCGCGCATCCGGGCCTCGCTGACCGTCCTGAAGGACGGGCAGGCCGTCTTCACCAACCTGGAGAAGGTCTACCTCTACCGCTACGTCTTCACCAAGGGCCAGCCGTACGGCGAGCGGATCCCCCTGGAGCGCCTCGGACGCATCCCGGACGCGGACATCGTGCGCGCGCTGGAGCAGATGGCGGCCGACCAGCAGAACCCGGACTTCGCGGCCAACACGCTCTTCGAGGACAAGCTGCTGTGGATCGGGCGAAGCGCCGCGGCAAAGGGCGTGCGGTACATGGAAATCTCCGACACGACCCTCGTGAAGCCGGACCAGGCGCCGCTCATGCTCGCCCAGGCGCACCGCGTGCTGCCGGCGGTCGAGCGCGAGACGGGCGTCATCATCCGCTTCCTCGCGGGCATCCGCCGCATTCCGCTGACCATCGTCCGCGACCAGATCGCGGCCCAGGGCACCCTGCGGGACAGCCTGCGCGCGGTCCGCGCCGTGGCCTGCGATCCCTATGTGGCCGGGAGCGATATTCTGGGCGAGGAGATCAACGACATCCGCGAGCTTCGTCCGGTGATCCACGCGCTGGTGAAGGTCGCGGGGGAGAACGACGGCTTCACCCTGCGCATCCACGCGGGCGAGAACGACAGCCTGCGGGACAACGTCGCCAACAGCCTGCGCTGCGTGCGCGAGGCGCTGGCCCCCGGCCAGGCCATGCCGCCGGTGCGCATCGGCCACGGCCTCTATACCGCGAACCTCGCCTCGAAGAAGGGGCGGCAGCTGATTCAGGATCTGCGGGAGAGCGGGGCCGTGCTGGAATTCCAGATCACCTCCAACGTGCGGCTCAACAACCTCTCCGCCCTCGAGCACCACCCGCTGAAGCAGTACCTGCGCGGGGGCATCGCCTGCGTGCAGGGCACGGACGGCGGCGCGATCTATGGCACGGACTCCATCGACGAGCAGCTCTCCCTGGAGCGCCTGCTGGAGCTGAGCCACGCCGAGCTGCTGGCCATGCGCCGCGCGGAGGACGAAGTGCTGGCGCGGAGCGAGGCGTCGTTCCGGCGGAAGCTCGCGGCCTTCCCGGCGCTCACCGGCGGGGAGGACGTCGGGGCCTTTTACCGCGCGCGCATGGCCGCGGAATGGGAGGAAGAGGAGGAACTGACCCGCGGCGAGAAGCGCCTGGAGAGCGCGGCGGTGCTGGCGGAGCGCGTCAGCGAGATCCCGGCCGGCCGCGTGCCTGTGGTGGTGCTGGGCGGCAGCTTCAACAGCGACCGCCACACGACCCGCGCCCGGCCCTCCTTCCTGCGCCTGATCGAAAGGCTCACGGAGACGCTCGACCCGGAAAAGGTCTGCTTCGTGATCGGCCATCGCGTCACGGGCTACGAGGCCTGCCTCGCGGAGCGGGCGGCGGGGCGCTTCCCGCTCTGGGCCATTGTGCCGACCCGCCTGCGCGAGGGCGAGGCGGCGCGCCTGCGCAAAAGCGGCGCGGGCATCCGCGTCTCCATCGAGCCCAGCGGCATGGGCGTCTACAAGAGCTTCGCCTACGAGATATTCAAGCGGCGGCCCTCGGTGCTCATCGCGCTGGACGGCAATTCCGCCGGGGCGAACACCGTGCAGGAGGCCAAGAACGGCAAGCGCAAGTGCCGCATCTTCGTCAGCCGCCACTCGCGCCTGCTCGCCTCCAAGGCGCGCACGCTGGAGGGCTATGTGCGCCTGATCGGCGGAGAGGAGGACGCGCCGGCCATCGCGGAGGCGGTGAACGCGGTGTGGGAGGAAATGCAAACCGGGAGTTGAAAGCGGCGGAATCAAATCCCCGCGGGAAGAAACATGCATCTTTCTGCCGCGCAGATTGCAGGAACCGCAGGCGCGCCCGGACGGAGGAGTAATTCGTTTCTTCCTATTTTATAGCGAGCGCCTGACCGCATGCGCGCGAGGGGCGCGGCCGCGTGAAAACGAAAGCCCGGGTAAACTTTTTTGCCTTTTTACATAAAAGGACTTGCATTTTCCTCTGCTATGTGAGAAAATACAACTTGTTAAAATATCGCCACAGGTATTTTGGCACAAACAAAAAGGAGGAATCCAAACATGAAGAAGTTCCTTGCGGTACTTCTGGCTGCGATGATGGTTCTGTCCATGACCGCGTCTTTCGCTGAGAGCGCTCCTGCCAGCGACAAGACCCTGATCTATGGCGCCAGCACCGAAATCAACGGCGACTTCGCGCCCGGCGCCTGGTGGACCAACAACGCCACCGACAAGATGCTGCGTGACTTCACCACGGACTATGCCACCGTCGTGACCGATCAGGGCGGCGCCCTGGTGATCAACGAGACCGTCTGCGACGGCATCGAAGGCGTCATGAATGACGACGGCACCAAGACCTACACCGTGAAGGTGAAGGACGGCCTGGTGTTCAACAATGGCGAAGCCATCACCATTAAGGACTTCGTTTGGGCGACCGCTTTCGGCTGCTCCAGCGTTGCTTCCGAGGTGGGTGCGAAGCTGACCACTTATCTGACGGTTGTGGGCGGCCAGGATTACTTCGACGGCAAGGCTGACACCATCAAGGGTCTGCGCATCCTGGACGACAACACCATCCAGGTGAGCATCACCTCTGACTATGTGCCCTATTATTTCGACCTGAGCTATGCCAGCTTCGCTCCCTACAGCATGAAGTACTGGCTGGGCGACGCTGTCGACGTGAAGGACGACGGCGAGGGCGTGTACTTTGAGGGCCTGACCAAGGACGCTATCGAAAAGCAGCTTGAGTATGCCCGCTTCAACGCCGGTGAAGACCGCGTGACCGCTGGCCCCTACAACCTGGTTGAGTTCGATCAGTCCTCCAAGCAGGCGACTCTGGTCATCAACCCCAACTATCAGGGCAACTTCGAGGGCCAGAAGCCTTCTGTGCCGAAGATCGTCATCACCCGCGCGGAAGATGCGACCTGGTTCGACGCTCTGAAGACCGGCGCCTTCAACTTCTATGACACCATGACCGATGGCTCTCAGATCAACCAGGTGATGGACCTGATCGAGGACGAGGCCAACAAGGAAGTCCTGGGCTATGGCTTCGGCTACACCCAGTTCGACCGTCCCGGCTATGGCAAGCTGATGTTCCAGTCTGACTTTGGTCCCACCCAGTTCCCCGCCGTCCGTCATGCCATCGCGCACCTGCTGGACCGCAACGAGTTCGCCAACACCTTCTGCGCTGGCTGGGGCGGCGTTGTGAATGGTCCTTATGGCACCGCCATGTGGATGTACAAGGAAGCCGAGGAATGGCTCGACGAGAACCTGGACAACTACGCTTACAACCCCGAAAAGGCTGTTGAGCTCCTGGTCGAAGACGGCTGGGTGCTGGACGAGAACGGCAATCCCTACACCGAGGGCGTCCGCTATAAGGAAGTCACCGAGGAGCAGGCTGGCAACTATGTCCACACCAAGAAGCTGGACGACGGCCGCATCCTGATGGCTCTGGAGATCGAGTGGTCCTCCTCCGAGGGCAACTCCGTGTCCGACCTGCTGAGCGTTATGCTGGCCAATGGCGAGCAGACCGCCGCTGCCGGCGTGAAGATCAACCAGAACATCATGAGCTTCGCCGAGCTGCTGAACTACATGTATCGTGACGCCACCCAGGGCGACAAGTACGGTGTGCCCACCTACTGCATGTACAACCTGGCCAGCAACTTCAC
>CAMNLM010000084.1 GCA_946543085.1 uncultured Clostridia bacterium | reverse complement strand
CGCGTCGGCCGAACAGCCGGGGCCGCGCCGAGAGACAGGCCAGCTGCCGGGCGCCGGCAGCGCGCCGGCCTGCCGCCCCCTCGAGGCGGATGCCAGCGGCTACGTCATCACCGGGCGCACGTGGGCGGATACGGTCTACGCGGCCTGTCCGCCGGAAGGCTTCTTCGGATAGGGTCGCTCGCCTGTCACCCAAGAAGCACTTGCCCCCCGTCCACACGGCGGGGAGGCGGAAAAATCATGAGAGGAAGATTGTGCTATGGCGAAAAACAATCGCAGGCGCGGCAGCAAGACCCGTTCCATCGTCGCGCTCTGCATCCTGCTGGTGCTCACCCTGTGCGTGGGTATCATCGGTGTGAACGGCCTGCGCTGGGGCGACCGCGGTATCTGGCGTCTGCTCCCCTGGCTCCCCACTACCAACGCGGACAACTGGCCTGAATCCCTGGCCCTGGGCCTGGACCTGCGCGGCGGCGTTTATGTCGAGTATTCCGCTGAGAAGCCCGACGGCATCGAAGGCAGCTTCAGCCAGCTGATGGAGAACACCGTGTCCGTCATCACCCAGCGCCTGACCGACAAGGGCTATCCCGAGGCTACGGTGCAGGAGATCAACAACGGCACCGGCATCCGCGTGGAGGTTCCGGACGTGAGCGATCCCCAGGATCTGCTCGACCTGATCGGCAGCCCTGCCGAGCTGAGCTTCCGCGATCCCAACGGCGAGGAGTTCATGACCGGCAAGGACGTGCAGACCGCCCAGCCCGCCTACGAGAACGGCGAATACGTGGTGGCCTTCACCCTGACCAGTGAGGGCGCGAAGGTCTTCGCTGAGAAGACCGCCGCGAACATCGGCAAAGCCATCGCCATCTATCTGGACGGCGAGCAGCTGATCGCCCCCACCGTGCAGAGCGCCATCACCGGCGGCTCCGGCATCATCAACGGCATGGGCAGCCAGGAGCGCGCGACCACCATCGCCGCGCAGATCCAGTCCGGCGCCCTGCCCCTGGTGCTGACCCAGCAGAAGGTGGACACCGTGTCCGCCACCCTGGGTGACACCGCCCTGTCCACCTCCGTGCGCGCCGCCATGATCGGCATCGTGCTGATCATGCTGCTGCTCATCTTCCGCTATCGCCTCAACGGCGTGGTGGCTTCCTGGGCGCTGTGCATCTACATCATCGGCGTGTTCTTCTTCTTGGCCGTGATCCCCGGCATCCAGCTGACCCTGCCTGGCCTGGCCGGCATCGTGCTGGGCATCGGCATGGCCGTGGACGCCAACGTCATCATCTACGAGCGCTTCAATGAGGAGCTCCGCGCCGGCCGTCCCGTGAAGGCCGCCGTCCGCGCCGGCTTCTCCAACGCACTTTCCGCCATCATCGACGCCAACGTGACCACCATCATCGCCGGCATCGTGCTGCTGTTCTTCGGCACCGGCTCCGTGCAGGGCTTCGCCAAGACGCTGCTGCTGGGCGTGGTCATCTCCATGATCTCCGCCATCCTGATCACCCGCTTCCTGATGAACAACTTCGTCGGCGCGGGCGCGACCAACCCGAAACTCTACTGCAACGTGAAGGGAGATGAGCAGAAATGACCATCAAGAATCGTTCCAAAATCTGCCTCATCGTTTCCTGCTGCATCATGGCGCTCGCGCTGCTGCTGACCATCTTCGGCCGCGGCATCAACCTCGGCATTGACTTTGCCGGCGGCATGTCCATGCAGTACAACATGGGCCAGTCTGTGGCCCAGACCGACGTGGAAGCCGTGCTCAGCGAAATGGGCATCGGCGGCACCGTGACCGTGCAGGGCGAGAACAAAGACGAAGTCAACATCCGCATCAAGGATATCGGCCTGGAGGACACCCAGACCGTGCAGCAGACCTTCGTCGAGAAGATCGCCGCGAAGTATCCCGGCGTCACCCAGTCCGGCGACGTGAACTACGTCGGACCTGTGGCCGGCCGCACCCTGATCAGCAACGCGATCTGGTCCGTGCTCATCGCCTCCGCGCTGATGCTGGTCTACATCGCCATCCGCTTTGACCTGAACTCCGGCATCGCCGCCGTGCTCGGTCTCGTGCACGACGTGCTGATCATGCTCAGCTTCATGGTGCTGCTGCGCAGCTTCATCCAGATGAACTCCACGTTCATCGCCGCCATGCTGACCATCGTCGGCTACTCCATCAACAACACCATCGTGATCTTCGACCGCATCCGTGAGAACGCGAAGAAGAACCCGGCGATGGCGAAGGTGGAGATCGTCAACCTGTCCGTGAAGGAGTGCCTGGGCCGCACCATCAACACGACCCTGACCACCCTGATCACCATGGTCTGCCTGTACGTGCTGGGCGTCGCCTCCATCAAGGAGTTCGCGCTGCCGATCATCATCGGCATCCTGTCCGGCGTTTACAGCGCCAACATGATCAACGGCTACATCTGGGCTTTCCTCGAGGACAAGCGTGCCGAGCGGAAGGGCGCCAAGAAGGCTGTCAAGGCCGCGTAAGGTTTGGCAAAAAACAGGAGAGGGGTTTCCCGGTTCGGGAAGCTCCTCTTTTTTTATGCCTTTCGATCGCCAGGATGACCGCCTTGTTTTCATGGCGGAGGCTGCGGCCTTCCCCGCCGCTTGAGGGACGCGCCACTGAATCTCCCGCCCGCCGAAGCGCTCCGGGGTCCCTCTTCTTCTCTGAAAACGCCGCCCTGGATGAACGCTCCCGTTTTGTGACGGTCTTCTGAAAAATGATGAACAGACTGTAACATTTGGCGGCTTTCGGTTGCGTGCGGTTGAAAAGCGTGCCATAATGACAGCGTGCATTGAATCCGCGCGCAAGGACAGCGCGGTCAAGGAAAGGAACGAACGACGATGGATCGCAGGATTGTTGCCCTTCTGCTGGCGCTGATGATGGCGCTGGCCTCTGTATCCGCCCTGGCGGAAGCCGCCGAGTCCGCCGCGGACGCCGTGCCCACTGAGGCTGAGGCGACCGAAGCCGCTGAGAGCGAGGAGCTCCCCGAGCTGCCCCTGGACACCGTGCTGGCCACGGTGAACGGCATGGATCTCACCTGGGAGGACGTGCAGGAGCACCTGACCAATATTATCGACACCTATTCCCAGCAGGGCGTGGACTTCTCCAAGGAGGAGAACCTGACGCAGGCGCGCCAGATCGCCATGCAGTACGCCATTGACTACGCGCTGCTCCGCCAGGAGGCCGCCAGGCTGGGCCTGGATCAGATCACCGAGGAAGACGAAGCTTCCCTGGCCACGCAGAACAGCGAGCTGTGGGAGGAAGCGATCTCCACCTATATTCAGAATAACCTCAATCTGAGCGAAGAGGCGACCGACGCCGAGAAGGAAGCCGCCCGCGCCTCCGCAATCAACTTCTACGAGAGCCAGGGCTACACCATGGATTCCACCCTTGCCGACGCCCGCCAGGCTCTCGTATATGAGCGCACGATCGCCGAACTGTGCAAGGACGTCGAAGTCACCGACGAGATGATCCAGGCGGAGTTTGACACCGCCGTCGAGGCCGACAAGGATCAGTACGACGGGAACATCGGCATGTACGAGTACATGACCCAGTACTACGGCCAGCACTCCTACTATCAGCCCAGCGGCTACCGCGGCGTGACCCACATCCTGCTGAAGGTGGACGACGCCCTGCTGCAGAACTATCTCGACCTCTCCGCCAAGCTGGAGGAGCAGGCTGAGCGCGTGGAGACCGGTACCGACGCCGAAGCGACCGCCGCGCCTGAAGCGACCGAAGAGTCCGTGACGCAGGAGCAGGTGGACGCCGCCGAAGCCGCTGTGATCGCCTCCGTGCAGCCCACCGTGGACGAGATTATGGCGAAATTCCAGGCCGGCACCGAATTCCTGTCCCTGGTGGACGAATATGGCACCGACCCGGGCATGCAGTCCGACCCCTACCGCACCGAGGGCTACCCCGTGCATCAGGACAGCATCATCTGGGATCCCGCGTTCATCAAGGGCGCATTCTCCGTGGATCACGTGGGTGAAGTCTCCAAGCCCGTCGTCGGCAACTACGGCGTGCATCTGGTCTATTACCTCCGCGACGTGCCTGCCGGCCCCGTGGAGCTGACCGACGAGATCAAGGCCGAGCTGCGCGAGCAGCTGGTCGAGGCCGCCGAGAATGAGGCCGTCGGCGAGGCCGTGGAAGGTCTCTACAACAACGCCGAGATCGTCTACACCTCCTTCGGCGAGGCCTTCAAGGTTCCCGAGGTTGAGGAAGAGCCCGTGGCGGAAGGCGCCGAGGATACCGAGACCCCGTAAGGAAGAGTCAGTCCGGGAGAGGAATCATGAGATTCCTCTCCCTTTCTGTTTGGGGGACGCCGGCGCGGCGCGGAGCATTCGGTTCGCCCTTCCCCGCGTCAAACGCCAGAAAAACAGCCCTCACACCTTGCCACGCAGCGGCGAAACAGGTATAATACACCTGACAGAAAAAGGTGATTTCCCCAGAGATGTCAAGGAGGGAACGGTTCGTTTGAGTTCGATCCTGCAGGCCTTCGCCTCGCTCAGCGCGGCGGGGGCGCTCCTCGTCAGCGGCGCGCTGGAGACCGCCGCCCCGCAGAACAGCGACACCAGCATGCTGCTGCTCGTCAACCGCGAATGGCGCATCAGCGAGAACTATCTCCCCGAGGTGCGCGTGAGCGACGTGCCGGGTCAGGTGCGCCGCCTGCGCAGGGAAGCCGCCGCCGCGCTGGAAGCGATGTTCGCCGCGGCCAGGAAGGAAGCGCACGTGACGCTTGTCTCGGTCAGCGGTTACCGCGACTACGGCAAGCAGGAGCGCATCTACGGCAGCAAGCTCAAGAGCGTGCACGGGGACGAGGAAGCCGCGGACGAATACGTCGCGCGGCCCGGCACCTCCGAGCACCAGACCGGCCTGACCATGGACATCGGCCAGAGCAGTGGCAAGGACACGCTGGAGTCCGGCTTCGGCGGGACGCGCGGCGGCAGGTGGTGCCGGGAGAACGCCTGGCGCTTCGGCTTCATTCTGCGCTACGACGAGGGCTGGGAGGACATCACCGGCTACAGCTTCGAGCCGTGGCACTTCCGCTATGTCGGCGTGGAGCACGCGGCGCGCATCCACGAGAACGAAATGCCGCTCGAGGAATACCTGAAAATCATCCGGACGGGCATCCTGCTGGATTTGGTCTCCGCCCGGGAATGAGGTGACGCTTCTTATGAAAGTTGTGAAAATGTGGATAAAACAGGCTCTCTGCGCACTCCTCGCGTGCGCCCTGCTCGCCGCGTGCGCCGGCGCGCAGCCCGCCCTCGCCGAGGATGACGAAGACCTGGAGATCAGCATCATGGACCTGACGGAGGAGGCGAATCCCGACGAGACCGACCTCCTCTGGGATTTTCCTGTGGCGCTCAGCGATATGGAGCCAGATTTCGTCCGCCTGGCCAACAAGCACATGCTGCTGGGCAAGGATTACATTCCGCAGCCGCTGGTGACCATGAAGCAGCGCAAGGCGGACAAAAACGGCGTGAACACCAACGGCGGCGTCAACAAGGCCACCGGCTCCGCCATGCAGCTGCAGGAGACCTGCGCCGAGGCGCTTGTCGCCATGAGCGAGGCCGCGCGGGAGGACGGCTATGTCCTCTACCTGAAGTCCGCCTACCGCTCCTGGAAGACCCAGAACACCATGTACTACAACCGGCTGAAGAAAAACAACGGCAAGGACGACGGCTGGGTCTCCAAGCCCGGCGCGAGCGATCACCAGACAGGCCTCGGCTGCGACGTGGTGCCGCGCTCCTGGCGGGACAAGTCCATGAACGAGAAGATGGCCTCCGCCCCGGAATGCCAGTGGATGGCTGAGCACTGCCATGAATTCGGCTTCATCCTCCGCTACCCCTCGGACAAGGAGGACATCACCGAGATCAACTACGAGCCCTGGCACATGCGCTACGTGGGCATTCCCGCCGCGACCTACATCATGGAGAACGGCCTGTGCCTGGAGGAATTCCACGAGCAGCTCGCCGCGGCCATCCAGCAGTACCTCGACTGGGGCGGCGACCCCTCCGTGGTGGAGCCGTTTATCCAGGTTTCGGCGGAAGAATAAGCTTCCCGCCCCTCAAACTGTCCTCTGTTTTCCCGCCACGCGAAAGGAAGGTTCCGCGCCATGAAGAAAGCTGCTCTCCTGCTGGCTCTGCTGCTGCTCATCACATGCGCCGCCTGTTCGGCCCTCGCGGATGTGATCCTGCCCGACAACACCGTCCATGTGGAGGCTGAAGCCTTCCGCTCGGACCGCAAACTGACAGGCCTTTTGACTGTGCCCGACGGCTGCGTCTCGATTGGCGACTACGCCTTCTACGGCGCGGGCATCTACGGTGCTGTTCTGCCCAGTTCCGTCACGGGAATCGGCGCGCACGCCTTTGCCGGGGATCATCTGGTCTGGGTGCGCATCGACGGGGCAAACGTCCAGCTGGGCGACGAAGCATCACGCTCCATACTGTTCACGACGGCCTCTCCATACCGTTTCCGCTGGTTCTCCACAGCGAGCGTGTGCGTACCGTCCATTATGACTGGGACACGAGCTTTGCCGGCATAACCCGCGCGCCCGGCGAGACGCTCTCTGTGGACGTGCCGGTACAGATTGTCGTCGTCAAAGAGACGGACTCGATCATCAGCCGCCTGCCCGCCATTCCCACAACCGCCCGGGTGGGCGATGTCCTTGAGGAGCTGCTGGAGATTGAACATATCTCCTGCGCAGCGGAGGACCTGTATTGCTTCTGGGAGTCTCCCACCCCATCTGTGGTCATCTCCTGGCAGGGCAAGTGTGTAGCAGCCGGCACCGTGCATTGGCGTATCGAGGCGTCTTACCGCAATGGTTCCGTTTATCTGGCCGAAGGAGACATCACCGTCTCCCCCTGATCTCAGTACCCCTGGCAGCTTGATCTGCCTGCAATATTGTAAGGAGGACAGAACCATGAAACGCTTCTTGACCCTGCTTCTGGCCCTCGCGCTCTGCGCGCTGGCGCCGCTGACCTCGCTGGCCGCAGCCAACGTGGCCCTCAACCCGGAAGACGATTGGTGGGGCATGTCCCGCACCAAATTCAAGGATACCTTCGGCGACGTGAAGTTTGAGGAGATCAAGGTCGATGACCACAACGCGCTCGCCGTGCGCGGCCTGGACATCGGCGGCGAGGTCGTGGACGCGTACTTCGACTTCTCCTACCGCGGAGCCGGCAAGAACTACTACACGCTGGACAAGGTGGCCTACCTGGTGCCGCTGGAGACCAGGAAATTCTCCAGCAACGTGCTCAACAAGCACTACAACGCCCTGGTGGACATCGTGACCGCGGAGAACGGCCGGCCCGCCTCCACCACGAACAAGAGCGCGACCTGGAACTTCATCGATTTCACCATCACCGTGAGCAAGGGCGCCTTCAAGGCCTATAACGGCTCCACCTGGGAGACCGCGGGCGTCGTCTACGCGATGAATACCACGGATCAGGCCGCCGCCCCGACGGCCATGCCCAAGGCCAGCGCCGGCAGCTCCAGCCGCAGCGGCAAGAGCGCGTCCATGACCGTGACGCCCAGCGCCGTGTGCAAGGAGGAGAACCACCTCGGCAGCAACTGGACGCAGGAGTATTACGTCAACAACCGCAAGGTCAGCGAGGGCAGCAAGGTGACCCTGACTGCCGGCGACACCCTGACCGTGAAGGCCGTTGTGACCGAGAACGACAGCCAGCCTGACGTCGGCGAGAACACCGCCTCCCGCACGATCTCCGAGAATGATCTGAATCGCGGGTTCAAGATGTCCGTGAAGGTCAGCGTGACGGAGAATGGCGGGCGGTACAAGGGCAGCACCGCGGAGTGGACGGTGACGTTTACGTTTGCAAAATAAGATGGGCTTTGCCCGTGGGAGATGGCGGAGAAGAGCGCTTTTCCGCCATCTTTCGCAAGGTGATGACCCCACCCCCGACCCCTCCCCGCAAGCGGGGAGGGGAGTTTTAGGTTGAGCCGGGGGACGCTTTCCTCCGGAAAGCGTCCCCCGGACCCCCTTGAAAGACGCCTCTGCGGAGGGCTCTGGGTGCGTCTCCTTGACCCCCTGGAAAGGCGCTCCTGCGGAGGGCCCTGGGTGCGTCTGCCTGAGCCACTGGAAAGGCGCTCCTGCGGAGGGCCTTTGGGTGCGTCCGCCTGACCCCCTGGAAAGGCGTTCCTGCGGAGGGCTGCACTTGTCTGTATGATTGAGAAAACGCTGCCATCAGATGTTGTCTGGTGACAGCGTTGGTTTTTGCGCGGACAAGCGAACCGCTTTCCGGTTCTGGATTCGGTCAGTAGATCGTCTCCAGCTCGCCCTCGATCCCATATTTCTCGCGAAAGGCGTCCAGGTCGGCCGGGGTGCGGATCAGCATTTCATCGTGGAATTTGCCGGAGGCGATCTCCTGAAAGCCCGCGGTCTTCTCCCCCGTGCAGATGCTCGAGCGGATCACGGGCTTCAGGGCCGCGCGGTCGTAGGTTCCGCGCGGGCGGGGCTTTTTCCCAAACAGGCGCATGGTTCTCCCTCCTGTCGCTATGTTATGGGTTCGCGTGTTTCATGAGCGCATCGTTCCGGCTGGACTCAGCCCAGCGCGGCATCCAGGAGCCTCATCAGCACAAAGCCGAGCGGGAAGGCTATCGTGCCGGCGTTGGCGTGCCTGCCCTCGGGCATCTCGCGGATCAGCTCCTCCACCCCAGCGTCCATCATCGCGCCCGCCGCGAAACGGGATCAGTATTCCAATAAGCATATTTGTATCTTCCATTCCCGACGAGGGTTCCGGATGACGTGTCCCGTATTCTACCGATTGCCCTCATGCATGTGCATTATAGCACGAAAACCCGGCCGGCGGAAGCAACCGCTCGAAAGACTGCGCCAGCCCGCGTCCGGAAAAACGGAAAAAGCAGAAAAAACGCGCTCAGCGCTTGACACAGGCGGGAAAGTATGCTATCCTGTCGATGGTTAGTTAAATCTAACCATTCAGAGCTGCCCATAGGGCCTGACTCCTCTCCTGTGGGCAGCCTCTCTTTGAGCCGATGGTTAGTCCAAGCTAATCAACGAGTGAGCGCAATGTCCGAAGAAACTGTGGTGCGCTGGTGCGCTGGTGCACGCCGACCCTCGCTTGTCTGAAGACTGGAAGCTTGTTCACCTGCGCCTTTGCCAACCGCGCCGATATGACGAGCTCGCTCCTCGCGCTGAACCGCTGCCTGCGGAACAAGGGCGTCCGGGTCATCGCCCTCCGCTACCGCGCCGGACGCGCGCTCATCTACATGTTCCGCCCGGAAATGCTCGCGAAGGATCTCGAAAGCGCCCGCGCCTTGTCCCTGCTGGACGAGTGCGGCTACATGGGCGGCAATCCCGAGCTGTGCGTCGGGGAGCTGTGCAGGCGGCTGTGCGGGCGGGAGGACTTCCCGCACGAGATCGGCCTGTTCCTCGGCTATCCCCCAGCGGACGTGGACGGCTTCATGCACCGCCGCGCGGACTGCAAGGCCAGCGGCATGTGGAAGGTATACGACGACGTGGAAGGCGCGGCGTGCAAGTTCCGCCGTTACAGGCGCTGCACCGAGGATTACATGCGCCGCTGGCGCTGCGGCTGCACGCTGCGGGAGCTCTCCGTGGCTTCCCCCGTCGGCGCCTGAAAACCGGATCGGCCAGCCTCCGCCGGGAGGCCTAAACGCAGAAAGGAAGGATATCTCATGAGCAAAGTCGCTGTGATCTACTGGTCCCAGACCGGCAACACCCAGGCCATGGCCGAAGCGGTCGCTTCCGGCGCGCAGGCCAAGGGCGCTGAGGTCGATGTGCTGACCCCCGCCGACGTGACGAGCGTCGCCGCCTATGACGCGGTCGCGCTGGCTGCCCCGCCATGGGGGCGGAGGAGTTGGAGGACGGAGAATTCCTGCCCATGCTTGAGGCGATCGAGCCTGAGCTTGCCGGCAAAAAGGTCGCCCTGTTCGGCTCCTACGGCTGGGGCGACGGCGAATGGATGCGCTCCTGGG
>CAMNLM010000083.1 GCA_946543085.1 uncultured Clostridia bacterium | reverse complement strand
TCCTGGATCCACTGCTCGGTCTCCGTGTCGATGTTCGCGGTGGCCTCGTCCAGGATCAGGATGGTCGGGTTGTAGGCGAGCGTCCGCGCAAAGGAGAGCAGCTGGCGCTGGCCGGCGGAGAAGGTCGCGCCGCGCTCGGTCACCTTCTGGTCGTACTTCCAGGGCAGGCGCTCGATGAAGCGGTCGGCGTTGACCTCGCGGGCGGCCTCCTCGACCTGGGCGTCGGTGATCGTGTCGTCGCGCAGGCGGATGTTGGAGCGGATGTCGCCGGTGAAGATGAACACGTCCTGCTGCACCTGGCCGATGGCCCGGCGGATCTGTTCGCGGCTCATGTCGCGGATGTCGATGCCGTCGATGCGGATCGCGCCCTTCTGGACGTCATAATAGCGGCCGATCAGGTTCAGGATGGAGCTCTTGCCCGCGCCGGTCGCGCCGACGAAGGCGACGCGCTGTCCGGGCTCGATGGTGAAGGAGACGTCCTTGAGCACCCAGTCCTCGCCCTGGTAGGCGAACCACACATGGTCAAACTCGATGCGCCCGCGGATGGCGTCAGGCTTCACGGGGTGCTCCTTGTCGGTGATGGTGGGCTCCACGTCCATCAGCGTGAAGATCTTCTCCGCGGAGGCCACGGCGCTCTGCAGGGAGGAGAACTGCTCCGCCAGCTCCTCGATGGGCTCGAAGAAGGACTTGATATACTGGATGAAGACGAACATGGTGCCCAGGGAGATCGCGCCCTCCAGCACGGAGGAGGAGGTCGCCACGATGACCACGGCCAGGGCGAGGATGCTCGTGAAGTAGATGCCGGGGCGGAAGATGGCGTAGACCATCATCTCGCGGAAGCCGGCCTGATAGAGCTTGTCGTTCTTGTCGGAGAATTCGTGCAGCTTCTTGAGCTCCTGGCCGAAGAGCTGAATCACCTTCATGCCCGAGAGGTGCTCGGAGAGGTAGGTGTTCATGTCGGTCAGGCGGGCGCGGGTGATCTGATAGGCCTTGCGGCTCATCATGCGGAAGAAGTAGGTCAGCGCCGCCACCACGGGCACAAACACGAAGGAAAACAGCGCCATCTTCACGTTGAGGCTCAGCATGATCACCGCGAGGCCCGCGATCTTCAGCACGTTCTGGAAGAGCTTGATCAGGATGTTGGAGAACATCTCGTTGATGGACTCCACGTCGTTGGTCAGGCGGGTGACGATCTTGCCGACCGGCGTGATGTCGAAGAAGCGCATGTTCAGCGTTTCCACATGCCTGAACAGGTCGTTGCGCACGCCGTAGATGATGTCCTGACCGATCTGCTGCATCATGATCATCTGCTTCCGGTTGCACACGAAGCGGGAGAGCAGCAGGAGCACGTAGAATCCGGCGGCCTTCAGCACGCCGAGGAAGCGCGCCTGAGTCTCCTCGCCCGGCTGCCATGCGCCGGTGATGTAGCGGTCGATGGCGTCGCCGATGAGGATGGGGCGGTAGAGGTCGAGCACGGTCACGGCGATGACCAGCGCCATGCAGATGCCCAGGGCCTTCGTGTGCGGGCGGAGGTAGGCGAGCAGGCGCTTCATGGCGCTGCCGTTGTAGTGCACGTCCGCGATGCCCTCGCTCCTGCGCGGGGTCTTTTCGGGGGCTGTGTTTTTCTTCCTGACCGTCATGCGCTCACCCCCTGTCCTCGTGCAGCTGCTTCTCCAGCTGCTGCTTGTCGTAGATCGAACGGTAGACGCCGCCGAGGGCCATCAGCTCCGCGTGCGTGCCGTATTCGACGGCCTTGCCCTCCTCCAGCACCAGGATGTGGTCCGCATGCTGGATGGTGGAGATGCGGTGGGCAATCATCAGCGTGGTGGCGCCCGCGCGCCGCTTTTTCAGGTTGCCGAGGATCTGCTCCTCGGTGTCTGTGTCCACGGCGGAGAGGGAGTCGTCCAGCACGAGGATCGGCGCGCGCTTCATCAGGGCGCGGGCGATGGAGATGCGCTGCTTCTGGCCGCCGGAGACGGTCACGCCCCGCTCGCCCAGCAGGGTTTCGTACTGGTCGGGGAAGTCCATGATGTTCTCGTGCACACAGGCCGCCTTCGCCGCGTCCACCACGGCCTCGTGGCTCTCCGTGCCCTCGTCCAGGCCGAAGGAGATGTTGTTCTCAATCGTGTCCGAGAAGAGGAAATTGTCCTGCGGCACATAGGCGATGTCGCGATGGATCACGTGCAGGGGAATGTCCCGCACGGGCCTGCCGTCCAGGAGCACCATGTCGGCGCGCTCCGTGTCATAGAGGCGCTCGATGAGGCTGACGAGGGTCGTCTTGCCCGCGCCCGTGCGCCCGATGATGGCAAGGGTTTCGCCGGGCGCCACCTTCACGCTGATGTCCTCCAGCGCGTGCACATGGGTGCCGGGGTAGTCGAAGGTCAGATGGCGCAGCTCGATGCCGCCGCGCAGCTCCGTCACGGAGGTGTCTTTGCCGTCGGCGATGTCCGGCACCTCGTCCAGGATCATGCGGATGCGCTTGAGCGAGGCCATGCCCTGGGAGAGGGAGGAGACGCACTCGCCCGCCGCGATCATCGGCCACACCAGCATGTTGATGTAGCTGTTGAAGGCCACGAACTGGCCGAGGGTGATGTCCCCGCAGATCGCCAGCCAGCCGCCGTAGAGCAGGGTGAGCAGGGAGGACACGCCGATGATCAGGTCGAGCATCGGGAAGACCAGCGCCATCAGGCGCACCACGGCGAGGTTCTTCTCCTTGCTGTTGCGGTTGGCGCGGGCGAAGGCGGCCAGCTCCCTGTGTTCCTGCACGAAGGCCTTGATCACGCGGATGCCGCTGACGCTTTCCTGCGCCTGGTCGGTCAGGTTGGAGAAGGCCTCCTGCTTGGCCAGGAAGCGCTTGTGCATGGCCTTGCCGAAGAAGATGTCGCCCACAATGATGATGAGCAGCGGGATGACCGCGACGACCGTCAGCCGCAGGGAGACGTGCACGATCATGTTGTACAGCACGAGCACCAGCATCACCGACGCGTCGAAGGTGGTGATGATCGTCATGCCCATCAGCTGGCGCACGGCCTGCAGGTCGTTGGTGAAGTGCGCCATGAGGTCGCCGGTCTTGTGCTCGTTGTAATAGCGCTGGGAGAGGCGCTCCATGTGCGCGAACATGTCATAGCGGATGTCGCGCTCGATGTGCCGCGCCGAGCCGAAGAGGCACACGCGCCACCCAAAGCGGCCGATGGCAATCAGCGCGCCCATCAGCACGATGCGCAGGGCCAGCTGCCACACGCCGTCCATCTGCAGGGTGTGCTGCGTCAGGCCGTCAGTCACCTCGCCGGTGAGGCGGGGGATCAGCGTGTTGACGGCGTCCACCATCAGCAGGGACAGGATGCCGATCACATAGCGCCACCAATAGCGTCTGGCATAGTGCCCGGCCAGTTTGAATTCCTTTTTCATGAATGATAACCTCGCGGGGGGGTCGTCGTTCTTCCACTCTCTGCGCGAAATCGCGCAAGCCATATCATAACATACTTCCATGGGATTGGCAAAGGGATAAACCGGTTTCGCGGAAAGATTTCAGCGGGTTCTCTTTGGGGAGGGAACTTCAGGCGCTGCCGCGGTCAGGGCCATCGGCGGCGCAGAGGGCGCGGCGCGCAAAAACAGGCGGCTTCGCGCCGCCTGCCTGGCTGTCCGGGAGAAGATCAATAGTTCTCCGCGTGCACCTCGAAGTAGCTCTGGGGGTGGTTGCACACGGGGCACACGTCGGGAGCCTTGGTGCCGACCACGATATGGCCGCAGTTCCGGCACTCCCAGACCTTGACCTCGCTCTTCTCGAAGACCTGAGCGGTCTCCACATTGCGCAGCAGGGCGCGGTAGCGCTCCTCGTGGGCCTTCTCGATGGCGGCGACGCCGCGGAACTTCTTCGCGAGATCGGCGAAGCCCTCGGCCTCGGCGGTTTTGGCGAAGTCCTCGTACATGTCGGTCCACTCGTAGTTCTCGCCGTCGGCGGCAGCCTCCAGGTTCTCGGCGGTGTTGCCGATGCCCTGCAGCTCCTTGAACCACATCTTGGCGTGTTCCTTCTCGTTCTCCGCGGTCTTCAGGAAGAGGGCGGCAATCTGCTCATAGCCCTCCTTTTTGGCGACGGAGGCAAAATACGTGTACTTGTTGCGCGCCTGGGATTCGCCGGCGAAGGCGGCTTCCAGGTTCTTCTCGGTCTGGGTGCCTGCATAACGGGTGGTCTTGGTCATGTGGACGGATCTCCTTTCGTTGGGTCGATGCGTTCTGTCCGTGTTCCGGGCGTTCGTCAGGGGGAACACGCGGAGGCGCAGAAATAGGGAAAAGGGGGAAAAATCATCTCGGCAGGAAGGTCATGAACTCGCACTCCAGCCGGCCGTTGTAGAGGCGGCGCTTTTTGTCGGCCCGCCGCCCGAAGCACCGCTCGAACATCGGGTCGGAGGTGATGGCGCACAGGCTCCAGCCCGGGTGGCGGCGCACCAGCCGGCCCATGTCGCCGTAAAGCGCCTCGCACTGCTTCTTCTCCCCCAGCCGCTCGCCGTAGGGCGGGTTGCAGAGGAAAACGCCCGGCTCGCCCTCCAGCGTCAGCTCCTGCAGCGGCGTCTGCGAGACGGTCAGGCGGCCCTCCAGCCCGGCCTGCCGGATGTGGCGGCGGGCGAGGGTCAGCGCCTCGGGGTCGATGTCCGAGCCGGTGATGGTTCCGACGCGCCCGAGGTCGACGTCTCGCCCGGCTTCTTCGCGCAGCGCCTGCATCTCCGCCCCCGGCAGGAAGGCGAAGTGCTCGCAGTCAAAGGCGCGGGTCAGGCCGGGCGCGCGGTGCGCGGCGCGCCAGGCGGCCTCGATCATCAGCGTCCCGGTGCCGCAGCAGGGGTCGTGCAGGCGCATGCCGGGCCGCCACGCGGAGAGCTCCACCAGGGCGGCGGCCAGCGTCTCGCGCAGGGGCGCTTCCCCGTTCCAGGTGCGGTAGCCGCGGCGGTTGAGGGCGGTGCCGGAGGTGTCCAGCGTGATGCGCGCCATGTCCGCGTGCAGGCTGACATCGATGCGGTAGTCGTCCCCGGTCTCCGGGAAGGCCTTCGCGCCGGTGCCGCGCTTCATGCGCTCGATGATGGCCTTCTTCGTGATGGCCTGGCAGTCGCGGACGCTCATCAGCTGGCTGCGAGCGCACTTGCCGCTGACCAGGAATCGGCCGTCCCGGGCAAGGCACTGCTCCCAGGGGATGCTCTCCACCAGGCGGAACAGCTCGTCGAAGGTGCGGCAGGGCTTCTCGCCCAGGATGATGAGCACGCGGTCGGCGCAGCGCAGGCGCAGGTTGCACAGGAAGATCTGCGCGGCGTCGGCCTCGAAGCGCGCGCCGCCGTTTTCCGCGCGGACGTTCCGCATGCCCAGGCGTTTGAGCTCGCCCGCGACAATGCCCTCGAGGCCGAAGGCGGCGGTGGCAATCAGTTGATAGGTGGACTGCATGGGTACTCCTTGCTGCGGTGATTCGGGAAGAGACGTCGTCCGCGCCTGCCGGCCGCGCGGCAGGGCGTTTTTTCAAGGGGGGTCCGGGGACGCTTCCCTGACGGAAAGCGTTCCCCGGCTTTCGCTCACGCCTTCATGGTGATGAAATAGACATCGTTGACGCCGAGCGCGGCGCTCACCTCGGTGGCGCCATCCTTCGCGCTGAACGCCCAGTCCTCCTCGCCGACGGCGCTCGCGGCCCGGATGGCCTCGATTTCGGCCCTGTTCAGGCTCAGCGGCGCGCCCATCTCCTGCCACACGGCGAGGGGATTGCCGTGGGTCTCATCCACGCGGCGCACGGTCACCGCGCCGGCGGTAAAGCCGTCGATCCGCAGCGTGACCTCCTCGGCGGGCAGGTCGAGGTTCTTCATCTTCTGGCGGAAGAGCAGCACCTGTATGTCCCCGCCCTTGCGGAAGGCGGCATAGCCGATCTCGCCCGCGGTCGCGTCCGCGCCGAGGTCCAGGCGCTCGTCGCCCGCGTCGGCCAGCATCTTCATCGCGTGGAACACAGGCTTCGGGATGCCGTTCTGCGTCAGCATGCCGAACCCGCCGTGGAACTCCTGCGGGAAGGGGTGCAACTCCTCGAAGATATCCGAGAAGCACCAGATGGAGGAGCCGGTCACGTCCTCAGCGACCTCGAGCGCGGCACGCACGTCATAGGCCGCGACCTTGCGGGTGTCGTTCGTCGCGGCGGAGAAGATCGCGTTCTCGTTCCATTCGGTGTAATAGACGGGCAGGCCCTCCGCCTGCTCGCGGACGCGGGCGGCGTTCCGCTGGAAGATGCCGTAGGCGATGTCCGTGGTCTCGGACTTATCCGGGGAGAGGGTCTGGAAGCCGCTCAGGAAGGTCTTGTCCTCGACAGCGGCCAGCTTCTCGACGAGGGGGCGCATGCGCTCCTCCCAGGTCAGCCGGTCGCCGGGACGGCTGTTGTCTGCCTCGGGATCGCCCTGGTCCTCCACGCCGCCCAGCGGGTCGCCCGCGTACTGGTGGGTGCTCACAAAGTCCACAGGCACGTCGTGCGCCCTGCAGTAGGCCAGGAAGGAGGCGACCCACTTGCTCGCGCTGGTGGCGGGGCCGCCCACGCGGATGGCGGGATCGACGGCCTTGATGGCGCGCGCGGTGATCTCGTAGAGGCGGTAGTACTCGTCCCGGCCGCCGTTGAAGAACACGATGGGCAGGTCGGGCTCGTTCCACACCTCGAAGAACCAGGTGCGCACCTCCTCCGCGCCGTAGCGGTGGATCAGGAAGCGCAGGAAGGCCGTGATGTAGTCCGTCCAGGCCTGCTCGTCCGCCGGGGGCACGATGACGGGCTTATAGAAGAACATGCCCCTGAGCGGGCGGTTCTCCTCGCGCAGCGCCAGCTTCTCCGGCATAAAGGACAGCTCCACAAACGGCTTCATGCCCGCCGCCAGGACGTTGTCGTAGGCGACGCCGCAGGCGTTGAAGTTGTACTCCCCGAAGGCTTCCGCGCCGGGGACGTTCATCTGCATGGACAGGTCGTTGCAGGTGCGCATGTCGTCGCAGAGGATGCCATGGAAGCGCACGCGCTCAATGCCCAGCTCGTCGTGGATGAAGCGGAGCTGGCGGGTGTAGTCGGTGCGGAGGGCGAGCAGAGCGTGGCCGGAGCCGACGCAGAAGCGCCAGTGGCGGCGGTGCGGGACGGTGGGCGTCTGGGCGGAAAAGGCGATGCGCATGGTGATTACCTCCCTTTGCAGTCGATGCCGCTCCGCGGACTGCCGCGGCGCGGGAAAGGCGGTTCCGCCGCAGCGGGCTCCGCAAAATGCTTCTGCCGAAAGTATACCGCGAAGAAGGCGCGCCTGTCAATTGATCCGCCGCCCGTCCCCGCGGAAACGGGCGAAAAAGGCGAAAACGGGCGAAGAAAGCGAAAAGGGCGAAAGGAACAGCGCGGAGGCGGACTCCCCCGCCGCTTTTCGGCCTTTCCGACGGCCTGATCCGCGCGGCGGAAGAGGAGACGGCGCGAAAAGACGGCGCGTGCGCGGAGGAAGCAACAGCGGGTTGCTTGCGGATCAGCGCGTTTTGGTCTATGATAGGGATGAAAAAAGCGAGGGAGGCGCATACGATGACAACGGAGATGATCCTGAAGGAACTGCGCGAGAAGCACAGCCTGACCCAGGAGCAGCTGGCCGAGCGTGTCCTGGTCACCCGCCAGGCTGTCAGCCGCTGGGAGACGGGCGAGACCCAGCCGAACACGGAGACGCTGAAGCTCCTCTCGCGGGAATACAACGTCTCGATCAACACGCTGCTTGGATCGCCACGGACGCTCTTCTGCCAGTGCTGCGGCATGCCGCTGACCGACGACGGGATGATCAGCCGGGAGCCGGACGGCTTCTTCAACGAGGACTACTGCAAGTGGTGCTACGCGGACGGCCGCTTCGCCTACCTGTCGATGGACGCGCTGCTGGACTTTTTGGTCACCCACATGCCGAACCCCGAGCAGCTGCCGGAGGCGGAGCTCCGCACGCGCCTGGCGGAGCAGCTCAGGACGCTGAAGAGGTGGAAATGAGGAGGACAAAAAAACGCAGGCCCCATGCGGGATCAATGCAATGAAGAGACGTCTCACGGATGATGTGGGACGTCTTTTTTTGCGGCCGTTATGCTTTTTCGTGACAGAGTGGCAATTACGCCTGATTATCGTGGTTCCTCTTTTAATCAGATCATCCTTCGGGAAGCTTCCTTGCAAGAATCCAGCAATAAACGCCTTTATCAAGACAATGGATATTGAGTATCTGATCAAGGCGCTGGACAGCGAACACGAGACAAAATGCCCCATCTGCGGCAGTGAAATGCTTATTGCCGAAAGCGATGATGGCGGAATCTACTGGAAATGCCAGCAAGGTGATTATTCCCGGAATAAGAACCAGCCGTATCCGACGGACGGAATTTTGCGCTGTGACAAGTGCAATAGTCCGTATGTGTTTTCCATGATAAACCAGCCGCGCTGGGTGTGCACGGCTAATCCGAAACATTATCATCAACTCAAGAAAAATGATTTGAAGCTCCCAAAGATGGCAGCTTTGCTTTCGCCGGAAGAAAAAATGAAAGTACAGAAGTATTTTCAGCAACACACCGCAGAGAACGAATGAGCGCAGGATTTTTCAAATGCAAGGATCGTCGTTGGCATCATTTTCCCGCCCATCCGCCTCCCCCTTCGCCAAAGCGCCGCCACCGCCCGGAAACCGTATCCGCCGCGCGATCTGCGAAAGATTCTTGACAATTGGTTGAAATGCGCCTAATATGTTGACATCGAGAAAAACCAAATCAGCTGTCCGCATCGCGGACCCTTCAGGGAGGATCGCATCATGAAGAGAATCATCGCCCTCATCCTGGCTCTCGTCCTGTCCCTCGGCACGGTGACCGCTGTGGCCGCCGATATTGATCTGTCCCTGATGCGGGCAGACGAGCTGATGAAGCTCCGCGAGGAGATCGACAGGGAACTCGCGCAGCACCACACCCTGACCGCTGACCAGCGGAAGCAGGTGGAAATCGCCGTCGAGGAGAGCGTCGAAACCTACCTGTCCTCGCGCGGCGTGAGCTTCGTCTCCTGGCACTGGACGGACGACAGCTGCCAGAAGGACTGGGACTATTACACCGCCAACGTCAGCATGTCCTACAGGACGAGCAGGGGCCGCTATGAGCCGGACGTCTTCGCGATGCTCGCCGAGCAGAACGGCGCGCCGGTTCTCTATTATCTCGAGCTGGGCGGGGAAGTCCTGCTGAATACCGACGTCCCGGACAGCCGCGTCCAGGCAACGGCCACCCCGCGTCCCACCGCCACCCGCAGACCGACCGCAACGCCCAGGCCCACGGCCACGCCGAAGCGGAAGGCGACCGCCACCCCGCGTCCCACCGCGACGCCCAGGCGCTCCTATTATCTGATGAACGAACCGGCCAAGTTCGGCGGCAAGACCTACACCCTGCTGGACTACCGCACCTCCAACGGCTCCTTCTTCATGAAGCCCGGCTACGGCAACGAGTTCCTGCTCGTCCAGCTCTCCATCAAGAACGGCTATTCTTACGCGCAGGAGAACAGCGTGGCCGTGGTGGGCGTGTGCGACGGGCAGCGCGTGGACGTGAGCTCCACCGCCCTGCTGGAGTGCGATCCGCTCCTGAGCTATGAGCCCGACAGCCCGAACGAGGAGGCGGTCGGCGAGGTCGGCTTCGAGGTCCCGAAGAACTGGCGCGAGTTCATCCTCTACTACCTGCCCACGGACAACGTGGACGACGCGATCATCTTCGTCATCACCAGATAAGACAGCCAACTCACAGAAAGAGAACACCCCCATCCGCGCGATCCCCTCACGTCCCGCGGATGGGGGGTGTCTTCGTTTTTTGGAGAAGTCGCCGTGGTTTGGCGGCAGTCTTCCGCAAGAGCGCCTTCCAGGAGATTGCAGAAAACCCCTCCGCAAAGAGCGCCTTTCAAGAGGGTTCGGAAAAGCCCTCCGCAGGAGCGCCTTTCGAGGGGGTCCGGGGGACGCTTTCCCGTGGAAAGCGTCCCCCGGCTCAACCTAAAACTCCCCTCCCCGCAAGCGGGGAGGGGCCAGGGGTGGGGCCAACCTCATGCGGCATTGCAGAGAATCCCGCGGCAGCTTGTGCTTCATGCGAAAAGCCGCCCTTCCTTTCCCACAGAAAACAACCTCCGGCTCGTTCTGAAGAATCTCTTCCGCTTGCACATAGGATAGGCAGCAGCCCTCCGCAGGAGCGCCTTTCGAGGGGGTCCGGGGGACGCTTTCCCGCGGAAAGCGTCCCCCGGCTCAACCTAAAAACTCCCCTCCCCGCTTGCGGGGAGGGGGC
>CAMNLM010000082.1 GCA_946543085.1 uncultured Clostridia bacterium | reverse complement strand
TGGTCTTGCCGTCCTCATAATACTTGGTGCAGGCTTCGGTGGTTACGGTGAATCCCGGAGGCACGGGGAAGCCCATGCGGGACATTTCAGCCAGGTTCGCGCCTTTACCGCCCAGAAGTTCACGCATGTTCGCGTTGCCTTCTTCAAAGCGGTAGACATACTTCTTCGCCATGATGATACATCCTCCTTATGATGTCCGGCGGATTGGATACCGCCGACCGAACAATGCCGATGCGGCCGCATGCCGAACCGGTCGTTCTGTCATTTTACCGTTGAATTATACAATGAAAGTTCATCTTTGGCAATACAAAGCGCAAATTTTCTCGCCCTGTCCGCACCTTGTTACGGAACCGAAATACATTTGTTACAACTCGGCGGGGTTCTCCGGCTGTATCCAAAGAATTGCCTGTGTTTCTGCCCTTTCGCGCGAAAGCTTCCATGCACAGGTGAATAAGAAAGGGCTGTGAAAGCCGGGCCGGACATGCCGGATGCGCTTCCTGCTCCGAGGGACACACAGGGGCTTCGCGGGGAAACTGTATCTGCCGCGCAAGGGACTGGCCGCGGCGTTTCGCTGTGCGGGACCCATGGAGACAGGGTCGCCGATTTCTGCGAAGACAAACAAATCTGGTTGCTTTTTCGCCGGTTCATCCATGGACAAACCGCTGCTTTCGGCTTACAATCAGCCTGAAACGATACATGCGCATCCGCCGCAGATACGACACGGCGGATGCGCATGTATCGTTTTATTTACAGAACGGAGGAAACCACGATGTCTGAAACCCGAACCAACGACTTCCTTGTCCGGGAGAAGCCGGGCAAACTGATGCGCAGGTTTGCTATTCCCTGCATCATCTCGCTGCTCGTCGCAGCCCTGTACAATATCGTTGACCAGATTTACATTGCCAACGCCGATTACCTGGGCTCCTTCGGCAATGCCGCGAACACGACGGTCTTTCCGATGACCGTGCTGGCGCTGGCCATCGCGGTGATGATCGGCGACGGCGCGTGCGCCTTTGTCAGCATCTGCCTCGGCGCGAAGAACGAGGGCGACGCGGGAAAGACCATCGGCAACGCGGTCGTCCTCACGGTGCTCTCCAGCATCGCGGTCACGCTTCTCTATCTCGCGGCGGCCGATCCGATCCTGACCCTCTTCGGCGGCAAAGTCAACCCGGAGACCTGCGCGCTCGCAAAGGAATACTTCTTCTGGATTACGCTGGGGATGCCCTTCTACATGTTCGGTCAGGCGATGAACCCGATCATCCGCTCTGACGGCAGCCCGCGCTTTGCCATGGCGGCGACGCTGGCCGGGGCGTTCACCAACATCGTCCTGGACTATGTGTTCATCTATCCGCTGCGCTTGGGCATGATGGGCGCGGCGCTGGCGACCGTGATCGGGCAAGTGCTCACGGCGGCGCTCTCGGTGTGGTATCTCTGTCACATGAAGGCGGTGAGGCTCAGCCGCGCAAGCTTCGGCTTCTTCCCCTATCTGATGAAGCGCTACCTGCCGCTGGGCATCACGAGCTTCCTCAGCCAGGCGAGTCTGGTGGCCTCCATGGCGGCCGTGCAGAACGCCGTCACGAAGTGGGGCGCGCTGGATCCCGTGTTCGGCCAGGAGGGCCTGACCCAGATTCCCCTCGCCGTGCTGGGCATTGTGATGAAATTCTTCCAGATCGCGATTTCGATCTCCGTGGGCCTCTCCGCGGGCTGCATTCCGATCGTCGGCTTCAACATCGGCGCAAACCGCAGGGACCGTGTGAAGCAGCTCTTCACGTACCTGCTCGCGAGCGAGGCCCTGGTGGGGCTGGCCGCCCTGCTGATTGTGGAATTCTTCCCGAACAGCCTGATCGGCATCTTCGGCGCGGCGAACGAGAACCCCGCCTACACGGAATTTGCGGTGCGCTGCTTCCGCGTCTACCTTTGCATGCTGCCGCTGGCCATGGTCAACAAGGGCACCTTTATCTTCCTGCAGGCTCTCGGCAAGGCCAGGGAGAGCATGATCCTCTCGATGACCCGTGAGATCCTCTTCGGCGTGTTTCTGCCGATCCTGCTGCCGCTGATCTTCAGGCTGGACGGCGTGCTGTATTCCTTCCCGGTTGCGGATGTGCTGACCTTTGCGATGACGGCGTTCATCATCCTGCGCGTGTACCGGGAACTGAACGCGGCCGGCAGCCCGGCGGGCCCGGACGCCCGCTGAAACTGTGTGACAAAAACCATCACTTCCATACCTGAAAGAAACTCCTGCTCAGAACACGGGCGGGAGTTTTCCGTTTCGGCCCGGCCGCAAGCCTCCCCAAAACACATTTTCCGGGGAAACTTGACAATCCTCTGTCAATCCGGATGACAATTGGGACAGCGGGGAGCGGTTTTCGGAGCTTATGTCTTCCGCGGGGAGGGCCGATCTGCTATGCTCACATCACCGGGATGGAAAGCGGATGACCCGTACAGTGAACCGGCAGACAGACAGGAGGAAACCATGAACAGGAATTTCCGCAAAGCACTCATCACCCTGGGAGCTGTCATCGTGCTTGGCGCGGTGCTCTTCAGCACCTGCACGTCGGTGGTGCCGACCGGCTACACGGGCATTCTGACCACCTTCGGCCGCGTGGAAGACCATACGCTGGACGCGGGCTTCCACCTCAAGAGCCCCGTGCAGAATGTGGTGCTGATGGACAACCGCGAGCAGAAGGCGAGCTTCACCACCCAGTCCTTCTCCAGCGACATCCAGCAGGTGGACATCATCGGCTCCGTCAACTTCTCCATCAACAAGAACACGGCCATGACCCTCTACCGCGAGGTCGGCACTCAGTATTACAACACCCTGCTCTCTCCCCGTCTCCTGGAGAACACGAAGGCCGTCTTCTCCAAATACACCGCGGAGAATCTGGTCGCTGCCCGTGAGGAACTCAGCATGACCATCCGCGACAAGCTCAGCGAGGAAATGTCCCGCTACGGCATCAACGTGATCAGCGTCTCCATTGAGAACATCGACTTCACGGACAGCTTCACCGACGCTGTGGAAGCCAAGCAGGTCGCCGCCCAGAAGAAGCTGCAGGCCGAGATCGAGCAGCAGCAGGCCACCATGGAAGCCCAGCAGGCCGCTTCCCGTCAGCGCATCACGGCCGAGGCCGAGGCGAGCGTGAAGAAGATCGAAGCGGATGCCTCTGCCTACGCCACCAAGGTGCGGGCTGAGGCGGAGGCCGAGGCGAACAAGAAGCTCGCCGACTCCATCACGGACGGTTTGATCAACTGGACCCAGGCCAACAAGTGGAACGGCGCGCTGCCCACCTATATGAATGGCAGCGGCGGCATGACCCTGCCGATCCTGAATCTCGAATCCGAGAACTGACCAGCCAAACGCATGACCGGCAGCGGCTGTACGACAGAAAGGAAGAACAAGATGCTCACCTATCGCGTGGAAATCAGCGGCGTGCGCAGCGCCGAGGAGCTTTTGAACCGCATGGCGCGCGACGGCTGGCGCCTTGCGCAGGCGACGCCCAATATCGCGGCGGGCCATGGACTGGTGCTGATCTTTGAAAAGAACGCGTAAAGCAGTCCTCCCCACCGGCTGCGCATCGTAACCCTGTGGAGATACAAAAGCGCCCGGCGGCAAATCCCTGTGGAAGCAGGGAAGAGCCGCCGGGCTTCTTCTGTGCCGGGTTTTCTCAGCTTTCGCCCTTTGCCAGCCTTTCGTGGGCCGCGTCCATCTCGGCGCGGTTGCAGAAGAGCAGGTGACCGGGCTCGATCTCCACCATGGCGGGCGGATCGTTCTGATAGTGGTGGGCGGTGGGGTCGTAGATCTCCAGCACCTTGTGCTTCTCCGCGTCGGGATTCGGCTGGGGAATGGCGGAGAGCAGGGCGCGGGTGTACGGGTGCAGCGGGTGGCGGAACAGGGTGTCCGCATCCGCCAGTTCGACGATCAGGCCCTTGTGCACAACGGCGATGCGGTCGCAGATGAACTTCATCACAGACAGGTCGTGGCTGATGAAGAGATAGGTCAGCCCGCGCTCCTTCTGGAGCTTGCTCATCAGGTTGAGCACCTGGGCGCGGATGGACACGTCCAGGGCGGAGATCGGCTCGTCCGCGATGATGAATTCCGGGTTCATCACCAGCGCGCGGGCAATGCCGATGCGCTGGCGCTGGCCGCCGGAGAACTCGTGCGGGAAGCGCGTCGCAAACTCAGGCAGCAGGCCGACGGCGTTCAGGGCTTCATCCACGCGCTGGCGGATTTCCTGACGCTTGAGCCCGCGGCCCAGCAGACCCTCGGAGACGATGTAGTCGATCTTGGCGCGTTCGTTCAGGCTGGCCATCGGGTCCTGGAAAATCATCTGGATCTTGTTGGTGATCTCCCGGTCGAGCTGGCGGCTGATGCGCCCGGTGATTTCCTGGCCGTGGAAGCGGATAGAGCCGCCGGATGCCGGGTAGACGCGGATGATGGCGCGGCCGATGGTGGTCTTGCCGCTGCCGCTCTCGCCGACGATGCCGAAGGTTTCTCCCTTGCGGACGTCGAAGGAAACGCCCTTCACGGCCTTGAAGGGATGGCGGTGCGAGCCGAAGGTGACCTGCAGATCACGCACGGAGAGGATGATATCACGGTTGTCATTCGCCATGATGCGCACCTCCCAGTTCCTTCAGCTTGGCGATCACGGCCGGAGGCTCGACCTTGGGCGCGCGCGGATCGAGCAGCCAGGTGCGCGCCTTGTGGGTGGGGGAAACCTCGAAATAGGGCGGCTGCTCCAGCTTGTCGATGACCAGCGCCTGCGGGTTGCGCGCGGCGAAGGCGTCGCCCTGCACAGCCTTGAAGAGGTTCGGCGGCGTGCCGCGGATGGCGTAGAGATCCTCCCCGCGGTTGCCCAGCTGGGGCAGGGAGCTGAGCAGCGCCCAGGTGTAGGGGTGCTTCGGCTCGTAGAAGATCTCGTTGACGAGGCCCAGCTCCACGATGTCGCCCGCGTACATCACGGCGACGCGGTCGGCGATATTGGCCACCACGCCCAGGTCATGGGTGATGAAGATGATGGTCAGACTGTATTTCTCCTTGAGCTCGCGCAGCAGGGTCAGCACCTGCGCCTGGATCGTGACGTCCAGGGCCGTGGTCGGCTCGTCGCAGATGAGGATGCGCGGCTGGCAGGCGATCGCGATGGCGATGACCACGCGCTGGCGCATACCGCCGGAGAGCTCGTGCGGGTACTGCTTGAAGCGCCTCTCGGGGTTGTCGATGCGCACGTCCTGGAGGATGCGCAGGGTCTCTTCCTTCGCCATGCGGCCCGTCATGCCGTGGTGCAGGCGCAGGGCCTCGCTGATCTGCCAGCCGATGGTCTTCAGCGGATTCAGGCTTGTCATGGGGTCCTGCGGGATCATGCAGATCTCGCTGCCGCGGATGCGCAGCCATTCGTCCTTGCGCTTGAAGGACGCCAGATCCACATACGGACCGTTCTCGTCCTCGCCGGCGCAGTCGCTGTAATTGCGCATCTTGTCGCCCATGCCGTAATAGCGGATGGAGCCCTCGGGGATGAAGCCGTTCTGGTCGAGCAGGCCGATGAAGTTTTTGTTCAGCACGGACTTGCCGCTGCCGCTCTCGCCGACGATGGCGAGGGATTCGCCGTCCAGCACATCCAGGTCAATGCCGCGCAGGGCATGCAGCTCGCGTCCGCGCAGGGTGAATTTCACGTGCAGGTTTCTGACGGAAAGGATGGGTTTGCTCATGTGTGCGCTCCTTTCCTCACAGATGGTTCTTGGGATCGGCGGCGTCCGAGAAGGCGTTGCCGATCATGTAGAAGGAGACGGTCACGATGGAGAGAATCACGGTCGGGTAGATCAGCTGATAGCGCTTGGAGGGCGAGGCGAGCAGCTTGCGCCCCTCGGTGATCAGCTTGCCCAGGCTGGGAATATCCGCCGGGAGACCCAGGCCGATGTAGGTGATGAAGACCTCGGAGCCGATCGCGCCCGGGATGGACAGCGCCATGCGCAGCATGATGACGGAGACGAGATAGGGCAGGAGGTTCTTCACGATGATGCGCCAGGTGGAGGTGCCCAGGCAGCGGGAGGCCACGTTGTAATCGCGGTCGCGGATGATGAGCACCTGGTTGCGCACGAAGCGTGCCATGCCGATCCAGCCGGTGACGGACATCGCGAAGATGAGCGTCGACATGGCCGGGCGCATGATGAAGGAGATCAGGATCAGCACGATGGTCGTGGGGATATTATCCAGCACGTTGTAGATTTCCGTGAAGAGAAAGTCCAGCTTGCGCACATAGCCCCACAGCACGCCCATCACGATGCCGACGAGGGCCTCGATCAGCGCGACCATGACGCCGATGAAGAGGGAATTGCGCGTGCCGGCCCAGAGGCGCGCCCAGAGGTCCTGGCCGATGGCGTTGGTGCCCATCCAGTGCACGCTGTCCGGGGGAGAGTTCTTCAGGGGCTTGGACTGACCGGTGGCCGTCACCTCGAAGGAGGCGGCATTGGGGTCGAACTGGCCGGGCAGGTGCGGCTGGATGAAGGTAAAAAGCACGATGACGACCAGCATGATGAGCAGGAACATCGCGATTTTGTTCCTGCGGAAGGCGCGCAGGGTCGAGCGCCAGTAGGAATAGCTCCCCGCGCCGGTGCGCTCGGTCTCGGCCTCGTCAAAGGGGGCGATGGAGAAGAGCTCCTCCTGGGAGAACTGCTGCTTGATCTCAGAGCTTACGCTCTGCTCCAGCTTGTCAATCTTCGGATGCTTGAGCACGGACATATCAGCGGTCGCCTCCCTTCTTGGTCAGGCTGATGCGCGGATCCATGAAGACCATCAGCAGGTCGCCCAGCAGCAGGCCGATGATGCCCACCGTGGCGAAGAGCAGCACGATGGCCTGCACCATGTTGTTGTCCTGGCGCTTCACGACGTCGACCAGCAGGCCGCCCATGCCGGGGATGGAGTAGAGGGATTCCACGTAGATGGAGCCGATGACCGTGTTGAGGAAGGAGGTCGGGATGTACTGCACCATGGGCACGAAGGCGTTCTTGAAGACGTGGAGGAACATGATGCGCGTCTCGCTCGCGCCCTTGATGCGGGCGAGGGTGACGTAGTCCTTCATGCTCTCGTCCACCATGTAGCGCCTGAGCCACATGGCGTAATAGGTCATATTGCCCAGCGACATGCTCAGCACGGGGAGAATCCAGTAGACCGGGTTGTGCAGGTCCGCCTCGGAGAACATGGTCATGCCGATACCGAGCGCCGTGGTGCCGTAAAACTGCAGGAAGAGGTAATAGACCGCGGCAGGCACGGCCTCGATCAGCACGATGATCGCGGTGCCCAAGTGGTCCAGAAACTTGCCCTTGTATTTGGCCATCACCAGGCCCATCGGCAGGCCGAGCAGGAGGGAGACCAGCAGGGAAAGCGTGCCGAGACGCACAGAGATCGGGATCTTCGGCGCGAGGATCTCCGCCACGGGCACGCCCGCGCGGTAAATGCGCGAGGTGCCCAGATCCCCATGCAGGACGAGGTTCTTGAAGAAGTCAAAGAGCTGCACGAAAACAGGCCGGTCCAGGCCCATCTCGTGCAGACCGTTCTGAATCTGCGCCTCATTCAGCTTTTCAAAATTCTGGAAATAGCCGTCGATGGGCATCTGACGCACCAGGATGAAGACGATGGACAGAATGATGATCAGCGTGATGAAGGAGCGAAGGAAACGTTTGACAAGGTAAGATGCCAAGGAGCCTCTTCCTCTCTGTGGTAAGAATTGCGCCGCGCGGAACCGGACTGCGCAGCACCTCGTCCGCCACCGACCGGAGAATGATCTTCGGTGCCGGAGGACATGCTGCGCCGGGATGGAATAAACGCGTGTGGGGGAAACCCTGCGCAGGCAGAGTTTCCCCCGGAATGATGGAAGGTTATTCGCTGACGCGGAAGCGGATCACAGACCCATGGCTTCGCGCCAGGCCTCGGCGGCGGCTTCGTTCTCGGCGGTGGTCACGAAGTTGTCGTTCAGGTGCTGATACTTCCAGCGGATGTTGGTCACGCCGAAGACGGCATATTCGCCTTCATAGACGTTCAGCTTGGTGATCTGGTAATCGGAAGCGCTCACCATGTAGGGGATCACGATGGCGTTGTTGATCAGCATCGCCTCGGCCTTGGCGAACTTGCCGTAGCGGTCGGCGGTGTCGGTCACGGAGGCCTTCGCCTCGGCCACAGCGGCATAGTAGGCGGTCAGGATGTCCTTGGTCTCGGCGTTCTCGGTGTCGAGCATCATGTCCATCTTGTTGTAGCTGTTGCCGGTGTGGAGGCCGGTCTCGCTGTCGATCTTCTCGACGAAGGGATCGGTCCAGGTCTCGGGGTCAGCGTAGTCGGCGCCCCAGTTGCAGCGCATCAGGCTGTACTTGCCGGCGCGGCGGGTCGCGGACAGGAAGTTCTCGGAGGGGCCGGCGTAGAGCACAACGTTGATGTAGTCAGTGCCAAGCACGCTCTCCAGCTGCTGCTTGACCAGCTGGCACTCGCTCTCCCAGTCGCTCATGTCGGAGCGGTAGGTCAGCACGACCTGCACGGGGAACTTGCAGCCGGCCTCGGTCAGCTCGGCCACGGCGGCCTCCTTATAGGCCAGGGCCTTTTCGGTGTTGAAGTAGTTGTCGGCGACGCCGTCGAAGGGAGCCAGGGCGGAGAAGTCGGTGCCGTCCACGGACACGAAGGTGGCGGGCGTCACGGTGCTCTGCAGCACGGACTCGGGATCGTCGGGATCGATGGCATAGAGGGAGAACACGCGGTCAAACGCGCTCATGATGGAGTGGCGGAAGTTGCTGTTGTTCACGGCGATCAGCCAGTTGGCGGGATCGTACTCTTCCTCGTACTGGGGATCGAAGTTGAAGCAATAGAAGTAGCTGTAATCGACGGCGGGGCGGTCCTTGGTCACGAAATCGTACATGTCCTTGTAGTCATCCACGATGTCGTTGCTCAGGGAAGCGCTGTCGATCTCGCCGCGCAGGGCCATCTCGGGGGAGATGGTGGCGGACTCGCTGTTGTAGCTCTGCACGATCTTGTCGATGTAGACGTGCTCGGCGTCCCAGTTGTTCACGTTCTTCACGAAGACGTGCTGGCTCTGCGGCACGAAGGACTGCAGGATGAACGCGCCGTTGTACAGCATGGTGTCGGCGGAAGTCGCGGTGCCGAAGTCAGCGCCCATCTTCTCCAGGAACTCGCCGTTGGCGGGCATGAAGCAGCCATAGGTCAGGGTGGAGAGGAAATAGGGCACGGGGGAGGCGCAGGTGTATTCGACGGTGTACTTGTCGACGGCCTTGACACCCACCTCGCTGAAGTCGGTGACTTCGCCGGCGTAGTAAGCGTTGGCATTCACGATCTTCGCGGTCTCGACGGCGTACTCAACGCCGGAATCGTTCGCGGCGGTCAGCACCCACTTCAGGCCGTCCACGAAGTCCTGCGCGACCACTTCGGCGTACTCGGCGCCTTCGCTGGTGTACCACTTCTGGCCCTCGCGGAGCTTGAAGGTCCACACAGTGGCGTCGTCATTGGCGGTCCAGCTCTCGGCCAGGCCGGGGATGATGTTGCCATAGCTGTCGTATTCAACCAGCGTGTCGATCACGTTGGCGCCCACCGTCTGCTCCCACTGGGCGCCGGCGGTCAGATAATTCAGCGTGGACATCTCGCTGGCGTACAGCGTGGTGTAAACCACTTCGCCGTCGGCCATGGCGGGCAGGCAGCCCATCAGCATAGTCAGGCAGAGCAGCGCTGCAAACACTTTCTTCATCTCGAAGTTCCTCCTTGTTTTCTTCTTTCTTTCGAGCGGGCTTCTGCCCGCTGCAAGCTCCTTAAGCATACAGGAACTGGGCTTGCTTGTCAAGCGAGAGCTTGCATTTTTCTTGTTCTGTCTTGCAAACGTGTATGACAGGAATTTAGCATTTAACACATCTGTAACAATTATGACGGAAAAATCTGCAAGTCGAACGAAATCAACTTGCAGATTTTGCATGTTTGGGAGACCGGACCGGTCAGCCGTTTCCGGCAAGGTTGGATTCAAAGTGCATGTCGTCTACGATGCCCGTGTCCACATTGACCGTCACGTTGTAGCCGCCGTCCATCGGCGTGTAGTCTTCGCTGCCCTGCCAGAGCCAGAAGCGCAGGAGCACCTGGGGGTTGCCGCTCTCCATGCGGTACCAGACGTCCTCCTCCTGCCACTCGAGCATGGAGGCCTGGGCGTCGGTGAGGCCGTAGACGCGCTGGATGGCTGTCCTGGCAATGACGGCGGCCTCGTTCAGGGAGACCTTTGAGAGATCCTTTGCCTGCACGGAGTCGTCAATCTGCGGCTGGAGCTCCGTGTCCTCGCCGTCGGCCGGTTCCTCTGCGCCGCCCCATGCGCCGCTGTTCGGCAGGTCGCCCGCGGCCGCCATGATGCTCTGCGCGCGGAGCCATTCCGCGGAATAATCGTGCTGGGTGGCGACCTTGCTCAGGAGTGTGCGCAGCTGTTCGCTGCCCCAGACGGCGGAGTTGTAGCTGCCGTCGTTCGCCTTGCCGTCGTGACTCCAGGTGACGGCTGCCTTCCCGGCGCTGACGGACGCGGTGTAGACGCCGAGCGCCGTCACGAATACGTCGTCGCCCTTCCAGGTGATGCGCCAGGT
>CAMNLM010000081.1 GCA_946543085.1 uncultured Clostridia bacterium | reverse complement strand
GGCCTGGCGCGGGCCCTGGCCCTGAACCCGAAGTTCATTGTGTGCGACGAGCCCGTGTCGGCCCTGGACGTCTCTATTCAGGCGCAGATCATCAACCTGCTGATGGATCTGCAGGCGAAGCAGGGGCTGGCCTATATGTTCATCACCCACGACCTGTGCGTCGTGCGCCACATCAGCAACTACATCGCGGTGATGTACCTGGGCGAGGTCGTGGAATACGCGAGCCGGGACGAGATTTTCTCCCACCAGTATCACCCCTACACCCAGGCCCTGCTCTCCGCGATTCCCACCCCAGACCTGAGCCGCCGCAACCGGGAACGCCATCTGCTCCAGGGGGAGGTCGGCAACCCGATCGAGCCCGGAGAGCCCTGCAGGTTCGCTTCCCGCTGCCGCTTCGCCACTGAGGCGTGCAAGCAGCGCCAGCAGCTGCGGGAGATCACCCCCGGACACTTTGCCCGCTGCCACATGGCAAAGGCGGAATGAGGGCTTCCTGAAGCCAGAGCGAGGAGGAAATCTCTGATGAGAAAATGGTATGAAGAGCCTTTGCGCGTGATGCAATACAACCTCCAGGTCGCGGACACCCCGGGTATGGACGCGGCGAAGATCGCCCGGGAGACGGAAGAACTCGCCTGCAACGCGGTGGTCATGAATGTCGGCGGCATCTACGCGTGGTATCCCTCTGAGGTCCCCTTTCACCATGTGAACGAATTCCTGCCAAAGGACCGCGATCTGCTGGAGGAGTTGATCACGGAATTCCATAAGCGGAATATCAGGTTTATCGCCCGGTTTGACTTCTCCATCACCGACGACACCACCTACCTGCAGAAGCCGCAGTGGTTTGCCCGCCACGCCGACAAGTCCCCGTATTTTCAGGGCGAAAAGCGCATGGGCAACTGGTCCCTCTTTCTCTCGACCTGCGCGCTGAACGGCTACCGCAACGAGGCGGTCGCCCTGCCGGTGATGCGGGAGGCACTGACGAAATACGACATCGACGGCGTGTTTTTCAACGCGCCCATGGCGTCCCCCTGCCACTGCGAGAAGTGCCGCGCAAAGTATCTGGAGACCTATGGCACGCCCATGCCGGAGGACGAGACGAGCTGGGATCCCCAGTGGCTGAGCGACTGCACGAAATACAACATCGGGAACGTGTACCGCGCGATCAAGGAGACCCGCGAGGAAGTCCCGATGATCCTGTACTACATCCCGTATTCCTGGAAGGGCATCGGCTTCCACATCGACCGCGACAGCATCTACGACCGCTACCAGACGGCGGACCTGATCTGCACGGAGGCGCAGGACGTTCTGTCCCGCGGTTCGGAGGGCATCCCGCGCACGGCGCAGCCGATCCTGGCCATGAAGGCCGGCATGCGGGACGACGAGGCCTTCCGTCCCTTCGGCATCATCCACTCCTGCCCCGGCATGGACTGGCGGCACACGGGCCTGCCCGTGGCGGAATACCTGCCCTGGATGGCGCAGATTCCCGCCTCCGGCGGCGTGCTGTGGCATTCTGTCACAGGCTATCCGGACACGATCCACGACAAGCGTATCCTTCAGGCCATCGATCAGGTGGATCACATGATCGCGGATACCGAGGCGGAGATGGACGGGGCGAAGAACTGCTCCGAAGTGCTCGTCTGCTGGGACGGCGACGCCAAGGCTTACAGTCTGTGCGACGCCCTGCTGAAGAACCACATCACCTTTGACCTGATGCAGGATTACAGCGTTTCCCTCGAGCGCATGAAGGGCTACCGCTCGGTGCTCGTGCCGGACGGCCTGCTGAAAAATAAAGCCATCCGTGAGGCGGCGACCGCTTACGCGGCGGAAGGCGGCAAGGTGCTCGTGGAAAACAGCGACCCGGACACCACGCTGCTGATGCGCGAGGTGCTGGGCGTGCGGGAAGACATGAGCATGGGCGAATACCTCACCGCGAGCTATATGCGCATCGAGGACGCGGGACGCTGCGTGACCGCCGACATGGAGACGGACAAGCTGGCCCTGCGCGGCCAGGTGACCTACTGCCATCCTGTGGAAGGCGCGGAGACCCTGCTGACATTGATTCCGCCCTTCGCGCCTGTGGATGTCACCGGACGCCCGCCGGAGCGCGCCTCCATCCCTGTCCCGAAGACAGACATTCCTCTCCTGATTCGCCACAGATACGGCAAGGGCGAAGTGCTCTTTATGCCCTTCTGCCTGTCGGATCTGATCGGTGAATACAAGCTCTTCGATCACTATCACCTGCTGGGCAACATGGTGGACGCCCTGCTGGGGCGCCGCGCGCTCGAGGTCAGCGGCCCCTCCACGATCCATGTGACGGCCTTCTGCAAGGAAGACAGACAGCTCATCCACCTGGTCAACGAGACCGGCGAGCGCCCGCTGCGCGAGACTGTGCCGGTGGCGGGCATCCGTATCTCCGCGGCCATTCCCGAGGGAAAGTCGGTGAAGGGTGTCCGCGCAACGCTGGAAGGAAGAGAACTGACCTGCGAGGTGAAGGACGGGCGGGTGGAAATCAACCTGCCGCGTCTGGACGTATGGCAGATGATTGTGATCGAATACACCTGATCCCTCAGAGGACGAAGCGGGAAGATTTCCATGTAGGAATTCAAGAGTCCCGACAGCAGCGTCCGGACGGAGGGGCTGGGGCGGCCGCCCTATTCGCGCCCGTATGCATGGATCCCCGCAGCGTGGACTGCTCAGGCTGCAAATGAGACGATAACAACCACACAGATGACATACGCAATTCCAACAACACACATCGGAGGAAACCTGCCATGAAAGAATCCATCCATAAGTATTTCAAAGTCGGAACAATCCAGTGGATGAGCTATCCCGTCAGCGATCCGATCGACTCCCTGAAGGCGATCTGCCGTGACGATTACTTTGACGCGATCGAGCTGAAGGGCTATGGCGAGCGCAACGCGGAGGCCAAAGCCCTGCTGGAGCAGAGCCATCTGAAGGTGTGCTACGGCGCGCAGCCGCGCCTGCTCGGGCCGAAGCTGAACCCGAACGCGATCGACGAGGACGAGCGCCTGAAGGCGGAGAAAACCCTTCTGGAAGCGATCGACGAGGCGGAGTACTTTGGCGCGAAGGGAATCGCCTTCCTGGCGGGCAAGTGGGAAGCCGCCACCAAAGATCAGGCGTACGCCCAGCTGCTGAAGACCACGCGCAAGGTGTGCGACTACGCCGCCGCCAAGGGCATGATGGTGGAGCTGGAGGTGTTCGACTTTGACATCGACAAGGCGGCGCTGATCGGCCCCGCGCCTTATGCGGCCAAATTCGCCGCGGATATGCGCACCAGCCACAACAACTTCGGCCTGCTCGTGGATCTCAGCCATTTCCCGATCACCTATGAGAACAGCCGCTTCGTCGTGCGGACGCTCCGCCCCTACATCACCCATCTGCACTTTGGCAACGCGGTGGTGAAGCCTGGCTGCGACGGATACGGCGACCTGCATCCCCGCATGGGCTATCCGAACAGCGCAAACGATATTGCGGAGCTGCTGGACTACTTGCGCGTGCTGAAGGAGGAGGGCTTCTTCAACGCCGAGGATCCCTACGTGCTCTCCATGGAGGTGACGCTGCGCCCCGGTGAAGACGAACAGATCGTTCTCGCCAACACCAAGCGCTGCCTCAACCGCGCATGGGCGCTGCTTGAGGACTGAGAGACAGCAGACACAGAGAGGAATCAGCATGAAAATCGTCATTCTGGATGGATTTACCGAAAACCCCGGCGACCTTTCCTGGGACGGTCTCGCGTCCCTCGGCGAGCTGACGGTCTATGACCGTACTTCCTACGTGGAATCGCCTCTGATCACCGAACGGATCGGGGACGCCGAGATTGTTGTGATCAATAAGACACCGATCTCCAAAGCGACCATCGATGCCTGCCCCAACCTGAAGCTGATCGCTGTGCTCGCAACCGGCTACAACGTGGTGGACTATGCGTACGCCCGCGAGAAGGGCATCCCTGTGGTGAACGTGCCGGCCTACGGCACGATGTCCGTCAGCCAGTATTCCATCGCCCTGCTGCTGGAGCTCTGCCACCACATCGGGCATCACAGCGAAACGGTTTACAGCGGTAAGTGGCAAAACAGCATCGACTGGTGCTATTGGGACTATCCGCTCGTCGAGCTGGACGGCAAGACCATCGGCGTCATCGGCTTTGGCCGCATCGGCCAGGCGGAGGGCCGTATCGCCAAGGCGATGGGCATGCGCGTCATTGCCTACGATCTGTATCCCACGGATGCCGGGCGCGAGATCGCCGAGTACGTGGATCTCGAAACCCTCTACCGGGAATCCGATGTGATCACGCTGCACTGCAATCTGACCCCGGAAAACACCGGCATGATCAACCGGGAGAGCATCGCGAAGATGAAGGACGGCGCGCTGCTGATCAACAATGCCCGCGGTCAGCTGATCGCGGAGCAGGATGTCGCGGACGCCCTGAACAGCGGCAAGCTGGGAGGCACCGCGCTGGACGTGGTTTCCACCGAGCCCATCCGCTCCGACAATCCGCTGCTGCAGGCGAAAAACTGCATCATCACGCCGCATATCTCCTGGGCGCCCAAGGAAAGCCGTCAGCGGATCATGGACGTCACCGCAGAGAATATCCGGGCTTTCCTGGCGGGAAACCCTGTCCATGTGGTGAACGGCTGATCCGGAGCGGAAGGCCGGCTGGCAAAACGTCTCTTCGCCTCGCTCCACGACGCGTGGATAGCTTCTGCCTGCAGATGTGGTAGTCTTGCGGAGCAAGGAGGCGAAAGCGTATGGACAATTACGTGACCGGCACCGTGATCCGCCGCCAGCGCGAGGGAAAGGCCTGACCCAGGAGGAACTGGCGAAGTGTGTCCATGTGAGTGCAAAGGCGGTCAGCAAGTGGGAGACGGGGAAGGGATTCCCGGACATCAGTTTGCTGGAGCCGCTGGCGGCGGCGCTGGGCATCTCCGTGATCGGGCTGCTTGGCGGCAGCGCGGTTCAGAACAGGAACAGAGCGGCCAACCTGCAGAGGAGCAAGCTCTACGTCTGCCCGGTCTGCGGCAATGTGATTCAGGCCGCCGGCGAGGCGGTGATCAGCTGCTGCGGTGTGACGCTGCTGCCGCAGGAACCTGAGAATGCGGACGAGGATCACCGCATTGAGGTGGAGACAGCGGAGGATGAATGTTAAGTCTCCATGCGCCACCCCATGACCAAGGAGCATTCTGTCTCCTTCCTGCTGGCCGTGTCCGACCGGGGAACCCAGTTCGTGAAGCTGTACCCGGAGGGAAACGCGGAGGCCAGGTTCAAGATCGACCGCGTGAAAGCCTTGTACGCCTGCTGCAGCCGGCATGGCCTGTTCGTGTGGGAAAGGCTGTAAAAGCGCTGCGCCTCACGCTCAGCCGCAAGACAATAAAAAGGACTTACGTCCCGCGCTTGGATCGGGGGTAAGTCCTTTTTGATTTGCAGTTTCAGCCTGCAGCAGACGGTCCGTGAAGGATTCCGACGGACGCTCACAAAGCCCTCCGGCCGACGCATACAGGCATCCCTCTGCGCCATGGCCGATTCCCGGGAGGCGTCACAGCTGATGATCCGCAAACGTATCCACCGTGCCGGCGGCGGAGAGATCAGCTTCATGGTCGTACGTCTCCACAGTGATGCTGTAGAGGCTGTCGCCGGCTTCGAGCACGGTTCCGTTCGCGTCGCGGATGGTGACGGAAGCGCCTTCCTCGTCGGTGATGGTGCCCGCGCAGTGCAGCTCGGTCACGGTGCTGTCGCCGGTCACGATCCAGGTGGAGTTCTCATCGATCGTGATGGCGCAGGCGCCGCTGCCGCCGCTGCCGGCGTTCGTCTCGTCGTCGATGACCGCGCCGGTCAGCATGGAGCCGTCCGTCATATACAGGGTCAGATTGGAGATGCTGTCCCAGATGATATTGCCGTCCATCTCCTGGGCGATGGCAGTGAAGACGCAGTCCGCGCCGTTCGCGCCGGAGGTACCCCAGCCGCGCCGGTTGCTGTTGCCCGTGACGCGCAGGAAATACTCACAGTCATCCGCGGCGGTGATATCGACGCTGCGCAGCGTGAAGACACTCTCGGTGTTGGTGGTATAGAACAGGCCGCCATTCTCGGAGATCAGCGAGCCGCCGTCCATCAGGAAGGAGCCCTGGCCGACCTGCGCGTCGCCGGACATGGACTGATAGAGAATCACGGTCCAGGTGTTGTCATTCTGCTCCTGATCCGGCATGGAGCCGGTGAGCGTGCAGTTGTAGAGGCGCACACTGTTCAGCCCTTCCAGGCAAAGCGCTTCGGCGCCGGTCGCGTTCAGCTCAGCGTTTTCGATGGAGATATCCGCGGTGACATAGACGGCGGGGGAGCCGCTGCCGTGGGAGGTATAGGTGCCGCCGCTGACGGTCATGGTGCCGCTGCCGCGGTCGGAGCGGATTGCGGCCGCCGAGCCGCCGAAGGTCTCAACCGTGCAGTTTTCAGCAATCAGCGTGCCGCCGCCGGCCACATGGATGCCGCCGGAGGTGCCCTGCTGGGTGGTGATGGTCGTGTTCTTCACGGTGGCCACACCGCTGCCGTAGGCGAAGACGCCCGCGCCGCCTGCCGCGTCGGTCGTGATGGCCGCGCTGTCGATCTCCACGCTGCCGTCCGTCACCAGGACAGCCGCGCCCACGCCGTAGAAGGAAGCGCTGTCGCCACCGGTGGAATCGGACGAGGTGCGAGTGATGCTGATGCCGTCCGCCGTGGCGCTGCCGCCGCTCACGAGGAGGGCGTTTTCATCTGTGCCGGTGGAAACAATGTCCTCGGCGAGGGTGACGCTGTCTTCGCTCACGGTCACCACAGCGTCATAGCTCTCGGGCTGAGAGCTGCCGCCGCCCGGGCCGCCCATCATGCCGCCGGGAACGCTGCCGGGGCCGCCGCTGGGCGGAGTCCCCATGCCGCCGCCGAAGCCGTCCGGGGGCGTGCCCATTCCCTCGGGAGCCTGCTGGCTCTGGGTCATGGGCGGCATCGCTGGAGGGACAGAGGTGGATGTATCATCCGCATAAGCGGGAATGGAGGCGGCAAGCATGGCCGCGACCAGCAGCGCATCGACGATCTTTCTGGGTTTCCTCATAGGGATTCGCTCCTTTCTCCGCCCGGATGATGCGGGCGGCTGACGGCGGGTTTTCCTGCTGACAGTGGGGATTCTACAGAGCAAAACTGTTCATCCTTTGAGTAAGAGGTGAAGGATGGGTGAATGAGTTCGCACTCTTTTGTGTACGATTCGGCAGAAAGGGAGTGATCCTGAACTATTCCGGTGTCTTGTTTAATGGATGCAAAAAGGGATTCCTGCTTGTAAAGGCGGTAAAAATCTGATATACTGTACGCTGAAGGCATCCGCGTGAGGCCTTCTGACAGGGAATTGCAGATCGAAACATCTCGGAGGTGCTTATATGGCCAGTAAAAAGAACAATCTGCCGAAGAAGGTGGAAAACGAGACCGCCGGCGGCAGCACCATTGTTTACGCCAATGAAGTCGTGGCGACCATTGCGGGCGTCGCCGCCAACGAAATTGAGGGAATCGCGGGGATGGTCAATCTCTCCGGCGGCATTCTGGGCAAGAATAAGAATATCACCAAGGGCGTGAAGGTCGAGGTCGGCCCGGAGGAGGTCAGCTGCGACCTCTATATCATCATCGAGTACGGCCGCCCGATTCAGAAGGTAGCCCAGGAGGTGCAGGAGAACGTCCGTAAGTCCCTGGAGGCCATGACGGGCCTGCATGTCGTGCGCGTGGACGTGCACGTGCAGGGCGTCAGCTTCGAGAAGGAGAACGACGCCCTGACCGACGGCGCGAAGAAGGCCAAACTCACCGCGGCCGAGAATGCCGAAATCAAGGAAAAGAAGACCAAGAAGGCGGAAAAGCCTGATGGCCGGGCAGAGAAGGAGGAGCCGATCGTCAACGCGCCCGTCGAGATCGTAGACGATACGCCCGCTCCTGCCGCCGAGGCAGAAAAGGAAGAAAAGCCTGCCGAGGAAGAGGCGCCCAAGGCGGAGTGATGCGAGCTGAAACAGCGGACAACCGAAAGCTTTGGGAGGTGATTCTGTGAAGCTGCGTGTAAAGGATCGGATCCTGTTATTTCTGTGCGGCCTGGTGCTGCTCTCCGGTGTGGCCGCGCTGGTTCTGCAGATGTTTTTCTCCAAGGATGTGCTCGGCTTCGCGGCGAGGCTGCTGGCGCGCGGAGAGGAGGACTGGCACATCAAGGCCGCTGTGATTGCGGCGGGCGTGCTGGTGCTCCTGCTCGGACTTTATGCCTGCACAATGATCATCCGCCGTCAGCGCAGGAACAAGGGCTTTGTACGCCAGCGCACCGAGGACGGCGATCTCAATATCTCCATCAAGACGCTGGACAGCCTGACGCAGAACTGCATCGAGACCCAGCAGGACGTGAAGGTCTCGAGCACCCAGATCGAGGATGGCCGCGACGGCATCACGATCAATCTGCGCTGCGTCATGCCCAGCGGCATCAATATTCCGCTCGTGGTCAATAACCTGCAGCGCCAGATCAAGCAGTACGTGACCGCCTGCTCCGGCGTGGATGTGAAGGAAATTCGTGTCCAGGTCGACAGCGCGGAGGGAAAGGCCGAGAACTCGGACTACCAGGTGCCGGTGCCGCTGGCTGCCCCGCTGGCGGAGCCCCTGCCGGACGGCCACAAGAGCAAGCGGATGCTGCATCAGCGCATGTTCAGCCATCAGGAGGAGCAGACAGTGATCCTGCCGCCTCCGCCCGAGGAAGCCACCAAGCACACCCAGCCCGCCGAGCGGGCGGAGGAGCCGAAGCCCGCGTCTGCCGATGAAAAGCCCGCGCAGGAGGAGAAGCCCCAGGAGGAGCCGGTGAAGGCAGAGGAAAAGCCTGAGGAAAAGAACGGGTCCACGGCGCCTGCCGAAGCGGCTCCGGAAGCGCCTGCGGCAAAGCAGGAGGCGGAAAAAGGCGTGGAGGCCGAACCGGCCGCGGAAAAAGGCGAAACGACGGAAGAAAAAACGGATGCCGGCAAAACGGCCGCCGAGGCGGAAGTGACTGCCGAAGACGAGGAGGCAGCGCTGGACCCGAACCTGAACCTGGATATCGATCCCTTCGAGGGCATCGATGATGTCCCTCTGATCGAGCTGGTCCGCAGCGAGAAGGAGGCCGACCATGGCACAGACGGAGTTTGAAGGCACGGAACGCGGAGAGGAACCGCTGAAAGCCGCTGCAGCGCAAAGCGAACCTGAGCACAAAGCCCTGCGCTTGGGCACACCCGCTGCCGCCGCGGTTGGCGCGGTCTGCGGCGTGTGCGTGGCGATCTCCCTGCTCGCGGCCGGGTTCTGGAAGACACTGTTCATCGCGCTGCTCGGCGCGGCCGGCGCTTTCATCGGCGGCGTAAAGGACAAGGGAGAGTGGCTCAAGCGGACGGTGAACCGCCTGTTTCCACCGAAGAACAGTCCCTGACGGCAGGGACGCTGAGTAAAGGAGACACAAGCCCATGGCGAGAAGCACAGCCAGAACGGCGGCCATGCAGATGATATTTGAAAAGCTCTCCGGCGGCGAGGGAAGCGAAGAAACCCTGCGCATGATCTACGAGGAGCTGATGGGCGACCAGTCGCCCTACGCAAAGGCGCAGGCGACCGATGAGCCGGAGGACGCTGAACCCAAATGGAACAAGTCCTTCCGCGAGGATCACGCCTGGATCCTGAACGCTCTCTCCGGCGTGCTCGAGCATCTGGACGATATTGACGCGGAAATCAACCGCTGCAGCCGCGGCTGGACCGTGGAACGCATGCCGCGCGTGGATCTCACGATTCTGCGCCTTGCGACCTGGGAGATTCTCTACGAGAACGACCCGCATGTGCCTGCGCCGGTCGCGATCAACGAGGCGCTGGAGATCGCCGCGAAGTATTCAGACCCGGACAGCGGCCGCTTCATCAACGGCGTGCTCGGCTCCATCAACCGGGCCAAAGAGGCGCGCGAGGCATGAAGCGAATCGTGATCGGTCTGGACACGAGCTGCTACACGACTTCGTGCGCAGCCGTGACAGCGGACGGCGAGGTCGTGACGGGCTGCAGAAAGCTGCTGCCTGTGGCGCGCGGCCAGCGCGGCCTGCGCCAGAGCGAGGCGGTCTTCGCCCATGTGCGGCAGCTGCCCGGATTGATGGAGGAGCTCTCGCGGCGCATCGCCGGCGCGGAGATCGCGGCGGTCTGCGCTTCCAGAACGCCGCGGGATGATCCGGACTCCTATATGCCGGTGTTTCAGGTGGGGGATGCCCAAGGGCGCGCGCTCGCCGCGATGCTGGGTGTCCCTTGCTTTGCGTCCACGCACCAGCGCGGCCATATTGCAGCGGCGCGCGTGGACAGCGGTATCGCGCCGGGCGATCTGCTGGCCGTGCACCTTTCAGGAGGCACGACGGAGGTGCTGGCGCTGAGAGGCGACGAACTGACCCTGCTGGGCGGCACGCTTGATCTGCACGCGGGCCAGGTCGTGGACCGGGTCGGCGTTGCGCTGGGGCTGCCTTTTCCTGCGGGGCCGGAGCTGGAGAAGCTTGCCCGGGTGGGCGAGAGCCACGCGGAGCTGCCTGTCAGCATGGAGGGCGTCAGCTGCCATCTTTCCGGCGCGGAAAGCCAGCTGCAGCGCTGGATTGCGTCCGGCTCGAAAACGCCGGAGCAAATCGCCCGGGAAACCTATGACGTCATCAGCCGTACCGTCGCGCTGATGGCCTGCGCC
>CAMNLM010000080.1 GCA_946543085.1 uncultured Clostridia bacterium | reverse complement strand
TCTGGCCGATGGCGACGTAGATGCAGATGACGTCCTTGCCCTTCTGGTTCAGGATGGTGTCGGTGGCGATGGTCGTCTTGCCGGTCTGGCGGTCGCCGATGATCAGCTCGCGCTGGCCGCGGCCGATCGGGATCATGGAGTCGATGGCCTTGATGCCGGTCTGCAGCGGGGTGTCCACGTGCTGGCGGTCGATGATGCCCGGCGCGTTGGACTCGATGGGCCGGTAGGCCTCGGCCTCAATCGGGCCCTTGCCGTCGATGGGCTCGCCCAGGGCGTTCACAACGCGGCCAATGAGCTTCTCGCCCACGGGTACGGAGACCACGCGGCCTGTGCGCTTGACGATATCGCCCTCGCGGATGCCCGCGTCCGTGCCCAGGATGATGACGGAGACGGTGTCCTCCTCGAGGTTCTGCGCCATGCCGTAGGAGCCGTTCGGAAACTCGATCAGCTCACCGGCCATGCATTGATCCAGGCCGGAAACGCGCGCGATACCGTCGCCCACGAGGATCACGATACCGGTCTCGCTGGTCTCCAGCCGGTTCTCATAATTCTTGATTTGCTCACGGATGAGCTTCGTGATTTCTTCGGGTCGTAATTCCATATGTTCCCTGCTTTCTTTCAAAGCGTGGTTAAATGTCTTCCGTGTCGGTTCAGACACATCCTGCCGAAGGGAAGCCTCTGCGCGCCTGCGCGGGCAGGGGAGAGACTCAGACGGCGCTGCCGATCAGCAGACCGCGGACCGCTTCCAGACGGTGCCGGATGGTATCGTCCACGCGCTTGCCGTCGTAATCGAGGCGCACGCCGCCCATCACGCCGGCGTCCACGCGGTTGGTCAGCTGGATCTTCTTGCCGGTCATGCCCTCGAGCTTCAGGCGGAGGCGTTCGCTCTGCGCGTCGGTCAGGGGCACAGCGGTCACGGCGCTCACGGCGAGGATGCCGTTGGCCTCGTTGTACAGGGCGCGGTATGCCTTGCAGCAGGCGGGCAGATGGCGCGCGTACCCCTTCTCCGTCATCAGTTTCATGAAGTTGAGCACATAGGGATGCGCGCCCTGGCCGTAGCACTTGTCCACAATGCCGCAGCGCTCCTCCTTGGAGATGTTCGGGGCGGACAGGATGCGCAGCAGCCCGGGCTGCTCGTCCAGGGTCTGGCCGATGATCTCCATCTCGCCGAGAATGCGATCGCTCAGGCCCTCGTCCTGCGCCAGGGAGAACAGCGCCTGCGCGTACTCATTGTCCATGCGCGTCATGTGTTATCACCCAACTCGTCAATGAAATGATCCACCAGCGCCTTCTGATCCTGGCCGTTCAGCTCGTGGCCGACTACCTTCTCAGCGATGGCCAGCGCCATGGAGGAAATTTCGTTCTTGGCGTCATTGACCGCTTTTTTCTTTTCCAGCGCCACGTCGTTCGCCGCCTTGTCGAGGATCGCGGCCGCTTCGGCGTTGGCCCCGCGGACGATCTCCTCCTCGCGGGTCTGGCCGCGGGCGACGGCTTCCTTCACCAGGCGCTCAGAGGTCGCCTGCGCGTCGGCCAGCTTCTGCTGGTACTCGGCGGCGAGCTCTTCCGCGCTCTGCTTGGCCTTGCCCGCGTCGGCATACATGCCGTCGATTTCCTGCTGGCGGTCGGTGATCATCTTGTGCACCGGGTTGAACAGGTACTTGCGGGCGACGAAGAAGATGGCGAGGGTGTTTAAAAGCACAAAAAGCGCTGTCCAGAAATCAACGCCAATAAAACCTTCAAACTGACCCAATCTGTTTCGCTCCTCTCGTAGTTAAGGAACTGTTTCCGCCGACAAAGCCGCGGGGGACATCCCACGCCCCGCACAGACCGGACCGTCAGGCCGGAGAGACGGATCGGCGGGAGGAATCCCTTTTCGCGTTTCGCTCACGGATCAACAGCAATTCGATGCCAACGAGTTTCGCTCACAGCACAAACAGGATCAGGAAGGCGATCAGCAGGGAGTAAATACCGGTGGTCTCAGCGATGGCGCAGCCCATGATCATGGTGGAGCGCAGGGTGCCGGCCATTTCGGGCTGACGGGCCATGCCTTCCAGGGCCTTGCTGACTGCGGTACCTTCGCCGACACCGGGGCCGATAGCGCCGATGCCCATGCAGATGCCAGCGCCGATTGCCTTGCCGGCGGTTTCGATTGCCTGAGCCATTATTTCATTCATTGGGGAATCCTCCTTTTCTTTTTCAGAAAGATGGAATGGGGTGAAGATTACTGCGCCGCTTCCTTTTTTTCGGGGGCGGGGCAGGAATTTCCGATGTAAACCATGCTCAGCAGCGTGAACACGTAAGCCTGCACAAAGCCTGAGAACAGGTCAAAGTAGCAGGAGAGCACAGCCGGGATACCGAAGGCGAGCACCGGGACGCCGCTGAGGACGCCCGCCGCCTGCAGCAGGCCGAAGAAGCCGACCGACGCGCTCAGACCGCCCAGGATCATATAGCGCTTGGCGCCCTTGCGCTCCTTCTTCTCCTTGCCGACGTTGTAGCGGCTGTTCCGCTTCCAGAGGAAGAGCAGGGCAATGCCGAGAACGAGGAGCACCGCGCCCATCAGGTAGTCGTTCGCCGCGACGAGGCGGAGCAGGGCTGCGGACGCTCCGGAGAGCGCCACATACAGAATGCTGGTGATGACGCCGCCGCCGGCCACGTTGCCGAAGTGACGGAAGGCCATGGAGACGGGCTGCGCGATCTCGCCGATGATGTTCATGGGCGTCATGACCACGATGGGCTCGGTGAAGCCCTTCAGCCATCCGCCCAGGCCGTCGCGGGAGATGTTGTTGTACCAGATGATGCAGGTCACCATCAGGGCCCACACCATCACGCAGCTAAGGTCGGCTGTAGACGAGCGCAGGAAACCGGTCAGGCCGATGAAGCTGCCGCAGATGGAGGACAGGAAGATCGTGCCGATGAAGGGCGTCCAATGGAGATTGTGTTCACCCATGGATTCGCCGACCATGCCGTAAAGCATGCTGACGCCTTTCTCGACCATCACCTGCACGCCGTCGGGACGCTTCTTGAGGTTCTTGCCCAGCCGGATGGAGGCGATGATGAGGATCAGCGCCACCAGGAAGGACGAGACCGTCGTCTGCGTGATCGGAATGCCGCCGAAGATCGGAATGGTAAAGTAGATAAACGCGCCGGTTACATTCAATTCCATTTGTTCTATGCACCTCCTTTCTTGCGGAAAAATTCAGCTGCCGTGAGAATCCAGCGCACAAGCGCCAGCGGAACAATGCTGGCGATGGCGTTGCACCTGCCGCTGCGAACGAGCAGCAGAAGAATGCCGAAGATCAGAACCAGGCGGAAGATATACGAAGCGGTCATGAGCTTCTTTCCGCCCTGGACGTCCTGGTTGACCGCGCGGTCCGCGGCTACGTCCGCGTTGAGCGCCATCAGGAAAAAGTTGCCCACAGCCAGCGCGAGTCCGACGATGCCGCCGAGCAGCACGGGACCGTCCAACGCGCCAGCAAGGGCAAACACTCCGTACATCAGGCCGATGCAGATCACCTCGCCGATGAGCACGGTGAGCGTCTGCTGGAAAACCTCTTTGCGTGCGTCCATGAATAACTTCCTTGACACTGCACAGAAAAGCGCAGGCTATTCGTGCTGATTGAAGGAGGCCGGTGGATGGGGCTTGTCCTTCCTGGCTTCCATGTCGCCGAGCATTTTCAGCGTGGAGCGCAGGCCGGAGACGGCGGAAATCAGTCCGATGACGCAGCCGGCGATCACGACCCACTTGCCCATGCCGAAGCGATTCCGCAGCCACAAACCCAGGAGCGTGAACCCGGCGAGCGGCGCTGCGACCGTCATGCCAAGCTGGGTGATCCACACCAAAAGATTGAGGTCTTTCATGCACAGCCACCCCCAACTATCATTGTAACACAGAGTTATGTTCATTTCAATACAGCCATCGGCCGCAAATTCTTACAAATTGGTTACATTGACACCTGGTTGACCGGAATAGACAGCTTGAAGGGGGGAGATGAAGCATTCGGACCCTCCCGGTTCGGGCGGCGAAAGGGCCGCTTCGGAAACGCCTCCCCGGGCGGTTCAAAAAAACCAAAATAATTTTTGAAAACCCCTTGACAGGGAGGAAGAAAAGTGTTATTCTAAGCAAGCCGGTTATGAAACCGGAACGAAATGCACCATTAGCTCAGTTGGTAGAGCACCTGACTCTTAATCAGGGTGTCTAGGGTTCGAGTCCCTAATGGTGTACGGATAGACCTTGAGATCGCTATGATTTCAAGGTTTTTCTTTGCCCTGATGATTCGATCATCAAAGCACCCTGCGTCTGGGATGGCGTCTCCTAGGGACACACTGTTTCACGCCCCCTTGATACCTGGCACCGCTTGGCGCTGTTCAGGGAAACATTCGCGCTTACAGCTTGTGGAAACACCTGTGATGTGATAAGCTTTAAGCAATTCAAATCTGACAGTGGGGTGATTTCATGCCCAAACCCCTCGGGGTGATCATTGAATGGACCGTTCTTATCTGCGCCTTGTGGGTGATATGCTTCCTCTCGACCCTTTTGCATGAGATGGGCCATGCATTCGGCTATTGGATCGCGACAGGGGGAAGACAATGGCACATTAGGGTCGGATCGGGAAAGAGGCTTCTGAAGACCGGGCGGCTGACTGTGAAGCTGCTCCCTATCGATGGCTGCTTCTCGCCGTCAGAGACAAGCAGGATGGACACAACAGCCAAACTGATTGCAATGCTTGCAGGCGGTCCGGCAGCGTCGCTGCTGCTGGTCGCCGTTCTGTTGGCGATCCGGCTCGGAGGCGTATCCCTGCATTCGGAATTGATTGCCTCGGATGCGATTGAATTCTTTGTCCGCAGCGCCCTTTTCATCAACCTGTTCACCTTGATTCTGGCCCTGATGCCCACGCACTATTTCCACGGGGAAATCAAAGGGATGGAAACAGACGGCCTGCAGATTCTTCATGCCATCAAGAACCACAGAAGGAAATTGTAAGGCGTTCATTGATTTTCTGTCTTGTTTGGACAAATAAAGGCGCACTGCCCCACCACCGGCCGGATGATGGCGAAAGTGCGCCTTTTCATGTGCATAAGAAGCAGACGGATATCCAGCCTTCGCAGCGCGAACCGTCCTTTGGCCGTTCGACGCCACAGCGCTCGGCGGCGGCTTTATCCCTTCAGCTTTCTTCTGTTCAGCAGGTACCCCGCGCCGCCTCCGACCAGGCCGCCGATGATGTGCGAGAGGTTGGAGACGTTGTCCCGCACGGTGATGCCCTGCCAGATCTGCTGGCCGAGGTAGATCAGCGCCACCAGGATGAAGGTCAGGGGAATCTCGCCTTCCCGGAAGTCGGTGAAGGAGGTCAGCAGAATGAACGCGAAGACCACGCCGCTTGCGCCCAGCAGAATGACGCGGGGAAAGAGCAGGTTGTGCACAACGCCTGTCGCCAGAGCGGTCACCAGGATGACGGCGATCAGGTTCTTTGCGCCGTATTTCTCCTCCAGCATCGGGCCGAGAAGCAGGATATACGCCATGTTGCCGACTAGATGGTTCCAGCCGGAATGGCCCAGCACGTGAGTGAACAGGCGCAGGTACATCAGCGGATCGGACATGGAAGCCGTGTACGTGGAGAAGAGGAGGGCGGTCGTGTGCTGCCCTGTCAGATTCTCGAGCAGCGTCGCGGCGGCACAGGCCAGCGCGAAGCCGAGGACGGCAGGGGAGTTGAAGGTGATGCGCAGTTTTTTCTTCATATGGTTGTCTCCCTTGTTTTCGCAGTCTTGAGGAGGAATGCGGACGGCTCTTCCATCACCCTCGCGGACGGCTTTAAAGCCATCCGGCGTGTCCCGGGCGAGGGGGCTGCAGCGGATGGAGAAGCCGACGGTCAGCGTGCCGTCGGTGACTGGCATGCGGGCGGTTTGCTGCGGATCATCCGGAACGTTCCTTTCGGGATGGCTCTGGCCGTGACTTTGCATACGGCGGGACAAATCTCCGTGTGCGATTGATTTCATGATGATTATACAGGAAACAGGGCGGGAACGCAATGAAAGAATGCGGGGTCTTTCCGGTTGCGAATCAGCTTCCCGGTTGCTATAATAGTCCGTGCAGAAACAGAGACTCATACAGGCAAGCCGGATGGCAGACAGAAAAAGACGGCCATCACGGCGCTGTTTCCCGGGGAGACCTGAAGACGGTCTGTCCCGCAAACACAAGGAGGCTACGATGAAGGCAATTGTGAACGGCTGCATCCTGCTGCCCGACGCCGAGGTACACGGAAAGGCGCTGCTCTATGACGAGCATATCCAGGGCATTGTCGACGAGGACGCAGCCCGCGCGGAAGCGAATGAAATCATCGATGCGGAGGGATTGTATGTCTCGCCGGGCCTGATCGATGTGCATATCCACGGCTACGGCGGGGCGGACGTCTCGGACGACGACCCGGACGGCGTGCGCAGGATGGCGGGACAGCTCCTTGCCAACGGTGTGACAGCCTTCCTTCCGACGACGCTGACGGTGGCGTGGGAGAAGCTGGAGAGCATCTGCGACCACATGCGCGGGCTGAAACGGGAGAGCGGTGCGCCTGATTTCCCGGGTGCGCAGATCATGGGTGTGCACCTCGAGGGCCCCTTCATCAATCCGGACTACAAGGGCGCGCAGAATCCGGCCTGGATTCTCCCGCCGGATGCCGGGCGCGTGCTGCCCTTCGCCGACATCGTGAAGGTCGTCACCCTCGCCCCGGAGATGCCCGGCGCGGAAGCCTGCATCCGCACGCTGACCCAGCGGACGGACATCGCCGTCTCCATGGGACACACCGGCGCAAGCTTTGAGCAGGCGATGGCGGGCATCGGCCTGGGCGTCACGCGGGCGACCCATCTCTTCAACGCGATGCCGCCGATGGCTCACCGGAAGCCCGGCGCAGCCGGCGCGGCGCTGAGCAGCGATATCTATACCGAGTTGATCGCCGATACCTTCCACGTGGACACGGGCCTTTACCCAATGCTGGTGAAGGCCAAGGGCAGCCGTCTTGTGCTGATCACGGACGCCCTCCGCTCCGCCGGCATGCCGGACGGCACCTATGAGAACGGGGGACAGACCTTTGTGCTCAGGGGGATCGAGTGCAGACTGACGGACGGCACAATCGCCGGCAGCGTCCTCCGGCTGAACCACGCTGTGCGAAATCTCCGCGATTTCGGCAATATCCCGCTCTGTGCCGCGGTGCGCGCAGCGTCCCTGAGCGCTGCCGAATCCGCCCGCCTTGAGACGCGCAAGGGCTCCCTCGCGCCCGGCAAGGACGCGGATATTGTCCTGATGGACAATGAATGTGGCGTGCGGATGACGATCGTCCGGGGCGTCTGCAAATACCGGAAGGATATATGAGGAACGGGAAAACCTGTGCGCTCCCGTGATGCGGACAGACAAAAAGGCCATCCTGCATGCCGCGACTGCGGCGTGTGCGGGATGGCCTTTGTCATGCTTACGCGTTCAGCTCGCGCCAGGCCTCCTGCAGGCTGTCGATGATGGGCAGATGCTGAGGGCAGGCTGCCTCGCAGGCGCCGCATTGGACACAGCGGTCCGCGCCGGCATTCTGCTCCAGGATTCGTTTGAACTGGAAATTCTCATTCGGATCGGTCTCGTAGAGGGACACGTTGTTCCAGACGGAGAACACGCCCGGGATGTTCACGCCGTTGGGGCAGGGCATGCAGTAGCGGCAGGCGGTGCAGCCGATTCTCGTGCGGCTCAGATAGGCGGCGCGCACGTCGTCCATCAGGGCCAGTTCTTTTTCATCCATGATGTTGGCGTCCACCGTGTCGAAGATGCGGAGATTCTCGTCGATCTGCTCCGCCTCATTGCAGCCGGAGAGCACCACGGACACCTCCGGATGGTTGCAAAGCCAGCGGAAAGCCCACTCCACAGGCGTGCGCCGGACGGGGAAGGCGTCATAAAGGGCCTGCACATTGGCGGGCGCTTTGGCCAGCCGTCCGCCCAGAAGGCCTTCCATGATGACGACCGGAATGCCCTTCCTGCCTGCAAGCTCCAGCCCCCTGGTGCCGGCCTGATGGTCGATGTCCATGAAGTTGTACTGGATCTGCACCATGTCCCAATCCCAGTCGTTGAGAATGTACTCAAAGTCCTCATAGGGCCCATGGAAGGAGAAGCACTTGTAGCGGATCTTTCCGGCCTTCTTCATATCGTCGAAAAACTCGGGCGCGCCGATGGCCTTGAATTCCTCCCACTTCTGGCGGTTGATGCCGTGCATGAGGTAAAAATCAATGTAGTTTGTTTGCAGCTTTTGGAGTTCGCTCTCCAGCAGCGCCTCCATCTCCCCGCGGTTGTGGACATATTCCTTGGGCATCTTGGTGGCGATGGTCACCTTCTCGCGGTAGCCGTCGCGAAGCGCCTTGCCCAGGACGGTTTCGGAGGTCTTGTCGAGATAGACATAAGCCGTGTCGATATAAGTGACGCCGCCGTCGATCGCGCGGCGGATGAGGGAGATTGCCTTGCCCTCGTCGATGACGCTGTCGCCCGAAGCCGCGCCGTTGAAGCGCATGCAGCCCAGGCCGAAAGCGGAGGCCTGTACACCCAGTTTTCCCATGGTGCGGTATTTCATCAGCGGTACCTCCTTGTCGATAAGAAATTGTAGAGAAGGGATTGAAACGCCTGCCGGAGCGCGGCGGCGATACGGAAGCCATCAGACTGCATTGGCGCTGCGGCTCTGCCGTGCGCTGCTGTCGGGCCGTGCGCTCTGTCCGTATCCATCATATCCTGAAAACAGCCGGTTCGTCAACGCTTTTTTGCGCGCGCATCGCTTACAGCCGCACTTTGGCGCAGGTCCGCGGACAGGATGAAAGGAAAACAGATACGCCGGCGCAACCGGCGCATCTGCATGGGGGAGCAGACCCCTTCATTCCATCTTGAACATCATTTTCAGCTTGGGTTGCGCGCCGGTTTCTGGATCCATCACCAGCTCCAGCACATCGTCCATATAGACGTTCCACTTGTCCACGATAGGGCTGTTCGCCTGGGTCTTCTCGGCGAATTCGATGCCTTTTTCGCACTCATAGTAGCCAAAGACGTCCCGGCCGTCGCTCCAGATGGTGTAGTTGCGGATGCCGGCTTCCTTCAGCAGCGCCAGCATTTCGGGCCAGATCTCGTCGTGGCGGCGCTTGTACTCCTCCTGCATGCCGGGCTTGATGCGTCCCTTCCAGGCAAAGCGTTCCATAAAACAAATCCTCCTATTTCTGATTCTTTTCTTTATATATGAGCCCTTGCGCAGGATGCGCGCTCAACCAGTTCCCAGTCGCACGTCTCGTGCTTGTTCTCCCCGCTGATGAGCAGCTGCACGGCCCTGGCCCCGGTCTGCTGCTGGTGGGAATTGATGCTTGTCAGCGCGGGGTAGAGGTACGGGGCGCAGAAAAGATCGTCGCAGCCGACAAGGGAGAGCTGCTCTGGCATCGGGATGCCGCGATCGCGCGCCTCGGCCTGGCAGCCCATCGCCACCAGGTCGTTCATGGCGATCACGGCGGTGGGCCAGTACTCGGGCTTCAGCGCGTCCAGCATGGCGGCGAGGGCGGCTCGGCCCGCTTCGGCTGTGCCCTTGCAGTAGACCCGGTAGGAGTCGGTATAGGGGAGACGGGCTTCCCGCAGCCCTTCGCGATAGCCGACACCCCGGCGCAGGGGATCCTTGTCCTGCTCCACGCCGCCGATGAAGGCGATGCGTTCGTGGCCGAGAGAGACCAGGTAGGCCACAACCTCTTTCATCATGGCGGCGTTGTTGTTGGAGACGGCCGGGAAATCGTAGCCGGGCGGCACGCAGCCGATGAGCACAACGGGCATCACCCGCTTCAGCTGCTGCAGGGCGGCCAGCACCTGCTCCTCGTGGTCGGCGGGCAGGTATTCCACGCAGACGATCAGTCCGTCCAGGCGCCGCTCCACCAGCATGGTGGCAGGGTCGTAGGCATCGGTGTCCAGGCTGCTCCATGGGAAAAGGCTCATCGTGTAGCCCAGCTTCCGCGCTTCTTCTTGCGCGCCGGTGAAGATCATGGCGTAGTGCGGGTTCAGAAGCTTCGGCAGGATGATGCCCAGGGAGTGCGTGACCTTGCTTGTCAGGCCCCGGGCGATGGAGCTGGGCCGGTAATCCCGGCGGGCAATGGCCTCCTGGACTTTTTTCCGTGTCGCGGGGGAGACGTTGGCCTCGCCGCGCAGCACGCGCGAGACCGTGGCGATGGAGACGCCCGCGTCGGCTGCAATATCGTAGATGGTTGCATTTCCTTCTGCCATGGGCTCCCTCCGTTCGTCTCAGGACGTGAAAGATCCCGTGTTCCCGGGTATCTTCATCAATGAAAGCGCTATCATTATACAGCACATGGACGAAATGTGCAAGTCCAAACCAGAAAAAATAAAAAACTGGGATATGAGGAAAAAAAGAGTATTGACAAGCGCCTGAAATCATATTACAATGAAAGCGCTAACACAAGAGAACAGACTATTTCCACCAAAGCGAACAAAGTAACCTGAATAATCCAGACAGGCGGTGATATTCCATGGGTGAAACCTACCGGCAGACAGCGGACCGTGTGCTGGCCATGCTGCAGCGGGCGGACGGAAACGATCCCTCCCGCGGCCATCTGACCATGAACAACTGGGAGTGGCCCACCGGCGTGGCGCTCTACGGCATCTATAAGACCTACCAGCAGAGCGGGGACGAGAGCATCCTCGCGTACCTCAAGGGCTGGTATGACGACATGCTCTCCCGGGAGCAGAAGCCGCACCGCAATGTGAACACCGTCGCGCCGGTGCTGACGCTGACCTGCCTCTACCAGGAGACGAAGGACGAAAAGTATCTGCCAGTCATCGAGAGTTGGATCGACTGGGTCATGAAGGAAATGCCCCGCACGGAATACGGAGGACTGCAGCACTGCACGGTGTGGAATAAGCACTACCAGCAGCTGTGGTGCGACACGCTGTTCATGGTGTGCCTGTTCCTGGCCAAGGCCGGCGTGGTGCTGGGGCGGCCGGAGCTGATTGAGGAAGCGGAGTACCAGTTCCTGATCCACATCCGCTACCTGCAGAACAAGGTGAACGGCCTGTTCTATCACGGATGGACCTTCGACCGGCGGC
>CAMNLM010000079.1 GCA_946543085.1 uncultured Clostridia bacterium | reverse complement strand
AAGTCCCCGGGCATCTTCGACGTGGATAAGCTTCGCTGGTTCAACGCGGAGAACATCCGCCGGATGAGCCCGGAGCGGTATCTGGAGCTGGCAACCCCCTGGTTCGACCAGGTGCTGAGCGGGAAGAACATCGACTATCGCCGTCTGGCGGAGCTGATGCAGAAGCGCACGGAGATCTTCAGCCAGGTGCCGGATATGGTGCGCTTCCTGGCGGAGCTTCCCGATTACACGGCGGAGCTGTTTGACAACCCGAAGATGAAGGTCACGCCCGCGTCGGCGGCGGAGGCGCTGGCCCTGTGCGGGCCGGTGCTGGAAGCCGTGCCGGAGGGCGAGTGGAATGGGGAAGTCCTCTATGACCGCCTGAACGAGGCCATCGCGGCCGCGGGGCAGAAGAAGCGGCCGGTGCTCTGGTCCCTGGCCGCTGCCCTGGCCGGACAGCAGAACACGCCCGGCGGCGCCACCGACATCGCCTGCCTGCTGGGCAAGACCGAGACCCTGCGCCGCATCGCCGACGGCGAGGCGCGGCTGGCGAACGCCTGAGATCCCTCGCCTGCGGAAACGCTCCGCGCGGGGCCTCGGCGCTCCGCCGCGGAACAGAGCAAGCGGAACAGGCGGTCCGGGTATGCGCCGCCTGTGGATAGAGGGAACACAAGGCTGACTGCCTTCCAAGGTGCCTGTTATGAAAAAAACGAAATTCAACACTTATACGGTCACGCTCATGGGCGTGATGGCCGCGCTGGTCTATGTGGTGACGCTCTTCCGCTTCCCGCTCCTGGGCAGCAAGGTGCACCTGGCCAACGCCGTGTGCCTGCTCTCCGGCCTCCTGCTGGGGCCGGTGTGGGGCGGCGTGGCGGCGGGGCTCGGCTCCGCGCTCTATGACGCCCTGGCCGGCGGCTACGACTTCGTGAACGTGCTGATCACCTTCGCGAGCAAGTTTGCCATGGCCTGGGTCTGCGGCTGGCTCTTCCACCGTGAGAAGGGCACGAAGCATCCGCTGTGGCGGCTGGTGGTGCCCTGCGTGATCGGCGCGCTGACCTACGTGGCGCTCTATATGCTCAAGACGCTGGTCTTCCAGCGCTTTGTCTACGCCTATCCGATGGAGACGGCCTGGGCGACGATGCTGAGCAAGTTCGTCCCCTCGCTGATCAACGCGGCCGCGGCCATGGTGGCCGCCCCTGTATTCTATCAGGCGGTGATGCCGGCGCTGCGCGGCGTGGGCGTGCTGCAAAAACTCCGCTGAGGCATACGACGGGGGATACGACATTGAAAAAACGCTTTTGGACCTGGGTGATTCTCTGCGCGACGCTGCTCGCGTGCGGCGCGTCGCTGGCGGAGCCGCTGCCGCTGCAGAGCATGGACGAGGTGCCGGAGACCAACGAGGAGGGCTTCCTGCCCGCGGGCAGCCAGGCCGTGTACTACCGCGACCACGCGGAGGGCTGCTGGTATTACCTGAGCGACACGCTGCGCCTGGAGATCACCCGCACGCAGACCAAGAAGCCCCTCCTGACCTACTACGTGGCGGACATCGTCTGCGCGCCCGGCACTGCGCTCTATACGGTCAACTGGAACGAGGAGAAGCCCGGCCGCACCAACGGCCTGCCGCAGGACATCGCGGCGAGGGGCAACGCGGTCTACGCGCAGAGCGGCGACTTCTACTCCTACCGCATCAAGCAGAAAAAGTACCCCGGCGTGATCATCCGCGACGGGAAAATCCTCTACAGCCAGACGGCCGGCAAGGCCTGGGACCGCGTGCCGAACCTCGCGACCATGGCCTTCTATTCCAGCGGCCGCGCGGAGGTCAACGAGGCCTGGGAGGTCAGCGCGAAGGACTATGTGAGCCGCGGCGCGTCCACGGTGGTTTCCTTCGGGCCGATCCTGCTGCGCAACGGCGAGATGGCCGACCTCGACAAGAAGGAGTGCAACCACAAGGAACCGCGCTCCTGCATGGGCATCATCGAGCCGGGCCACTATGTGGGTCTGCTGGTGGAGGGCCGCAAGAACCACTCCGACGGCTGCGACCTGACCACCTGCGCGCAGATCCTCTATGACCTGGGCTGCACCGACGCCCTCAACCTGGACGGCGGCAACACCGCAGCGATGCTCTTCCTGGGCGAGAGCGTGCAGCTCTCCAACAACGGCGGCGTCGACGTGAACGATCGCGCCGTGCCGGACATGCTGTGCGTGGGGAGAATTGAATAAAACGTCAGCAGGCGCTGCCCTCTTGCAAGAGAACAGCGCCTGCTGACGTTTTTGGGGAAAACCGCGGGATAGGCGAAAGTCACAGCGTTTCGCTGCGATGGCTCCGCGGACGGTATGCGAAAGGCTTTGAGGCGGGCGGCGGCGACGGATCATGGGGCCGCGGCAGGCTGCCCCCATGCGCTTACCGCATCCGGCCCATCTCTTCCACAACCCGCCGCATCTGCTCCGCCGTGCCGATGGTGATGCGCAGCCAGGGCTTCAGCCGCGCCGCGGAGAAGTGGCGCACGAGGATGCCCTTCGCGCGCAGGGCCTGCTGCACAGGGGCGGCGTCGGTCTCATCCGCCCGGACGAACAGGAAGTTGGTCTCGGAGGGCAGCACCGGATAGCCCATGGCGCGCAGGGCATCGGCCGTCCAGTCGCGGGCTTCCTTCACGCGCCGCACGGCGCTGTCCGTGTAGGCGGTGTCCAGAATGGCGGCGCGGGCCGCGGCCTGGGCCAGACGGTCCACCGGGTAGCTGTTGAAGGAGTCGCGCACGCGCCGCAGGGCGCTGATCAGCCGCTCCGGGCCGATGGCGTAGCCGACGCGCATGCCGGCCAGGCTGTGGCTCTTGGAGAAGGTGCGCACGATCAGCACGTTGTCCGTCTCCTCCAGCAGCGGCAGGGCGGTCTCCTCCGCGAAGGCCGCGTAGGCCTCGTCCACCAGCATCACGGCGTCATGCGCCCGGGCGTGGGCGGCGAGGACGCGCACCTCGTCCAGCGGGAGGCGCACGCCGGTCGGCGCGTTGGGATTGGCCAGCGCGATGGGGCAGCCGGCCTGCATGGCGGGCACATCCACCGTGTAGTCCGCCTTCAGCGGAATCTCGCGCAGGGCAATGCCGAAGAGCTTCGCGTAGACCGGATAGAACGAATAGGTGATGTCCGGCACGGCGAGCGTCTTGCCCGCGAAGAAAGCCACAAATGCAAAGGCGAGCACCTCGTCCGATCCGTTGCCGCAGAAAACCTGCTCCGGGCACACGCCGTTGACCTCGGCGATGGCTTCGCGCAGGGCGGTGGCCTCCATGTCGGGATAGAGGCGCAGGCTGTCGGCCAGGCCGGTCAGGGCCTCCGCGACCCGGGGGGAGGGCGGATAGGGGTTCTCGTTGGTGTTCAGCTTGATGAGGTTGGGAATCTTCGGCTGCTCGCCCGCCGTGTAGGGGGTCAGGGACAGCGCGAGTGCGCTTTCATAGGCCATGGTGATCACCTCGCGGTCGCTGGAATCATGCTGGATTGTGCCTTGCGCGCCTTACGCGCGCACCGGGATGCCTTCCCCGGCGAGATAGGCCTTCAGCTCGGGGATCGGCAGGATGCCGAAGTGGAACAGCGTCGCGGCGAGGGCGGCGTCCGCGTGCCCCTCGGTGAGAACGTCGCGGAAGTGCTCCTTCGCACCCGCGCCGCCGGAGGCAATCACCGGCACGGGCACCGCGTCGGCGATGGCGCGCGTCACGTCCAGAGCGAAGCCGCTGCCTTCGCCGTCCCGGTCCATGCTCGTGAGCAGGATCTCGCCCGCGCCGCGCCTCACGCCCTCTACGGCCCATTCCAGGGCGTCCAGACCGGTGTTGACCCGGCCGCCGTGGACATACACGTCCCAGCCGCCGCCCGCGCGGGCCTTGACGTCCATCGCCAGCACGACGCACTGGCTGCCGAAGCGCTCCGCGGCCTCGGTGATGAAATCGGGATTCTTCACGGCGGGACTGTTGATGGAGACCTTGTCCGCGCCCAGGCGCAGCAGCTCGCGGATCTGGCTGATCTCGCCGATGCCCCCGCCGACCGTGAAGGGGATGAACACGCGCTCGGCCACGCGGCTGACGACGTCCAGCATTGCGCCGCGGCCCTCGTGGGAGGCGTTGATGTCCAGCAGGACCAGCTCATCCGCGCCGCAGGCGTTGTAGCGGATGGCCGCTTCGACGGGGTCGCCCGCGTCGCGGATGTCCACGAACTGCACGCCCTTCACGACGCGGCCGTCGCGGATGTCCAGGCAGGGGATGATTCTCTTGGTCAGCATACGGTGAAGCCCCCTTCCTCAGCCCTTGAAGCGGACGAAGCCCTGGAGCATGCGCAGACCGGCGTCGCCGCTCTTCTCCGGGTGGAACTGCGTCGCGAGCACGTTGCCCCGGCAGGCGGCCGCCGTGAAGGTCTGGCCGTATTCGCAGGAGGCGGCTGTGTCCTCGCCGATGTCCGCCGCGCAGTAGGAGTGCACGAAGTAGACGAAGGGGTTTTCTCCCGCCGCGAAGAGGGGACAGTCCCGCGTTTCGAGGCGATTCCAGCCCATGTGCGGAATCTTCAGGCCCTCGCCGCCCGTCAGACGGGTGATCGCGCCGCGCAGCAGACCGAGACCCTCCCAGCGGCCGTTCTCCTCGCTCGCCTCGTACATCAGCTGCATGCCCAGGCAGATGCCGAGCAGGGGCTTGCCGGAGGCGGCGCTGCGGATCACGGCCTGGTCGAGGCCGGTTTCGCGCAGGCGGGCGATGGCGTCGCGGAAGGCTCCGACGCCGGGGAGCACCACGTGATCCGCGTCGGAGATGTCCTGGACGCGGTCGGTGATGTGGGCGTCAGCGCCGAGGGATTCGAGGGCTTTTTGGACGCTGCGGAGGTTGCCGAAGCCGTAGTCGATGATGGCGATCATGAGAGTACCCCACCCCCAGCCCCTCCCCGCAGGCGGGGAGGGGAGTTTTTGAACGAGCCGGGGGACGCTTTCCACAGGAAAGCGTCCCCCGGACCCCCTTGAAAGGTGCTCCTGCGGAGGGCCGGGCCGTGTCTTCCGGGAACATCGGGAATGATGGACGACAGAGAATTATCACAGGAAAGCGTCCCACGGATCTCCTTGAAAGGTGCTCCTGCGGAGGACTGAACCGGTTCTTCCGGGAACATCGGGAATGATGGATGACAGTGAATACCCGCAGGAAAGCGTCCCACGGATCTCCCTGAAAGATACTCCTGCGGAGGGCCGAGCCGTGTCTTCCTGGAACACCGGGCGTTATTTGCGATAGAGCATTTCCTCGCGCTTGGGGCCGTTGGAGACCATGGTCACGGGCGCGCCGATGGCCTTCTCGATGAAGTCGACGTAGCGCCTGCAGTTCTCGGGCAGGGCGTTGTAGTCCTTGATGCCGCGGATGTCGCACTTCCAGCCGGGGAGCATCTCGTAGACGGGCTTGCAGCCCATGAGCTCAGGCGTCGCGGGGAAGTCGGTGATGCGCCGGCCGTCGGCGGTCTTATAGGCCACGCAGACCGGAATCTCGTCGAGATAGCCCAGCACGTCCAGGTTGGTCAGAACCACCTGGGTCGCGTCCTGCACCTGCACGCCGTAGCGGGTGGCCACCGCGTCGAACCAGCCCACGTCGCGGGGACGGCCCGTGGTCGCGCCGTATTCACCCGCGTCGCCGCCGCGCCTGCGCAGATTCTCCGCCTCGTCGCCGGAGAGACGCACCACGAACGGGCCCGCGCCGACCGCGCTGGAATAGGCCTTGGTCACGCAGAAGATTTCCTTCACCGAACGCACGGGAATGCCCGCGCCGACCGGGCCGTAGCCCGCCAGGGGAGAGGAGGACGTCGTGTAGGGATAGATGCCGTGGTCGGGATCGCGCAGGGTGCCCAGCTGGCCTTCCAGCAGGATGGTTTCGCCGCGGCTGTCCGCCTCGCGCAGGAAGCGGGTTGTGTCGCAGACCATCGGGCGGATCTTCTCCGCCTGGGCCTCGAGTTCGCGGGCGATCGTCTCCACGTCGAGGGTGGGCTTGTGGTAGAGGTGCTCCAGCAGGCAGTTGACCTTCACCAGGGCGATGGCCAGGCGCTCGCGCAGCAGCTTCGGGTCGTAGAGCTGGCAGACCTGCAGGCCGACCTTGGCGAATTTGTCGGAATAGAAGGGCGCGATGCCGGACTTGGTGGAGCCGAAGGACTGCTTGCCCAGGCGCTCCTCCTCGAAGCGGTCGAAGTCCACGTGCCAGGGCATCATGACTTGGCAGCGGTCGGAGATCAGCAGCTTCGGCGCGGGCACGCCGCGCTCTTCGAGGGCCTGCAGCTCGCGCAGCAGGGACTCCACGTTCAGCGCGACGCCGGGGCCGATGATGTTGGTCACGTTGGGGTGGAACACGCCGCTGGGCAGCAGATGCAGGGCAAACTTGCCATATTCGTTGATGATGGTGTGGCCCGCGTTCGCGCCGCCCTGGAAGCGGACAACGACGCTGCTCTTCTCGGCCAGGAGGTCGGTGACCTTGCCCTTGCCTTCGTCACCCCAGTTGGCGCCGACGATGATCTGAACCATGATGAGGACTCCTTTATCTTTTTCTGTGAAACCGTGGTGCTGCGTTTTTTTATTGGAAAGGGGCTGGCGGTTGTCCCGCCGGGCCCCTTCGCCTACTCTGCCGCGAAGCCGGAAGGAAATGCGGTTCAGCCGTTCTGCACCTTCTGGCGAAGCTCGTTGACCTGGTTCTGCAGGGAGGAGGAGGTCTTGAGGTTCGAGGTGACCTGGCTGCAGGAGTGGAGGACGGTGGTGTGGTCGCGGCCGCCGAAGGCCTGGCCGATCTGCGGCAGGGACATGTTCGTCATGTCGCGCGTGAGGTACATGGCGATCTGCCGCGGCACCGTGATTTCGCGGCGGCGGGAGGGGCTGATCAGATCCTCCACGGTGATGGAGAAGTATTCGCACACGGCCTTCATGATCCCCTCCGCGGTGATGACCGTGCGCTCCTTCTTCTCGAAGAGGTCGCGCAGGGCTTCCCGGCAGAGCGCCTCCGTGATCGGCTGGCCGGTCAGGTTCGCGTAGGCGGTCAGGCGGGTGAGATTGCCCTCCAGCTCGCGGATGTTGCTGTCCGTGTTGATGGCGATCAGCTGCAGCACCTCGTCGGGGACGGTGATGTTCTGCTCCCTTGTCCGCTCGCGCAGGATGGCGACGCGCGTGTCCACATCGGGCCGCTGGATGTCCGCGATCAGGCCCCACGCGAAGCGGCTGCGCAGCCGCTCCTCCAGGCGCGAGATATCCTGCGGCGGCTTGTCGCTGGTGAGGATGATCTGCTTGCCCGCGTTGTGCAGGGCGTTGAAGGTGTGGAAGAATTCCTCCTGCGTGCTCTCGCGCCCCGCGATGAACTGAATGTCGTCCACCATCAGGATGTCCACATTGCGGAAGCGGTTGCGGAATTCCACGTTGCGGCCCTGCTGGATGGCGGCGATCAGCTCGTTGGTGAAGGTCTCGCTGGTGATATAGACCAGGCGCTTCTCGGGGTAGAGCTCGTGGACGCGGTGGCCGATGGCGTGCATCAGGTGCGTCTTGCCCAGTCCCACGCCGCCGTAGATGAACAGCGGATTGTAGACCTCCGCGGGGTTCTCGGCGACGGCGACGGAGGCGGCGTGCGCAAAGCGGTTGCCGCTGCCGACCACAAAGGTGTCAAACGTATATTTGGGAATCAGCGACACCGCGCGGCGCTCCAGGCTGTCGCCGTCCTTTTCGCGCTGCTCGATCTCCGCGTGGGTCAGCACCTCGGCCGCCACGGGGTGGCCGGCCGCTTTCGTCAGGGACTGCTCGATGAGCGGCATGTAAGGCCCCATCGCGCCCTTCACCGGCTCCATCGCGATCTCCAGGATCAGTGTGTCATCCTCCAGGGAAACGGGGCTCAGATTGGTATCAATCAGCGTCCTGTACGTCAGGGGGCTCATGCCCTCCTTGATCGCAGTCTGGGCGCGCTCCCAAAGCTCCTTCATCTCCATAACGGGTCTCCGCTCCTTCTCACGGTGTCCGGGCTGTGGATAATCACCCTGTGGATAATTCTGCCAAACCCGGGCCCGCCATAAAAAGATAACACAAAAACGCTTATGAAACAAGGGCAATTTGCGGGTTGTTACAACATAAAAACTTGTGCATAACTTTATCCACAACCTGTTGTATAGGCAGCGCTTCTCCTACACAAAAGCGGATGCCCTCAGAACCGGCCGGGCAGGGGAACAGCCGGACACAGGGGGAAGAACACGGGGGGATCGCAAAGCCCAAAGAACAGCGCGCGCGGCAGGATTCTTCCCGTCGGCGTCGAATCACAACCGTCAGAGAAAACGTTTGCTTTGCGTCCTTTTGCGAAAGGAGCTTTTTCCATGCTGATCGCCTTATCCGACGTCCGCGCGGCCATCGCCTCCGCCCTCGGCGAGCGCCTGGCGCAAACGCCCAACCTCTGCGAGCACGCGGCGGGCATTCTGCGCGGCTGGGTGCCGCAGCAGACAGATCCCAACGCCGTCGAGGCCGAGCTGGAGGACGCGCTCTTCAGCGACCTCTACGCAGCGCTGGGGCCGTCCATGCTCATGCAGGACGCGCGCGGCCATTGGGCGCGCCTGAAGACCGAAGCCCTCAGCGACGTGGCCGACCGGCTGCTGGGCGTGGTTTTCCGCGCGCTGCCAAAGGGCGGCAGCACGTGCGCCTTCCTCCGGGACTACGCGATGCGCGAGGGCTCGGTCAGCGCGATGGAAACGCTGCTCGCGCTCTACGCGGAGGAGCTGGCGCCGGCGGAAGCGGACGTCCTGCGGCGCGTGGTGCGCGAGAGCGGAAGAAACAGCGGGGAGGCGGAATGAGGGGGGATCCCTGTTCCGCTTCCCCGCTGCTGCGGTTTGCATGGTGGATGGATTCAGCCCGCGTCGTTCCCGTCCTGCCTGTTCAGCAGACGGGTCAGGCGGCTCAGGGCGAAGCGCTTCTCCGGGGCAGGCCGCTCAATCTCCTGCACGGGAGCGGGTGCCGCGGGAGCCTTTTCACCTTTCTCGGTTTTCTCTCCCTTTTCTCCCTTTTCGCTCTTTTCTCCCTTCTTGTCCTTCTTCTGCGGGCGCTCCTGCTTGACGGCGGAGGCCTTTTCTTTTTTGTCGGTTTTTTCGATCTTCTCCGCCTTGTCCGGCTTGTCGCTCTTCTCGTTCTTGAGGGGCTTGGCGCTCTTGGCGTTCTTCGGGTCCTTCGGCTCCTCCCGGACAGCCTTTTCGGGGGCTTCGGCCTTCAGGGCCTTGTCACTCTTCACGGGCTTCCGGAGGGCGGCCTTGGCCTTCTCCGCCTCGGGGCTGTCCTGGGCGGGGGCGGCGGGAGCCTGCGCGGCCTTCTTGCCCTGCGTGCGCTCGGGGGGATTCAGCGGCCTGCCCTCAGGGCTGAGCACGGGCAGCGCCGAGGGATGAATCGCGCCGGAGAGCACCAGCGCGCGCTTGGCGCACAGCGGGCCGATCATCTCGTAGAGCACGGAGGAGGAGAGAATGATCGTCGAGAGGAGCATGCCGCTCTCCTCGGGCAGGATGCGCTGGGCGAGCACGGCCAGACCGATGCTGACGCCGGCCTGCGGGATCAGCGCGAGGCCGAGATAGCGCTGCACCTCCACGGGGGAGTGCGTGATCTTCGCGCCCCACCACGCGCCGAGATACTTGCCCACGATGCGCACGGCGAAGTAGGTCACGCCGATGATGCCCACGGTGGTCAGCGCGCTGAGGTTCAGCCGCATGCCGCTGAGCACGAAGAACATCATGTTGATCGGCGGGGAGACGCGGGTCATCTGCTTGAAAAGCGGCTTGTCATGGGAGAAGTTCATCACGGTCGCGCCGAGCACCATGCAGCCGAGCAGCGGGGAGATGTCCAGAGCCGCGCACGCGCCGGCGATCACCGTGATGAAGGCGCAGGTCAGCACGACGCGGTGGTCGGTGGAGCGGCCCTGCAGGATGAGGCACAGCAGGCGGCCCAACAGGTAGGACCCGATGAGCACGGCGATGTTGAGCGCCAGGGGCAGCAGCACGCTCTCCAGCGTGGCCGCGCTGTCGGTCTGCGCGGCAATGGCGGCGCAGAGGCTGAACGCGAGCAGGGAGACGGCGTCGTCCATCGCGACGACCTGAATCAGGGTATTGACAAAAACACCCTTCGCCTTGTACTGGCGGATGGTCATGAGGCTGGAGGCCGGGGCGGTGGCGGAGGCGATCGCGCCCAGCAGCAGGGAGAACGAGAGCGGCAGACGGAACACGGCCAGCATCACCAGCGTCACGATGACAGCCGCGACGAGCGACTCCATCAGGGTGAGCAGGATGACCTTTTTGCCCTGGCCGCGCAGATGATCCACGCTGATGTAGCGGCCGACGCCGAAGGCGATCAGCGCGAGCGCCGTGTCGGTGATGAAGGACATTGCGCCGGTGACGTTCGAGGGGAGCAGGTCGAGGCAGTAGGGGCCGATGACGACACCCGCGAGTATATAGCCCGTGACGTTGGGCAGTCCGAAGGCCTTGGTCGCCCTGGACATGATGAAGCCGGCAAGCCAGATGACGGAGAGCGCCAGAAGGGCCTGGGCTTCCGAACTCTGGGCAGAGAGCCACGCGGACATGGACATTCTCCTTCCCGCGTCTCCGACGAGCGGAGCTTATTGAGGATGTTCTATTATAGGACAAACCGCGGGGAAATGCAAGTCGTTCAATGATGCATTTGGTGTATACATGGACAGATCAAACAAATGAGGCGCGTCCTTCCGGATCCGTCCCGGCAGGGATTTGTCCGATCTGGCATATTACTGCCTGACCGCGCGGGACAGGGCGCGCCGGCGGCCGCGGCCGGAAGGGCGTGTGGCCGCGGCTTACTCAGCCAGACCAGCCCCGGGCGCGCGTTCGCGGGCGTCCCGCTGCCCGCCGTGAAATAAAGCGCCCCTCCCCGGCTGCAGGGAGGGGTGGGATGTCAAACTGCAGGGAGACAGCGCACGTAGGCGCGCAGCTTACCCGGCGGCCGCGTCACTCGCCGGCGGTGTTCCCGACGGGATTCCCCGCGGCGTCGAGATGCTCTTCGCGCACAAGTCTGCCCGCCTCGTCGTAGGTGCGGACGGTTTCCGCCCAGCCGGCGGCGCACTCGATCAGGCCGCCGTCGATGTCGTAGAAGCTTTCGCGGACGAGGCGGCCCGGCGG
>CAMNLM010000078.1 GCA_946543085.1 uncultured Clostridia bacterium | reverse complement strand
CGGGTGAGCCAGGGGAAGCCTGCCGGCATCACCTTGCCCGCCCGATTCTCCCAAACCACAAGGCGCAGAAGCCCTCCGCAGGAGCGTCTTTCAAGGGGGTCCGGGGGACGCTTTCGGCAGAAAGCGTCCCCCGGCGCATCCTAAAAAACTCCCCTCCCCGCTTGCGGGGAGGGGCTGGGGGTGGGGCCACTCACTTCCGGCGCCGCACTCCATCACCACGCACGAGGTTCAGCTTATGACCACCATCTCCATCCTCGGTTCCACCGGTTCCATCGGCACCCAGGCCCTCTCCCTGGTAAAACTCCACCCCGACCGCTTTCAGGTCACAGCCCTCACCGCGCACAGCAACAAAGATCTGCTCTTTGAACAGGTGCGCGCCTTCCGTCCGCAGATGGCGGGCCTGACCCAGCCCATCCCGGAGAGCGAGATTCCGGAAGACCTGCGCTTCTGCCGCTTTGTGATGGGACACGACGCCCTGCGCGTCGCCGCGGCGGAGATCCCCGCGGACGAGGTGCTGGTCAGCGTGGTCGGCATCGCCGGCCTCGAGGGCGTGATGGCCGCGCTGAACGCGGGCCGCCAGGTGCTCCTGGCCAACAAGGAAGCCCTCGTCACGGGCGGCCATCTGGTGACGGACGCCGCCCGGCGCATCGGCAAGCCCCTCCTGCCCGTGGACAGTGAGCACAGCGCGATCTTCCAGTGCCTGCAGGGCGCCGCGCCGAACAAACCCCGGCGCATCCTGCTGACGGCCTCCGGCGGCCCCTTCCGCACGTGGAAGCGCGAGGACATCGAGAACGCGACCCGCGAGCAGGCGCTGAAGCATCCCAACTGGAGCATGGGCGCGAAGATCACCGTGGACTCCGCCAGCATGTTCAACAAGGCGCTGGAGATCATGGAGGTGCGCTGGCTGTTCGGCATGCAGCCCAGGGATATCCAGGTCGTGGTGCACCCGCAGAGCATCGTGCACAGCGCGGTGGAGTTTGATGACGGGGCTGTGCTCGCCCAGCTCGGCGTGCCGGACATGCGCGTCCCGATCCAGTACGCGATGGCCTACCCGGAGCGCCTGACCACCGGCTGCGAGCCGCTCGACCTGTTCAAGGTCGGCACGCTGACCTTCGAGCCCGGCGACCCGGTGCGCTTCCCGGCGCTGCGCCTGGCTGTGGAATGTCTGGAGGCGGGCGGCGCGGCCTGCACCGTGCTCAACGGCGCGAATGAGGCGGCGAACGCGGCCTTCCTGCGCGGGGAGATTCCCTTCGGCGGGATCACGCGCCTTGTGGAAGCCGCGCTGGATCGCCTGACGGGCCTCCCCGCGGACACCCTCGCGGACATTTACGCCGCGGACAGGATGGCGCGCGAGGTGGTCGCGGAGCGCATCGGCCGCCTCTGAGCGCGGGCGCTCCGATCCAATACACAGAGAAAGGCATCTTATGTCCACACTGTTTTATCTGCTGATCGCCCTGCTCCTGCTGGGCATCCTGATCACGGTGCACGAATTCGGGCACTACATCACCGCGCGGCTGTGCGGCATCGCCGTGCGCGAATACGCCATCGGCATGGGGCCGAAGCTCATCAGCCGCACGTCCAAGAAGACCGGCATCGTTTACTCGCTGCGCGCGCTGTCCCTGGGCGGCTTCTGCTCCTTCTACGGGGAGGATGACGTGGAGGGCTCCGAGCAGGATGACCCGCGGGCCTTCGGCAAGGCGGCTGTGTGGAAGCGCATGCTGACCGTGCTCATGGGCCCTGGGATGAATTTTCTGCTGGCCTTCGTCGTTCTCTTTGCCTGGTTCGCGATCGGCGGGGTGCAGACGGCGACGCGCGTCCAGCCCTGCATCCTCCAGGTCGAGGAGAACGGCCCCGCCGCGGCCGGCGGCCTGCTGAGCGGCGACATCATCCTCAGCGTGAACGGCGAGGGCACCGAGAAGGAGAGCCTGGACGACACGATGGCGCTGATCTCCGCCTGGAAGGAGGGCGACGCGCCTCTCGCCCTGACCCTTGAGCGGGCGGGCGAGGTCACGCAGGCCTCCGTCACTCCGTTCTACGACGCGGAGCTGGGCCGCTACCGCCTGGGCGTCACCATCGGCGCGCGCGTGGCGGCTTCTGAGCGCATGCCCGTGTCCCTGGGGGAGGCCATTCGCTGCAGTTGGGAGCAGTGCACCTACGCGGGCGGCATGATTCTCCGCGCCCTGCGCAATCTCGTGACGACCGGCGAGGGCCTGGAGGACACCAGCGGCCCGGTCGGCGTGGTCACCTTGGTGAGCCAGGAGGTGCGGGCCGGCGGCTTTGAGGCCTTCCTCAACATGCTGGTCGTCATCTCCATCAACCTCGGCATCATGAATCTGCTGCCGATTCCGGGGCTGGACGGCTCGCGGTTCCTGTTCCTCGTGCTCGAGGCCATCCGCCGCAAGCCGATTCCCGCGCGGCGGGAAGCCATTGTTCATCTGGCGGGGATGGCGCTGCTCTTCGCAGCGATGATTTTCTTCACCTATCGCGATATTGTTAAGCTGTTTCACTGAGGGGGAGAGCAGAAGGTGAGGAGCACACTCCTCGCTTTCGGCTTATAGTGGCAGCAGAGGCTCCGCGCCTGCGGGCGCGGCAGGGGGGCTTTGCGGTCGGTCCGGGGCTGCCGCCCGTTCTCCGCTGAAAACTCCATAACATGGAGTTTTCCGGGCGCTCCGAACCCCCTGGCCCCCTTCGCGCCGCTGTGAAGGTGACTTTATGGGCACCCCTTCCGCCTTTTGATGCGCTCCCTATGAATGAACTCCATGGAGGCTGTTTTGAAAGCACTCAGACGCATACTGCTCGGCCTGCTCATCGCGGGCATTCTCTTCTACGCGGGGGTGGTGGCCATGGTCATGATCCGCTGCGGCAGCATTCCGCAGGCTGAGAACTATGACGCGATCATCGTTCTCGGCGCGCAGGTCAAGCCGGACGGCACGCCCAACCTGCAGCTGCAGTGGCGGCTCGACGCGGCCATCGAAGCCTGGCAGCGCCGCCGCTGCGTGCTGGTGGTCTGCGGCGCGCAGGGCGACGACGAGCCCGCGCCGGAGGGCGAGGTCATGTACGGCTACCTGGTCGACCACGGCATCCCCGCCGAGGACGTGCTGAAGGACACCTCTTCCTTCAACACGCGCGAAAACCTCCGCAACGCCGCGGCCCTGCTCGCCGAGCGCGAGGGCCTCGAGATCCGCCGCGTCGCCATCGTCACCAGCGACTACCACGTGGCCCGCGCGCTCTCCCTCGCCCGCGATGAGGGCTTTGCGGACGCGCAGGGCATCCCCAGCCCCACCCTCGGCGGCTGGTACCGCGTGAAGAACCTGACCCGCGAGGGCGTCGCCTGGATCAAATACTGGGCGGAGAAGCTGACCGGCTTTCAGATCAGCAACAGCAATTTCAAGGTGAAATCCATCACCCGGACGAACTGAGCGGACCGCGCGGCCTTCAGCCGGCGAGCATGCTACGGCAGGTGTTTCTATGGATGCAAATACGATCTCGGCGCGTCTCGCCGCCTGCGGCATTCCCGCAGACGGCGCGCTGGCGCAGCGGCTGGCGGTCTATATGGACCTCCTGGCCGAATGGAACAAGGTGATGGACCTGACCGCGGTGACCGACGAGGCGGAAACCCTCGACCGGCATTTCGCGGACAGCCTGATGGCGCTGACCGTCCCGGGGCTGATCCCCGCCAGCGGTCTGCTGGCGGACGTCGGCACAGGCGCGGGCTTCCCGGGCCTGCCGCTCGCGATGGCCTGCCCCGATCTGCGCGTGACGCTGATCGACGCCCAGCGCAAGCGCCTGGACTTCCTGCAGGCTGTGACGGAAGCGACCGGCACGCGCAACGTGACGCTTGTCCACGCCCGCGCGGAGGACGCCGGACACGATCCCGCCCTGCGCCAGCGCTTCGACTGCGTGGCGGCCCGAGCGGTCGCGCCGCTCGCCGTGCTCAGCGAATACCTGCTGCCCTTCGCGAAGACGGGCGGCCTGGCGCTCTGCTGGAAGGGGCCTGCCCTCGCGGACGAGCTGGAGGCCGGCAGACGGGCCGCGCGCATTCTCGGCGGCCGCGTGGAGCCGGAAATCCCCGTCTCCCTCCCGGGCCGCGACTGGGGACACCTGCTGCTGCCGATCCGCAAGGTCGGGCCGACGGCCAGGGCCTATCCGCGCAAGGCGGGCACCCCCTCGAAAAAACCGCTGGGGAGCGAAAAATGATCGGACAGAGAGGCATGCCGGCTGCGGCTTGCCTCTGTTTTTTTGGTTCTTCACGTGTTCTTCGGGAAACAGTTTTCCTCACTTGAATCCTCTGCGCAGCTGCGCTGCGAAAGGCACGATCCATGAAGGATGCGCACCATAAGCCGAAGCAGGCCCATTCCAAATCCTGTAAGCGATGCCCTAACTTTCAGTGAAGAGCCATTTTCTTTGCTTCAGGCTCTTGACATTCCTCATGGTTCGCTGTACAATACAAATGATAATAATATATCTATTATAAAACCAAAGAAATCAGGAGGAGGAAAAAAGATGAAATCTACCGGCGTGATTCGACAGCTTGATTCCCTCGGCAGAATTGTGCTCCCCATTGAACTGCGGCGCACGCTGAATATTCAGGTCAAGGACGAAATGGAGATTTACGTCGAAAGCGACAAGATCATCCTGCGCAAGCACACCGCCTCCTGCGTATTCTGCGGAAGCACGGAGGGCACAAGGGAATTCAAGGGCATGCTCGTCTGCGACAGATGCCTGAAGGAACTGACGAAGGCGGAATAAATCGGGCGAAGCCCTGACGGCGCTTCGCTGCGCGCAATAAAAAAACCGGTGGGTCTCCGGATGGGGAGCTCTGCCGGTTTTTTCGTTTTGTTCTTTTGCGTTTTGCGCGGCCCGCGTTGCCTCGGGCGGGAAAAGTCCCCCCTGTTCCGGAAGGCGGCCCGCGAAAGAGCGGCGTCAGGCCTGCCGCGGGATGATCCCGCTGCCCCCGCAGCGGGGGCAGGGCTCGGCCCAGTCCTGCGCCAGGGTCCGTCGGACGCGCTTTCTCGTCATCTCCACCAGCCCCAGCGAGGTGTAGCCGTGCACCACGGTCTTCACGCGGTCGCGGGCGAGGGCTTCCCTGAGAGCGTCGAGCACAGCCGCGCGGTCGTCCTCCTCCGCCATGTCGATCAGATCCATCAGCACGATGCCGCCGAGGTTGCGCAGGCGCATCTGCCGCGCGGCCTCGCGCACGGCTTCGAGGTTGGTCTCCAGCACCGTGCGGCGCAGGCTTTCGCCGCTGTGGCGCGCCGTGTTCACGTCGATCACCGTCAGCGCCTCGCAGGGGTCGATCACCAGGTTGCCGCCGCCGGGCAGCTGCACCCTGCGCTGCAGGGCTTCGTTCCGCTGACGGATGAGGCCGTGGCGCTCCATCACGCCGGCCTCCTCGACCCGGCATGGCAGACGGCCCGCGAGCGATTCCGCCAGCGCCGCGTCCTCGGTGACCAGCGCGTCGATGCCGCGCGGCAGCTCATCCTCGAGCAGGGCGTCCAGCAGCGTGCGCGGACGGTCGACCATCGACGGGGCGTGGGCGGTCGGCAGGGCCTTCGCGACAGCCTCCCAGTGCGCGAGCAGGCTGTCCGCTTCGCCGCGCACGGCCTGCGGGTCGGCCTCCGCCGCGGCGCGGCGCATCACCAGGCCGAAGCGCTCCCCGGCGATCTCGGCGCCGAGCGTCTTCAGGGCGGCGATGTCCTCCGCGTCCGTCACCCGGGCGGAGACGCCGATGTGGCGGTTCATGGGCATGAGCAGCACCGTCTCGCCGCAGAGCGTGATGTCGCGGGTGAGGAAGGCGCCCTTCGTGCCCTGGGCCGCGCGGCGCACCTGCACCGCCACGCGCATGCCCGTGCGGAGCGGCTGGCCCGCGAAAGTCGCGCTGTTCTCATTCAGGGGCAAAAAGCCCATCTTCTCCTCGCCGATGTCCACAAAGGCCGCGCTCATCCCGGGCATGACGCGGCGGACAATGCCCAGATAGATGGCCTCCGTGGACGCGGCGGAGGCGTCCTCGCGGAGGTATTCGATCAGCGCGCCGTCCTCGGTCAGCGCGATCTCGCGGGCAGGGCCCCCGGTTGCGTACAGGATACGTGTCATGGCGCTTTACAGTCCCTCCAGCTCCGCCAGCGCGCCCTCCGCGTCGCGGCCCATCAGGCCCAGGCGCGTGACGCTTGCGCGGGGCTTTTCGCAGCCCGCGAAGGCCGAGAGGGCGGTCAGCAGCATATCGGGCTTGCAGTTCTCCGTCTCGCTCAGGGCGAGGACGCCGTGGAGCGTCGCGCCCTCCATGGTCAGCTCAAAGATCCACGGGCGGATGTTGGCCTCCTTCACGCCGCTTTTGGTCTTGCGCTCGGCGAGGATCTCCTCCTGTGCGAGGAAGGCCGGGAGCGCCGCGCGGCAGGCGTCCGCCGCGGTTTGGTCGAGCAGCGTGATGTCATAGACGGCGGCCTGCACCATCGCCATCAGGGCGGGGTGACGGTCGTCGATGACCCGCGCCGCGACCAGCTGCAGGTCCGGCGGCAGGGCGGGATTCATGGTCGCCAGAAAGTCCCCGGCGGTCATCTCCCGCTCGAGGGTGACGTCCATCAGCTCGCGCTCGCCGCTCGCGCCGACCGAGAGGGCCGAGGCGAAGGTCAGCAGCATGTGCGGGTTGAAGCCGTTGGAATAGGCCACCGGCACGCCGGAGCGCCGGAGCGCCCGCTGCATGGCCCGCATGATGTCCAGGTGTCCGATGTGGCGCAGGCGCTCACCTTTGCGAAACACGGCCAGCATCCGCATAGCTGCACACCCCCTTATAGCGCTGAATGCCGCAGCCGTTGCAGCCCTGACGGCAGTCGCGTGTCGTTTCGGCGGCGAGGGCCTTCTGCCACTCGTGCCAGAGGAAGGGCTTCACGATGCCGCTGTCGATGAAATCCCAGGGCAGCAGCTCGTCCTTCTCCCTGCGGCGGTGGGCGTAGAAGTCCGGGTCGAGGCCGCAGTCCGCGAACGCCTGCATCCAGGCGTCCAGCTTGAACAGCTCCGTCCAGCCGTCCAGCATGCAGCCCAGCTCGTGCGCGCGGAGCAGCACCTTTCCCAGGCGGCGGTCGCCCCGGGCGAAGCAGGCCTCCAGAAAGCTCAGCCCGCTCTCGTGGTAGTTGAAGGTCACGCCCTTGACGCCCTTGAACTTCTCGCGCAGGTAGGCCTGCTTCTCCTGCAGCATCTCCCGCGTGTCCTGCGGCTCCCACTGGAAAGGCGTGATCGGCTTCGGGACGAAGCTGGACGCGCTCACCGTGACGCGCAGGCCCTTGGCGCGCACGCCCTTGGGCACGGAGAAATAGCAGGCGACCACCTTGCGGGCCAGCTCCACCATGCCGTCCAGGTCCTCAAAGGTCTCCGTCGGCAGGCCGATCATGAAGTAGAGCTTCACGCTGCTCCAGCCGCCCTGGAAGGCGTCGGTGACTTTCTCCATCAGATCCTCCTCGGTGACGCCCTTGTTGATGACGTCGCGCAGGCGCTGCGTGCCGGCCTCCGGCGCGAAGGTCAGGGAGGTCTTGCGCACCTTCTGCGTCTCCTCCAGCGACTCCTTCAGCACGCTGTCCAGGCGCAGGGAGGGCAGGGAGATGGAGACGCGCTCCTGCTGCAGGTCCTTCATCAGTTGGCGGATGAGATCGGCCAGGCAGGTGTAGTCGCCGCTGGAGAGGCTCGAGAGGCTCATCTCCTCGTAGCCGGTGGACTTTTCCAGCGCGAGGGCGAGCTGCACCAGGCGCTTGAGGCTGCGCTCGCGCACCGGGCGGTAGAGCATGCCGGCCTGGCAGAAGCGGCAGCCGCGGGTGCAGCCGCGCATGATCTCCAGCATGATGCGGTCGTGCACGATCTCCGTGTAGGGCACAGGGATTTCCTCGGGATAGTACGCGCTGTCCAGATCGGTGACGATGCACTTTTCGACCTTCGCGGGGGCCTCCGGACAGTTCGGCGTCATGGAGGCGAGGGTGCCGTCGGCGTTGTAGGCCACATCATAGAGGGCGGGGACGTAGACGCCCTTGATCTTCGCCAGTGCCTTCAGGCAGTCCATGCGCGGCGCGCCGCTCTTCTTCCAGTCGCGGATGACGGCGGTCACCTCGAGCGTGACCTCCTCGCCGTCGCCGATCATGAAGGCGTCGATGAAATCCGCCAGCGGCTCCGGGTTGAAGGCGCAGGGGCCGCCTGCCACCACGATGGGCTCATCGCGCCCGCGGTCGCGGCTCAGCAGCGAAACGCGGCCCAGCTTCATCATCGCGAGGATGTTGGAATAGCTCATCTCGTACTGCAGGGTGAAGCCGATCATGTCGAAGTCGCACAGGGCGCGGCGGCTCTCCATGGAGAACAGCGGCACGTCCTCCTGCTCCATGAGGGCCATCATGTCCGTCCACGGCATAAAAAAGCGCTCGCAGACGCTGTCCGGCTCGCGGTTCACCAGGCCGTAGAGGATTTTCATGCCGAGGTGGCTCATGCCGACCTCGTAGGTATCGGGAAAGCAGAAGCCATAGTGCAGGGCCACGGTGTCCCACGGCTTGACCACGGTGTTCATCTCCCCGCCGGTATAGCGCGGCGCCTTCTGCACCTGCTCCAGCAGGGCTTCGATTTTCTCGTTCGCGACGGTCAAGGGGCGGCCTCCTTTGCGGTAGTTCTTCTATGGGATTGTACCATTGAAAAGGTGGTTTGTCCATGGGGGAAACGGCCCCACCCCCGACCCCTCCCCGCAAGCGGGGAGGGGAGGTTTTTAGGTTGGGCCAGGGGACGCTTTCCGCGGGAAAGCGTCCCCTGGAACCTCTTGAAAGGCGTTCCTGCGGAGGGCGGCGCGAGCGTCCAGAACCCCTGGAAAGCGCTCCTGCGGAGGGCCTGCCGCCAATTCTATGTGCAAGCGGGAAGGGATTCTTCAGAGTGAGCCAGAGGCTGCTTTCCGCGGGAAAGCGTCCCCTGGCACCTCTTAGAGGCGCTCCTGCGGAGTGCGGTTTGCCATGGCTTTCATGGTTGAGCGAAAGCGGCAGCTGCCCATTTGGGTTGGTTCTGTCCCGCTCAGTCTTCTTTCCAAAAAATATGCAAAGAATTGTGCCGGGGGGCTTGCTTTTTCCGAGCAAATACTGTACAATGCAGATGAAGGTCAAAGAAAGTCAGACTTTGGCCCGACTACTCCAAGCAAAGGAGCTGATCCCTATGGCAGCCATGAACCAATATACGCAGAAGTCGCTGGAGGCCATCCAGCGCGCGCAGCGGATCGCTGTGGATTATCAGCACATGCAGGTGGACCAGGAGCACCTGGCCTCGGCCCTGCTGGAGGACGCAGGCGGCCTGATCCCCCAGCTGCTCGGCAAGTGCGGCGTGAGCGCGGACAGCGTGAAGGCCGCCGTGCAGGACGCGCTGGAGCGCATGCCCCGCGTCTCCGGCCCCGGCCGCGAGGCGGACAAGGTCTATATCACCCAGGAGCTGGACAAGGCCCTCAACGAGGCGGACGCCCGCGCCAAGCAGATGAAGGACGAATATATCTCCGTCGAGCATCTGTGGATGGGCATCACCTCCAAGGCGAACGCCCGCATGAAGGCGATCCTCGACCGGGCGGGCTTTGACCTCAACCGCTTCCTCAAAGCCCTGAGCGAGGTGCGCGGCGCGACCCGCGTGACCTCCGACAGCCCCGAGGAGACGTACGACTCGCTGAAGAAATACGGCACGGACCTCGTGGAGATGGCGCGGCAGCAGAAGCTCGACCCCGTCATCGGCCGCGACGCAGAGATCCGCAACGTCATCCGCATCCTCAGCCGCAAGACCAAGAACAACCCCGTCCTGATCGGCGAGCCCGGCGTCGGCAAGACAGCCATCGCCGAGGGCCTGGCGCAGCGCATCGTGCGCGGCGACGTGCCGGACAGCCTGAAGGACAAGTCCGTCTTCTCCCTGGATATGGGCAGCCTGATCGCAGGCGCGAAGTTCCGCGGCGAGTTCGAGGAGCGCCTGAAGGCCGTGCTCGCGGAGATCAAGAAGAGCGAGGGCCGCATCCTGCTCTTCATCGATGAGCTGCATACCATCGTCGGCGCGGGCAAGGCGGAGGGCGCGATGGACGCCGGCAACCTGCTCAAGCCCATGCTGGCCCGCGGCGAGCTGCACTGCATCGGCGCGACCACGCTGAACGAATACCGCCAGTACATCGAGAAGGACGCTGCCCTCGAGCGCCGCTTCCAGCCCGTGATGGTGGGCGAGCCCTCCGTGGAGGACACCATCGCCATCCTGCGCGGCTTGAAGGAGCGTTACGAGGTCTTCCACGGCGTGAAGATCCAGGACAGTGCCCTGATCTCCGCCGCCACCCTCTCCAACCGCTACATCACCGACCGCTTCCTGCCGGACAAGGCCATCGACCTCGTGGACGAGGCCTGCGCCATGATCCGCACGGAGATCGACTCCATGCCCACCGAGATGGACGAGGTGCGCCGCCGGATGATGCAGCTGGAGATCGAGGAGGCCGCCCTGAAGAAGGACGACGACGAGCTCTCCAAGGCGCACCTGGAGGAGGTGTGGAAGCAGCTGGCGGAGGAGCGCGAGAGCTTCAACGCCATGCAGGCCAAGTGGGAGGGCGAAAAGGCCGTGATTGAGAAGGTCACGAGCCTGCGCGAGCAGCTGGAGCAGCTGAACGGCGAGATCGAGAAGGCCGAGCGCGCCTACGACCTCAACAAGGCCGCCGAGCTGAAGTATGGCCGCCTGCCCACCCTGAAGAAGCAGCTGGAGGAGGCCGAGGCCGAGGCCGAGGAAGCCCGCGGCGAGGACAGCCTCCTGCACGACCGCGTGACGGACGAGGAGATTGCCCGCATCGTCGCCCGCTGGACCGGCATCCCGGTCGCCAAGCTCATGGAGGGCGAGCGCGAGAAGCTGCTGCACCTGCCGGACATCCTGCACCAGCGCGTCATCGGCCAGGACGAGGCCGTGACCAAGGTCAGCGAGGCCATCCTGCGCAGCCGCGCGGGCATCCAGGACCCGAACCGCCCGCTGGGCAGCTTCCTGTTCCTCGGCCCGACCGGCGTCGGCAAGACTGAGCTCGCCAAGGCTCTGGCCCAGGCCCTGTTCGACGACGAGAAGAACCTGATCCGCATCGACATGTCGGAGTACATGGAGAAGTTCTCCGTCTCCCGTCTCATCGGAGCGCCTCCCGGATACGTCGGCTACGACGAGGGCGGCCAGCTGACCGAGGCCGTGCGCCGCAAGCCCTACAGCG
>CAMNLM010000077.1 GCA_946543085.1 uncultured Clostridia bacterium | reverse complement strand
TGGATGGCGTCCAGGTTCAGGGCCTTGGCGCGCTTGGCCAGGTCGGTCTTGCCGGCGGTGGCGCCGTTCTCGGCCTCCACGCGCATGCGCAGGTTCTTCTCGGTGCTGTCGGTCAGCACTTCGCCCAGCAGCTCGGCAAACTTGGCGGCGTGCTCGGCCTCCTCAAAGGCGGCCGTCTTCCAGTATTCGCCGATCTCCGGATAACCCTCGCGGAAGGCGACGCGGCTCATGGCCAGGTACATGCCGACCTCGGAGCACTCGCCGGTGAAGTTGGCGCGGAGATCATTGATGATGTCCTCGGGAGCGCCCTGCGCCACGCCGACCACATGCTCGGCGGCCCAGGTCATTTCGCTCTCCTGCTTGATGAACTTGGACGCGGGTGCTTTGCACACGGGGCACTTTTCCGGGGCCTCTTCGCCTTCGTATACATAGCCGCAAACACTGCAAACCCATTTCATGACAGATTCCTCCTTTTTGATGACCGGGCGGCTCAGGCGCTGCCCGGATTTTTTGATGGATGCACGGAAATTATACAGGATTTTCGCCGGATAGGGAAGGGCTTCCGCGGAAGTTTAGTCAAGGCTAACAGAAGGGACGGGGAAAAACGCAGACGCGCTCAGCCGCGCCGGAAGCGGGGCGGGAAGGATCAGTCCTCCCCGGCGATGCGCGCGAAGTTGCCCGCGCAGGCCTTCTCCAGGGCCTTGACGATGATCTCCAGGGTGCGGATGCGCGCGTACTTCTTGTCGTTGGACTCGATGATGTACCAGGGCGCGTTCTTGGTGGAGGTTTTCTGGAGCATCTCATCCACGGCGACCTCGTACTGGGGCCACTTGTCGCGGTTGCGCCAGTCCTCGTCGGTGATCTTCCACTGCTTTTCGGGCGTGTTCTGGCGGTCGGTGAAGCGGGCGAGCTGGGTGTCGGGGTCGATGTGAATCCAGAACTTGATGACCACCGCGCCCCAGTCGGTCAGCTGGCGCTCAAACTCGTTGATCTCGTTGTAGGCGCGCTGCCAGTCCTTCTCCGAGCAGAAGCCCTCCAGGCGCTCCACCATCACCCGGCCGTACCAGGTGCGGTCGAAGATCGTGATGTGGCCGGTGCGCGGCAGGCGCGTCCAGAAGCGCCAGAGGTACTGGCGGTTGATCTCGTGCGGCTCGGGCGAGGCGATGGGCTGCACGTCGAAGCCGCGCGGGTCGAGCGGATAGGCCACGCGGCGGATGTTGCCGCCCTTGCCCGCGGCGTCCCAGCCCTCGTAGCAGAGGATGACGGGAATTTTTTTGCGGTAGATCTCGTTGTGCAGGGCGCTCAGGCGGTTCTGCAGGCGCTTGAGCTCCTTCTTGTAGTCCTCGTCGCTGATGGTCGGCGAGAGGTCGACCTCGCTGAGCCGGGGCATCTTCTTGAGCGGGAAGCTCTCTTCGAAGGGCTCGCCGACGTAGCGGCCCGCGGCGAGGGCGGCGTCGATCTGCGTCACGAGGAGCTGCATCGCGTCGCGCACGGCGGTCTTGCGGTGGGTGCCGTCCACCACGTGCCAAGGCACAGCGCCGTCGGTGCGGTCCATGAACTCGTCGTAGGCCTCGAGGAAGCGGTTGTACTCCCGGTGCTGCCACAGGTCGGAGGCCGTCACGCGCCACTCGGTGTCGCGGTTCTCGGCCAGGGCGGTCAGGCGCTCGAACTGGTCGTCCTTCGGGATGTGCATGAAGATCTTCAGCACGATGTAGCCGCCGTCGCGCAGCTGGCGCTCAAACTCGTTGACCTGGCGGATGCGGCTGCGGTATTCGCTCTTGGTAATCTCGTGGCGGAGGAACTTGGTTACCGCGCTCTCCATCCAGCCGGAGTCCAGGAACATAATCTTGCCGTTCTCGGGAATGGCCTTGGCGAAGGGATAGAGGAAGGGATAGCGGGTCTCGCTCTCCGGCTCCACCACCATGGTCTGCACGTTGTAGAAGCGGGGGTCCAGCTCGGAGATCAGCTCCTTGAGCAGGCTGCCCTTGCCCGCCGCGGCCCAGCCCTCCAGCAGCACCAGCACGGGCAGCTTCTTCTCGCGCAGCAGCTGCGGCTGCTGCACCAGGCGCTCCTTGAGCTGCTTGATTTCCGCGCTGAGTTTTTCCTTGTCCTCGGGTTTGCGTGTGTCAAAGTCTTTCAGCATGATGCGTACCTCCCGGATATGAAGTTGGCAACGAATTCAGATACTGTGAGTATACCACATCTGCGGCGGAAGTGGCAATGGGAAATCAGGATTTCGCGGGGGAGCGGGCAGAAAAAAGCGGAATTTGCTGTGGGATGAAAAAGCCGGAGTCCCCGTCTGATTCCGATAAGAACGATGTCCTCCCTGCCCGGAAAACGCCGGCCTGTCGGAGTCGCCCTGCCCGCGGACACAGGCGCCTCTTCCGGAGGCGCTTCCTTTGTATCTTTTTTGTACTTCAGAAGCGCGCCCTCCCCTGCGCCGGCCGCCCATGCAGCTTCATCCTCCGATTATGCACCGGAGAACGGCTTAAAGATGTCCAAACCGGTCACTCTCCGGCCATATACACAAAATATGCGTGTAAAATGAATACTCAGAAAGAATACTGCATAAATACTTGACAATTCGCGCATAATGACGTATATTCATGCATGTACCCAAGAACAACGGAGGCATGAAGCAATGAGCGGCAAGAAGTACCAGAAGATCGTCCTCGCCTATTCCGGCGGACTCGATACATCCATTATCATCCCCTGGCTCAAGGAGAACTACGGTGATCCCGAGATCATCGCGGTGAGCGGCAACGTCGGCCAGGCCGACGAGCTGGAGGGCCTGGAGGAGAAGGCCAAGAAGACCGGCGCGTCCAAGCTGTACGTCCTCGACCTGACGGACGACTACGTGGACAACTACATCATCCCCACCATGAAGGCGGGCGCCATCTATGAGGAATACCTGCTGGGCACATCCACCGCGCGTCCCTGCATCGCCAAGGGCCTGGTGGAGGTCGCGCTGAAGGAAGGCGCGGACGCCATCTGCCACGGCTGCACCGGCAAAGGCAACGACCAGGTGCGCTTCGAGCTGGCGATCAAGCACTTCGCCCCGAACATGCCGATCATCGCCCCCTGGCGTGAGTGGACCATCAAGAGCCGCGAGGAAGAGATCGACTACGCCGAGGCCCACAACGTCCCGCTGAAGATCAACCGCGAGACCAACTACTCCAAGGACAAGAACCTCTGGCACCTGAGCCACGAGGGCCTCGACCTGGAGGACACCGGCAACGAGCCGAAGTACGAGAAGCCCGGCTTCCTGGAGATGGGCGTCTCCCCGCTGGCGGCCCCAGACAAGCCCACCTATGTGGAGCTGGAGTTTGACAAGGGCGTGCCCGTGGCGCTGGACGGCGAGCAGATGAGCGCGAAGGACATCATCCTCAAGCTCAACAAGCTCGGCGGCGAGAACGGCATCGGCCTGCTGGACATCGTGGAGAACCGCCTGGTCGGCATGAAGTGCCGCGGCGTCTACGAGACCCCCGGCGGCACCATCCTCTACAAGGCGCACCAGTACCTGGAAAGCGTCTGCCTGGACAAGATGACCATGCACGAGAAGCAGCGCCTGTCCGTGACCTTCGCCGAGATGGTCTACAACGGCCAGTGGTTCACGCCCCTGCGCGAGGCCCTCACCGCCTTCGTGGACAAGACCCAGGAGAAGGTGAGCGGCAAGGTGAAGCTGAAGCTCTACAAGGGCAACATCATCAAGGCCGGCGTCTGGAGCCCCTGGAGCCTCTATTCCGAGGCCATCGCCACCTTCGGCGAGAGCGACTACAACCAGAAGGACGCCGCCGGCTTCATCACTCTCTACGGTCTGCCCATCAAGGTGCAGGCGAACGTCGAGAAGGCCAACCAGTGAGACGGCTGTCCTGAACCGCGCAGGGAAGGATGGCGAACGACGATGAACGAACCCCTGGACCACGCGCTCGCGCTGCGCGCGCAGCTCCATGAGATCCCGGAGGCTTCCGGCTGCGAGACGCGGACGAAGGAGCTGCTGATGCGGGATCTCGCCGGGGCCTGCGAGGTGCAGGACTGCGGCAAATGGTTCTACGCCGCGCACCGAGAGGCGGGCGCAGAAAGCGCGCTCTGCTTCCGGGCCGACATGGACGCCGTATCCGGCGTGGGCGGCCGCGTCTACCACGGCTGCGGCCACGACGGCCACATGTCTGTCGTCGCGTCGCTGGCCCGCGCCATGGCCGGGCGGAAGGTGGGCAAGAATCTCTTCTTCCTCTTCCAGCACGCGGAGGAGACCGGGGAAGGCGCGCGGGAGGCGAGCGGCATCTTCGACCGCGAATCCATCGACGCGATCTTCGGCTTCCACAACTGCCCCGGCTTTCCGGAAGGCGCTGTGCTCTTCCGCGACGACGTGTTTGCCTGCGCGTCGCGCGGCCTGATCCTGACCTTCTCGGGCGTCCAGAGCCACGCCGCCTACCCTGAAAACGGCCGCAACCCGGCCTACCCGATGGCGGCCCTGCTCAGCCGGCTCCCGGAGATCGGCGACCCCGCCCGCTACCGGGGCATGACCCTGGTGACGCCGGTCGGCTTCAGCGCCGGCGGCCGGGCGTTCGGAGTTGCCGCGGGCCGCGGCGAGGTGTGCCTGACGCTGCGCGCCTGGTACGACCGGGACCTGGAGCAGCTGGAGGAGACGGTTTATGAAACCGCCTGCCTGGAAGCCGAGAAGGCGGGCGTCACCGTGACCCGGGAGGAGACGGAGGTCTTCGCCGCCACCCGGAACGATCCGAGCCTCAAACCCTTCGTCGCGCAGGCCGCCGAGGCCGCCGGGCTGACGGCGCTCCAGCTGCAGGAGCCCTTCCGCTGGTCGGAGGACTTCGGGCGCTACGGCGCGAAGGCAAAAGCTTTCTACTTCGGCGTCGGCGGCGGAGAGACGGCCGCGGGGCTCCACACCCCCGGCTATCAGTGGAACGACTGCGTGACGCGGTCCGCCCTGGCTCTGCTGACAGCCTTGGCTGAACGACCTTTCCGGCTCTGATCCGGATGGTTATAGACAAGCAAAACCAAAGAGCAAAAACGACAAAAAAGAAAAGGAGAAAAAACTATGAAGAAGCTGTTCGCCCTGGTTCTCGCCCTGGCTCTGGCCCTGTCCCTGGCATCCGTCTCCATGGCCGATTCCATCACCGCCGCCACCAACTGCGCCTTCCCGCCCTATGAGTACTATGAGAACGGCGTGGAAGCCGGCATCGACGTCGACATCGTGAAGGCCGTCTGCGAAAAGCTGGGCTACGACGTGAGCATCGTGGATACCGAGTTCGGCTCCATCATCGCGGGCGTTGCCACCGGCAAGTATGACCTCGGCTTCGGCGCCATCACCATCACCGAGGAGCGCGCCAAGTCCGTGCACTTCACCACGAGCTATGCCACCGGCATCCAGTCCATCATCGTGAAGGAAGACTCCACGATCGCCGGCGTGGATGACCTCAAGGCCGACGGCATCAAGATCGGCGTCCAGCAGGATACGACCGGCGACATCTACGCGACCGGCGACTTCGGCGAGGATCACATCGCCCGCTTCAACAAGGGCGCGGACGCCGTGATGGCCCTGAGCACCGGCAAGGTGGACGCCGTCATCATCGACAACAGCCCCGCCGAGACCTTCGTGGCCCAGAACGCCGGCCTGAAGATCCTGCCGACCGCCTACGCCGAGGAAGCCTACGGCTTCGAGATCTCCTATGACAAGGAAGACTTCTACAACGCCTTCAACGGCGCGCTCGAGGAGCTGCTGCAGGACGGCACCGTCCAGAGCATCATCGACAAGTACATCAAAGCCGAGTAAGCGTACAGGCAATGCCCAGGGGCGCTTGACAGCCCCTGGGTTTTATGTTATGACTTTCTCCGCCTGCTGACGGCCCCGGCCGTCCGCGGCGGACTCATTCTGTCAGGAGGACTCCCAGACACCATGTTTGAAAAACTGCGAGAGGAATTCGTCTTCAATTTCATTGAAGGCGCGCGATGGAAATACATCGTCAACGGCCTCGGGGTCACGCTCAAGGTCACCTTCCTGGCCCTGCTGCTGGGCACCGCGATCGGCCTTGTGGTCGCCTCGATCCGTTCTTCCTACGACCAGAACAAGGAGGACCTCCGCCCTGGCCTGTGGAAGACGCTCTTTAAGCTGCTCAACGGGCTGTGCAACCTCTACCTGACCATCATCCGCGGCACGCCGGTTGTCGTGCAGCTGCTGATCGGCTACTTCATCGTCTTCGTGTCGAGCAATGACACGGTGCTGGTGGCCACGCTGGTCTTCGGCATCAACTCCGGCGCGTATATCACGGAGATCATCCGCGGCGGCATCATGAGCGTCGACAAGGGCCAGTTCGAGGCCGGCCGCAGCATCGGCTTCAACTACCTGCAGACCATGCGGCTGGTCATCATCCCGCAGGCGTTCAAGAACGTCCTGCCCTCGCTGGCCAACGAATTCATCGCCCTGCTGAAGGAGACGGCCGTCTGCGGCTACATCGGCCTCATGGACCTGACCAAGGGCGGCGACGTCATCCGCGGCAGAACCTTCTCGGCTTTCATGCCGCTCATCGTCGTCGCGCTGATCTATCTGCTGCTGGTCATCATCTTCAGTAAACTGGTTGGTATCCTGGAAAGGAGGCTGCGCCGCAGTGAGCACTGAGGTCCTCATCGAGGTCCAAGACCTCCACAAAAGCTTCGGCGTCGGAAAGATCCACGCCCTGAACGGCATCAGCACCTCCATCCGCCGCGGCGAGGTGGTCTGCATCATCGGCCCCTCCGGCAGCGGCAAGTCCACCTTCCTGCGCTGCCTGAACCTGCTGGAAAAGCCCACCAGCGGCAAGATCATCTTTGAGGGGAATGACCTGACCGACGCCAAGGTCAACCTGAACCTGCACCGCCAGCGCATGGGCATGGTGTTCCAGCAGTTCAACCTCTTCCCCAACATGACCATCATGAAGAACCTGACCTGCGCGCCGATGACGCTCAAGAAGCTCTCGAAGGCCGACGCGGAAGCCAGGGCGCTGGAGCTCTTGCGGCGCGTCGGTCTCGCGGACCGCGCCTCCTCCTATCCCTACCAGCTCTCCGGCGGCCAGAAGCAGCGCGTGGCCATCGTCCGCGCCCTGTGCATGCAGCCGGACGTGATGCTGTTCGACGAGCCCACCTCCGCCCTGGACCCCGAGATGGTCGGCGAGGTGCTGGACGTCATGAAGGAGCTGGCCGCCGCCGGCATGACCATGGCCGTGGTCACGCACGAGATGGGCTTCGCCCGCGAGGTGGCCAGCCGGGTGCTCTTCCTGGACGAGGGCAAAATCGCGGCCAGCGGCACGCCGGACGAGATCTTCAACCATCCCGAAAACGAGCGCCTGAAGAGCTTCCTGGCCAAGGTGCTGTGAGACAGAAAACCGAAGGATGACGCTGTTCATCCTTCTTTCGATTGAGAGAGACGGAAAGGAGCCCGCCTATGTCCCTGTATCAGCGCAGCTTTCTGACCCTGCTGGACTTTGCCCCGGAGGAGATCGCGCAGCTGCTCGACCTGGCCGCGCGCTTCAAGCGCGAGAAGAAGGCCGGCACGCCCCATCGCCTCTGCGAGGGCAAAAACATCGCCCTGGTCTTCGAGAAGACGAGCACCCGCACCCGCTGCGCCTTCGAGGTGGCGGCGGCGGACCTCGGCATGCACCCGGTCTACCTCGATCCCACCGGCTCGCAGATCGGCAAGAAGGAATCCATCGCCGACACCGCGCGGGTGCTGGGCCGCATGTTCGACGGCATCGAGTACCGCGGCTACGGCCAGGAGATCGTGGAGGAGCTGGCGGCGAAGAGCGGCGTGCCCGTGTGGAACGGCCTGACCAACGAGTTCCACCCGACCCAGGTGCTGGCGGACCTGCTGACCATCCGGGAGCGCTTCGGCCGGCTGAAGGGCGTGAAGCTGGTCTATTTCGGCGACGCGCGGTACAACATGGGCAACTCGCTGATGGTCGGCTGCGCGAAGATGGGCATGCGTTTCGCGGCCTGCGCCCCGAAGGCCTACTTCCCGGACGACGGGCTGGTTCAGCGCTGCCGGGCGATCGCGGAAAACACCGGCGCTGTGCTGGAATTCATCGAGGACCCGATGGAGGCCGCGCGCGGGGCGGACGTGCTCTATACGGACGTGTGGGTCTCCATGGGCGAGCCGGACGCCGTGTGGCAGGAGCGCATCAGCGCCCTGACGCCCTACCGCATCACCCGGGAGGTGATGGCCGCCGCGAACGGTGACGCCGTGTTCATGCACTGCCTGCCGTCCTTCCACGACCTGAACACCGTCATCGGCAAAGACATCTTCAGGCGCTTCGGCATCGACTGCATGGAGGTCACCGACGAGGTCTTCGAGGGCCCGCAGTCCATCGTCTTCGATGAGGCGGAGAACCGCATGCACACCATCAAGGCCGTGATGGCTGCGACGCTGTGCGAGGGGCTTGCGTGAGGGCCGGCGAAGCGTTCCGCGCGCGGTCCGGCCTGGCCGGCTGACGGCGGCCGGATCGCGGCGCGGCAGACTGGGTGGACGGACAGCCACCCGGTTTGTCTTTGGACAAAAACTGTTTGAGCCGCGGATTTCTGACTTTCACAGGACAGGAGACAGAGCGATGGCTTATCTCGTCTTATCCAACGGCATGGTCTTTGAGGGGCGGCGCATCGGCGCGCCCGGCTCCGCCGTCGGCGAGCTGGTCTTCACCACCGGCATGGTGGGCTATCTCGAGACCCTCACCGATCCATCCTACGCGGGGCAGATCGTCCTGCAGACCTTCCCGCTCATCGGCAATTACGGCGTGATTCCCGCGGACTTTGAGGGCAGGCCGGCCCTGCGCGGCTATGTCGTGCGCGAGCTGTGCGACGCGCCGAGCAATTTCCGCTCGGAGGGCGGGCTGGACGCCTGGCTCAGGTCGCAGGGGATTCCCGGCCTCATGGGCATCGACACCCGCGAGGTGACGCGCGTCATCCGCGAGGAGGGCGTGATGAACGCCGTGATCTGCGACGAAATCCCCGCGGACCTCTCGCCCGTGCGGGACTACGCGGTCACCGGCGTCGTGGCCGAGGTCAGCCGCGGCGCGCGCGAGGTTTTTCCGGCGGAGGGCGGCCCGCAGAGATACCGCGTGACGCTCATCGATTACGGCGCGAAGCGGAATATCGTCCGCTCCCTGCAGCGGCTGGGCTGCGAGGTGACGGTCGTGCCGCAGGACACGACGGCGGAGGCGATCCTCGCGGAGCGGCCGGACGGCGTGATGCTCTCCAACGGCCCGGGCGACCCGGCGGAGAACACGGCCTGCATCGCGGAGCTGCGGAAGCTGATCGGCCGGGTGCCGGTCTTCGGCATCTGCCTGGGCCACCAGCTGGCCGCCCTCGCCATGGGCGGGCAGACCATGAAGCTCAAGTACGGCCACCGCGGCGGCAACCAGCCCGTGCGGGAAGCGGGCGGCAGCCGCACCTACATCACCAGCCAGAACCACGGCTACGCGGTGGTGGCGGACAGCCTGCGGGGCGTGGGCGTGGAGACCTTCGTCAACGCCAACGACGGCAGCTGCGAGGGCATGGCCTATCCCGGCAGGCGCTGCTTCACCGTGCAGTTTCACCCGGAGGCCTGCGCGGGCCCGCGTGACACCGGGTTCCTGTTCGACCGCTTTGTGCGCATGATGGGAGGCGAGGAGCTTGCCTAAGGATCCATCCATCCGAAAGGTGCTGGTGATCGGCTCCGGCCCGATCGTGATCGGCCAGGCCGCCGAGTTCGACTACGCCGGCGCGCAGGCCTGCCGCGTGCTGAAGGACGAGGGCGTCAACGTCGTCCTCGTCAACTCCAATCCGGCCACCATCATGACCGACAAGCACCTGGCGGACGAAATCTACCTCGAGCCCCTGACGCCCGAGACCGTGCGCCGCATCATCGAGAAGGAGCGGCCGGACGGCCTGCTGGCGGGCCTCGGCGGCCAGACTGCCCTGACCATCGCCATGCAGCTGAGCCGCGACGGCACCCTCGCGCGCTTCGGCGTGCGCCTGCTCGGCTCGGAGATCGACGCGATCGAGAAGGCGGAGGACCGCGAAAAATTCCGCGACACGATGCTCGCCATCGGCCAGCCCTGCGTGCCCTCGGAGATTGCGGAAACGACGGAGGAGGCCGTGCGGGCCGCGCGGGACATCGGCTACCCGGTCATCGTGCGCCCGGCCTATACCCTCGGCGGCTCCGGCGGCGGCATCGCCGAAGACGAGGAGGCGCTCAAAACCATCGCCGCGGGCGGCCTGGACGCCTCACCCATCCGCCAGATCCTGGTGGAGAAGTGCATCGCGGGGTGGAAGGAGATCGAGTTCGAGACCATGCGGGACAGCGCGGGCAACGTCATCGCGGTCTGCTCCATGGAGAACGTGGATCCCGTGGGCGTGCACACCGGCGACTCGGTGGTCGTCGCGCCGGCCCTGACCCTCTCGGACAAGGAATACCAGATGCTGCGCTCGGCGTCGCTCAGAATGATCGAGGCCATCGGCATCGTGGGCGGCTGCAACTGCCAGTTCGCCCTGAACCCGGATTCCTTCGAGTACGCGGTGATCGAGGTCAACCCGCGCGTTTCGCGCTCCTCGGCCCTGGCCTCCAAGGCCACCGGCTATCCCATCGCGAAGATCACCACGCGCATCGCCCTCGGCTACACCCTGGACGAGATTCCCAACGACATCACCGGCAAGACCTGCGCCTGCTTCGAGCCGGCGCTGGACTACGTGGTGGTGAAGTTCCCGAAGTGGCCTTTTGACAAGTTCGCGGGCTCTTCCCGCAGGCTCGGCACGCAGATGAAGGCGACCGGCGAGGTGATGGCCATCGGCCAGAGTTTCGAGGCCGCACTGATGAAGGCCGTGCGCGGCGCGGAAATCTCCCTGGAGACTCTGAACGCCGCTCCGCTCTCGGACAGGCCCGTGGAGGAGCGCCTGCGCGAACAGAACGACAGGCGGCTCTTCACCGTGTTCGAAGCGCTGAAGAAGGGCGTCAGCGTGGACGCCATCTTTGACATCACCAGGATCGACCGCTTCTTTCTGCGCAAGCTGAAGCGCCTGGCGGACTTTGAGGCGGGCCTGTCCGCCGGCCTCACAGAGGAAAAGCTCGCCGAGGCCCGCCGCCTGGGCTACACCGCCTCGGCGCTGAAGGCCGTCACCGGCCAGGACGTGCCGGAGGTCAGCTGGAGCTACAAGATGGTGGATACCTGCGGCGCGGAGTTCGACGCGGAGACGCCCTATTTCTATTCCTGCGCGGACGCGGTGTGCGAGGCGCGCGCCTTCCCGCGCAGCGGCAAGCCCGTGGTGATGGTGCTGGGCTCCGGCCCCATCCGCATCGGCCAGGGCATCGAG
>CAMNLM010000076.1 GCA_946543085.1 uncultured Clostridia bacterium | reverse complement strand
CCCGCCTCGACCGGCTGATCCGGGAACGGGCGGGGAGCGGCGCGCTGCCGGCGCTGGACGACCGCGGGCGTGCCATGGCCCTGGCGCAGGCGCTGATGGACGTAGAAGAGGAGCTTCACTACTACCGCCGCGTAGCGCGTCAGCCGTCCCTGCCGGATAAGCTCAGCGTACTGCTGACGGATATGGAGAAGGCAATGCTGCATCCTGATCTCCTGCTGGAGTGGGCAGAGAAGCAGCGGCCGGGAGCGGCGCGGGAAAAGCTGCGCGACATCGGGCTCATCTGGAAAGCCTACATCGCGGTGATCGAAGGGCGTTTTGCGGATCCCGCGGGCCATCTGGAAGATCAGCTGCGGCGGCTGGAAATCACCGGATTGTTGGAGCGCACCACGATTTTCGTTGCAGGGTTTGATATCATCCAGCCCGACGTGGCGCGGACACTGACTGCCGCGGCGAAGCAGGCGGAAAGCATCACCGTTGCCCTGACCATTGATTCCAGGAACGAGCGGCCGATCTTCTACGCGCAGCAGCGCACGGCGAGCCGCCTGATGGACGCGCTGACAGACGCCGGCGTGCCCTGCCGCATGGAGTACCGCTATCCAAAGCCGCTGCAGAATGCGGCCCTTCGCCATCTGGAAAAACAGCTCTTTGCGGTGCGCAATGTGCCCTATGACCATCCGACTGAAGCGATTGCGCTGCATATCGCCCCGAATCCCTGCGAGGAAGCGGCCTATGCGGCGTCCCAGCTGAGAGCCTGGCATGAGGCCGGGATTCCCTGGGAGCGCATGGCGGTCGCGTATGCCCAGCCCGGGGAGATGGAAGGCCTGCTCGACCAGACGCTCGGCGCGATGGGCATCCCGCACTTTCTCAGCCGGAAGGACGCGGCCCTGCGTCATGGCCTCTGCCGGTTCCTGATCGGTGCTGTGCGGAGCGTATGCGGCGGATGGGAGCAGGAGGATGTGCTGCTGGCGCTCAAGAGCGGCTTCTCGCCGGTGCGCGGGGATGAGATCGCCCAGCTCGAAAACTACGCGCTCTCCAACGGCATCAGCCGCGCCAAATGGCGCACGCCCTTCACGCGCGGGGAGGACGCGGAAGCCATGGAACCGCTGCGGGTCAGGCTGACCGCGCCGATGATGGCCTTGCAGGAGAATCTGAGGAAGGCGAGGAGCGCAACGGCCTCCATGGAGGCGATCTATGATTTCCTCAATGCGTGCGACGCCTATCAGCGGCTGCTCGAAAATGAAGACGCGCTCCTGCGGCGCGGCATGCTTACAGAGGCCGCGCAGAACCGGCAGATCTGGCAGCTGCTGATGGGGTTGCTCGACCAGATGCACGCCCTCCTCGGCGATCACCGCGTCGCCATGAAAGAACTGCCCCGGTTGCTTGAAGGCGGATTGAACGGCGCGCGGATCGCAACCCTGCCGCCGACAGACGGCACGGTCGCGGTCGGCGAAGCGGGTCACCTGATGACGGGCCGCATTGATGCCCTGATCCTTGTCGGCATGCAGGACGGCGTGACCGCTTCGCCGGCGGACAGCCTCATCACGGAGCGGGAACGCGCTCAATTCACAAGCGACGAGGGCACGCTGCCCATCGGGCTCACGCGGGAGGAGCGCGCTTCCCTGCGGCAGATGGACTTTTACCGCGCGATGACGCTGCCCACGGAGCACCTGCTGCTCACAGCCTCCGGGGGCGGAACGGCGGGTGAAGCCCTGCGGGAGAGTACGCTGCTCACTTCGCTGCGCGCTCTGTTCCCGCAGATGCGCGTGACGGGCGGCGTGGCGACTTCTGAGCTTGTGCCGCTCTCGCCGCAGACAGCGCTGGAGACGCTCGCGGTGATGCTGCGCGACTGTGCGGACGGCAAGTCCGGCGCTCCCTCGGGAGAATGGCTGGAAGCGCTTCGGAGGCTCTGGTTTGATCCGGCGTGGCATGACCAGGCGGAGATGATCCTCTCCGGCCTGCAAGCTCGGGTCGAGGCAAAGGCCATCAGCAAGGGTCAGGCCGCCGTGCTGTATCAGCAGGATGCCGTCTCCATCACGCGGCTGGAAACCTTCGCGCAGTGCCCCTACCGGTACTTTGTTCAGCACGGCCTGAGGCCCAGCGAGCGCCGTGATTTCACCTTCCGCGCCGACGAGAAGGGCACATTCTTCCACGCGGTGCTCGAGGCTTTTATCCGAAGCGCAGCTGCGGATCCCGAGTGGCCCAATCTGACAGGAGGGACGATCGACCGCCTTGTCAACGAAGCGATCAACCCCGCCAAAGAAAACTGGGAGAACGGCCCTCTGGACGAGGATAGCGCGAGCCGCTCGCTCGCGGATGAATACATCCGCACGATCCGGCGGGCGGCGCACAGGCTGGCCGACCAGATGCGGCATGGACAGTTTGTGACGGTCGGGGCGGAGGTACGCTTTGGCGAGGGCGGCGACCTGCCGCCCGTCACCCTCGTGCTGCGGGACGGGACACGCATTGCGCTGCAGGGCGTGATCGACCGCATGGACGCGTTCCGGGACGGCGACCGCGTATGGCTCAGCGTGATTGATTACAAATCGGGCACCCAGCGCCTGGACCCGGTGCGGATCCGGCACGGCCTGCAGCTGCAGCTGCTGCTCTATCTCCAGGCGGCCAGCGAGGGCTTTCCGCAGGGCGAAGCGGCCGGCGCTTTCTATTTCATTGTCACCGATCCGCTGGTGGAGACGGACAGCGAGGACGTGGAAGAAATCGACAGGGATGTCGGCGCGCAGATGCGGCTCAGCGGTGTGGTCGTGGCGGACAAACAGATCGTGAAGGCGATCGACGGCACTGAAAAGGGCGGCCAGGTACTGGACCGGGCAATCTTCAAAAATGATGGGACAATCGCCAGGAACGCCCTCGCTGCGGACAGCGAAGGGCTGCGCGAGCTTATGCGGCACGCCAACGAGACAGCTGCGGCGCTGGCCGACCGCATCCGGGATGGGGAAATCGATATCGCCCCTGCGAAGATCGGGGACTGGAAGGCGTGCGATTACTGTCCGGCCGCCCTTGTCTGCGGACGCGACGCGCGTCTGCCGGGCGGAACCCCGCGCGAGCTCGAGCGCGGAGATAAGTCCGATGTATGGCAGGAGCTGGTCGGCACAACCTTTGAGAATAAGGAAAAGGAATGAGGATGGATGGCTGATCGAACGGTGCGCTGGGATGGAACCGGCAGTCTCCAGCAGTTTCTGGATGCGCTGCCGAGCGATGGCGAGCCGCTGAAGGTGACGCTCCCGGCGGGCGTCTTCCGTGAACGGATAGAGCTGACGCGGCCTTATACGACTCTGGAGGGCGCGCCGGAGGGAGAGACGCGCATCACGGCTGCCTGCGGCGGAAAGGACATCATGCCGGACGGCTTCAAGCGCGGAACGTTCCGAACGGCAACCTTCCGCACGGACGGGGATCACATCACCCTGCGCCGTCTGGTGATTGTGAACGAGGCGGCTCCGACAGAGGAGGCCGGCCAGGCGATTGCGCTCTATGCGGAGGGCGACCAGCTGACGGTGGAGGACTGCACCCTGCTCGGCGCGCAGGACACGCTGTTCACGGCGCCTTTGCCGCCCAAAGAGGTCGAGCCGAGAGGCTTTATCGGTCCGAAGCAGCATGCCCCGCGCGTTCCTGGGCGTCAGCTCTATCTCCGCTGCGCCATTACCGGCAGCGTGGACTTTATCTTTGGCGGCGCGGCGGCCTGGTTTGAAAGCTGTACCCTGACGGTACGGGATGCCAGAGCGGATCGGAGCGTGCCTTCGCCCTGCTATATCGCCGCCCCGTCGACGCCAGAAGGGCAGCGCTATGGCTACGTTTTCCACAGCTGCGTCCTCCGGGGCGCGAATGTCCCGCCCGGTTCGGTTTATCTCGCGCGTCCCTGGCGGGAGTTTGCCAAATGCTGGTGGATCGGCTGCAGCGCGGATGCCTGCCTGCATCCCGCCGGTTACGCCGAGTGGAGCGGACGCATCGCGCAGGGCAGGGTGGATTTCGCGGACGACGGACTGACGGCCGATGCAAGCCGTATGCCCGGCACAAGGAGAATGAGACCGGAGGAACTCCCGACATTGGAGGCGTTCATGCGGACGCCGGTCTGACAGCAAATAAGAGCCCTCCGCGCGGCGGATCATCAAGCCGCGCGGAGGGCTCTTTTGCATGGGCGGTATTTCAGAAAGCCTTTACCTGATCGCGTGAATCAGATTCTTGTAGAAATCCACTGCGCCGGGCAGGCAATTGTATTCGATATTCTCGTTCAGGCCGTGCATCCCCTTCATCTGCTCGGGCCCGTAGATGACCGGGGCGAAGCGGACGACGCTGTCGCAGATGCGCTCATAATTGCGGGCATCGGTCGCGCCTGTCATCACATAGGGACTGCCGGCACAGCCGGGGAAGGTCTCGCCGATCACGCGCTGGACGGTCTGGAAGGGCTCGCCGTGGATATCCGTGGAGCGGGAAACGTCGCTCGCGTGGCAGACCTCCATCTCGAGCTTGTATTTTGCGGCCAGGCGGCGCATGATGCCAAGGCTTTCCTCCATGCCCTGGTGGGGAATGAAACGCATATTGGCTCCGAGCGTGGCCTCCTGAGGCATTACGTTGTAAGCGTCCGACCCGCGCAGCATGGTGAAGGCGATGGTCGTCTGGATCATCGCGCCGGCCTGGGCGGAGATCATCGGCAAAACCTGCAGCAAAACGGGACGGAAGAGCCAGAGGTTGCCGAGCACCAGTCTCAGCGGGAAAGAGGCGTACGGCGCGAGGGCCTCAAACATCGCGGCGACTTCCTTCGGCATCCGTCTGCGGAAGGTGCGATGATGCTCCACATCGTGGATGAAGTCCGCGAGCTGCGCGGCGGGGGAGTGCTTTTTCGGCGTGGAGGCATGTCCGCCGTTGGAGCGCGCGGTGAACTTCACATCCGCCTTGCCCTTTTCAAACACGCCGACCATGGCAAAGTTGCCGTGAATGCTGCCGATGGGTTCGGTGATAATGCCGCCGCCCTCGTCGACCACCAGCCAGGGACGCACGCCGCGCCTTTCCAGCTCATCTACGAGCTTGGGACAGCCGTCGCCTGCCCACTCCTCCGTGCACGAGGAGGAGAGATAGACGTCATTCTCGGGCTCATAGCCGGCGGCGAGCAGCTCTTCCACCGCCTGGAAGAAAGCCATCACCGAGCACTTTGTATCCGAAGCGCCGCGGCCCCAGACCTTGCCGTCCGCGATGTCGCCGGAGAAAGGCGCGTGCTCCCAGGTGCCCTCGGCAGGCACGACGTCCTGATGGCTCATCAGCACAAGCGGTTTGTCGTGGTGCCTGCCCTTCCAATAGAAGAGGAGATTGCCGTCGATCTCTGTCTTTTCAAGCCGCTGATGCACGAGGGGGAAGAGTTCTTCAAGCACCTTGTGAAAGCCGAGGAATTTCTCGCGCTGATTGGTATCCGGATAGGAAACCGTCTCACAGCGTACCATCTCCGCAAGGGTTTCAGCATAGCGTTTGGCCCGCTCAGGATCCGGACGGGGGATGTAATCGCTGGTCTTCCGGGGCGTCATCAGGGTGCGGACGACGGCCGCGAGCAGCAGGCAGAGCAGCAGAGCGAGCAAGCCCAGGAGGATATAGAGGACGATCATACACGGCCCTCCTTCGCATGCCTGCGGTATTCCATCCAGGCGAGGCTGATCGCCAAAGCGCCGCTGGGGATGATCATCATGCTGGTGGAGCCTGTCAGGCCGGGCGCAAAGATGAAGAGGATCGCCATGGTGATGAGCGGCACAGCGGCCAGACGCAGGTTCTGCCTGTAATACTTATAGCCCATAGCGCCGAAGAGCGCGGGCACCACATTGGCGAAGGCAGGCGCGAGGGTCTCACTCTGGAGCACCGGACGGAGCGGTGTGAGCAGGGCGACGCCGAGCGCGAGGACTGCGATCGTCACCAGGGACGAGGTCGCGATGGAGAGTGTGGAGATGATCTCATTCTCCGTGGTGCCGCTCTTCGCGCCGACCATATCCTTCGCGTTGATCGCGCAGGGAATCTTCATATTGATCAGGTTGCCGGTGATGAAGGCGAGGTAGCTGCCGCCGGCCCCGAGCATGGGGGTATAGACGAGAAATTCCACCACGCTGGAGACCGTCCACACGAGGCCGACGGACACGAAGCCGCGCGCGACCGCGCCGAGATCTGGCATCGCCCCAAGGTATGCGCCGATCAGGAAGGGCGCGCCGAGGAGCATCACGAGCGTCACCATGGAGACAAGCCGTCCCAGGCGGTGGGTCGAGCGCATATACTGCCGCATCTGTTCTTCACGGCTCTGATTCTGTGTCATTTTCATCCCTCACTTTCCGATCAGCACAGCGGCGAGCATGCCGATGAGCATGCTGCCCGCGATGGAAAAGCTGTCCAGCCAGCGCATGTTTTTCTTCTCTGCCAGCCACGTGAACAGACCCATCGCGGCGGCGGAAACCGCGGCGACGGCCAGCGGCGTCCAGCTGCCGGCGAAGGTGAAGCGCCCGTGACCGGACACGAAATCGCCGATATAGCTGCCGATATAAGCGCTCACCATGCCGACGAACATCGCGGACATGGCGACGTCTCCAAAGCCGCCCTTTTTCCGGTTCTCTGCCGGGGTGTTCGCGGACTTGCCGCGCAGGCGATTGAGGTATTTGCTGTTGAAGAGCGTGGAGAGGATCATACCCCACATGATGCAGAGGCTCATGAGCAGGGCGATGGTCGTGAACGCCTTCGGCGTCATCAGACTGCCGGAGAGCTCAGAGAGACCAACCTGCTCCGCGGCAGCCGCAGCGACCTGCGTCTCATAATGAAGCGCGCCGATGACGGAGAGGCGCAGCCAGGGCCACGGCACGCCGAGGGAGCCGGAGAGGGCGATGACGCCGAGCAGAATGCCGATGCTCGGGAGCACGGAGAAGGTGGCAGAGGCAGTGACAGCCTGCTTCATCTTCTTCGTGTCCATGCCGATGGCCTTGCCCATGCGCCAGGCGCGGATGAGAAACACGACGCACACCGCGGCGACAAAGGCGATGATGGCGCCGCAGATGAGATACATGGTTCCGGAGGAAAGACGTTCCAGGACAGACATGGAGAGAGTCTCCTTTCTGCGCGGCTGACATATGTCCATGGAAAGAGCCGCGCGCGTCTGCATTATACCACCGGTGGCGGCGGGAAACAATGCGGGCCAGGAAAAGAACAATCGCGTCAGGCGAACATATGTTTTTCAGACATTTCCCATCGTTGAAAATTGATAAATTATTTATTTCGTAAAGATAAAAGTTCTATTTAAGAAATGAGACGCAAAAGGACACAGACGCAAAAACGGCTCGGAAAAGGCTGAAATAGTCAGGTCTTGTTGATTTCGGAATAAAAAAAGTGCAAAAAAATCATCTCAGGGGTATACGAAGAAGGGGAATCTATGCTATAATAAAGTCCGTGAATCTCAGTCATGAACAGGACGAGGTTTTTCCGCGTGCCTGTCTGTGCCACTTTGGAAGGGGGAGTGTCTCCTTGTTTGGAGCACGTTTGTTTCCCGGCGGTATTCATCCCCGGGAAGGTGTGAACGGCAAAGCGGAGAACAGCGCAAATCCGATTCAGGAACTGCCTGCTGTTTCCCGTGTCATCATTCCGCTGAGCCAGCATATCGGCGCGCCTGCGACCGCGACCGTCAAAAAAGGCGACCATGTGCTGATGGGCCAGGTCATCGGTGAGCCGGCCGGCTTCGTCTCAGCGCCTGTGCACGCGTCCGTCTCCGGTACAGTCGTGGAGGTCGGCAACTGCAAGCTTGCTTCCGGCGCGACGGTGCCCGCCGTGACGATCGACAACGACTTCAAGGATGAGTGGGTGGAGCTCCATCCCAGCGAGCATCCCGAGAACCTGACCGCCGAGGAAGCGCAGCAGATTATCCGCAACGCCGGCATCGTCGGCATGGGCGGCGCGACCTTCCCGACCCAGGTGAAGCTGACACCCGCCGCGGGCAAGACGATCGAGAAACTTATCATCAACGGCGCGGAGTGCGAGCCCTACCTGACGGCCGACCATCGCCTGATGCTTGAGCATGCGGGCGAGATCGTGGACGGTGTTCGCCTGCTGATGCTGGCCTTCGGCGTGAAGGACGCTGTCATCGGTGTGGAGGAGAACAAGCGCGACGCGATTTCCGCCCTGAGCGACGCCGCAAGCGGCATCGAGGGGCTGCGCGTACAGGGCCTCCCGGTGCGCTATCCGCAGGGCGGTGAAAAACAGCTGATCTACGCGATCACAAAACGCGTGGTGCCGACCGGCGGCCTGCCGATCGACGTCGGCTGCGTGGTGCTGAATGTCGGCACCGTCTTCGCCTGCGATCAGGCCATCCGCATGGGCATTCCGCTGGTTCGCCGCGTGACGACGGTGGGCGGACTTGTGAACAATCCCGGCAACTTCCTGGTGCGCATCGGCACGCCGGTCAAGGCTCTGTTCGAGGCCTGCGGCGGCACGACGCCCGCCTGCAAGCAGCTGATCAGCGGCGGCCCGATGATGGGCATCTCCTTCAAGGACACCGACTGCCCGGTCACCAAGGGCACTTCCGGCATCCTGGCCCTGGGCAAGGAGTCCATTTATCCCGAGGAGACCTCCTGCATCCGCTGCGCCCGCTGCCTGGACGCCTGCCCGATGAAGCTGGCGCCCTCGCGCATGGACAGCCTGATCCGCCACGAGCGCTATGACGAAGCGGAGAAGGCCGGCGTGATGAACTGCATTGAGTGCGGCGCGTGCACCTATGTGTGCCCGGCCAAGCGTCTGCTGACCCAGTCCTTCCGCATGGGCAAGAAGGTCATCAACACCCGGAAGAAGGCTGCGGCTGCCAAGGCTGCCGCGGAAAAGGCGCAGCTTGCGGCGGAAAAGGCCGCGAACGAGAAAGAGAAGAAGGAGGCGTGAGACGATGCAGAGACATTTGACGATCACTCCTTCGCCTCATGTGCGCGACCGCGCGAGCACGAAGAATATCATGCAGGAGGTTTGCCTGGCCCTGGCTCCTGCCGGCATTGCCAGCATCATCCTGTTTGGCGCATCTGCGCTGAAGCTGATCTGCTTCTCCGTGCTCACCTGCGTGCTGACTGAGTACCTGTACCAGCTGATCGCTGGGCATAAGAGCACCGTGGGTGACTGGAGCGCCGTGGTGACTGGCCTGATGCTGGCGTACAACCTGCCCGCGACCGCACCCTGGTGGATCCCCGTGGTGGGCGGTGTCATCGCCATCCTGCTGGTCAAGCAGCTCTTTGGCGGCATCGGCTCCAACTTTATGAATCCCGCGCTGACGGCCCGCGCCGTGCTGTTCATCAGCTGGGGCGGACTGGTGGCGAGCTATCCGAACACCCTCTACTGCGGCGGAGTGGACACCATCTCCAGCGCTACCCCCCTGGCGCTAATGGCGGCTGACCCCTCCCAGGTATCCTTCGTCGACCTGCTGCTTGGCAACGTGCCCGGCATCCTGGGCGAGACCTGCAAGATCGCGCTGCTCCTCGGCGGCATCTACCTGATCATCCGCGGCATCATTGACTGGCGCATTCCCGCCACGTTCATCGGCAGCGTGTTCGTGCTGTTCCTGCTGACCAGCGGCTTCAACTTCGAGCTCGCGCTGAAGGAAGTTTTCGCAGGCGGCCTGATGCTCGGCGCCTTCTTCATGGCGACGGACTACGCGACATGCCCGCTGAGCCGTCTCGGACGCGTCATCATGGGCATTGGCTGCGGTGTCTTTACCTTCATGATTCGTGCCTACGCCAACTATCCCGAGGGCACTTCCTTCGCCATCCTCTTCATGAACGTCCTGACTCCCCTGATCGACCGCTATACCATGCCGAAATTCTTTGGGGAGGTGAAAAAGAATGCCTAAGAAAGATACCTTCCTTGGCGCGTTTCTCAACGGTCTGATCTTTGAAAACCCGACCTTCACCCTGATGCTGGGCATGTGCCCGACGCTGGGCATCACAACAGCCGCGATGAACGGTGTGGGCATGGGCCTCGCGACAACCGTCGTGCTGGTCTTCTCCAACCTTTTCATCTCCCTGCTGCGGAATATCATCCCGGACAAGGTGCGTATTCCCTCCTACATCGTCATCATCGCTTCCTTCGTGACGATGATCGATCTGCTGATGTCGGCCTTCGTACCGTCGCTGCGCGCGGCCCTGGGAACCTATATCCAGCTGATCGTTGTCAACTGCATCATCTTTGCCCGCGCTGAATCCTTCGCCGCCAAGAACCCGCCGGTGCAGGCCATCGGCGACGGCCTGGGCATGGGCCTCGGCTTCACTTGGGCAATCACCCTGCTCAGCTGCATCCGCGAGCTGATCGGCTCCGGCTCCATCTTCGGCCTGCGCCTGATGCCTGAAGCCTACCAGCCCATGGCGATTATGAACCAGGTGCCCGGCGGCTTCATCACCCTCGGCATCCTGCTCATTCTGGTCAATGTCATCAAGGCCGCGATCGCGCGCCACAGCCGGGCGAGGAAGGAGGAACTGGCGTGAGTACCTTCTTTGTCATCCTCATCGGCCAGATTCTGGTCAACAATTACGTCATGTGTCAGTTCTTCGGCATCTGCCCCTTCCTGGGCGTGTCGAAAAAGGTGGACACTGCGCTGGGCATGGGCCTGGCCGTGACGTTCGTCATCACGATTGCTTCCTTCTTCACCTGGCTGGTGCAGAACTTCCTGCTCGTCCCGCTGCATCTGGAATACCTGCATACGATCGCCTTCATTCTGGTCATCGCCGTGCTGGTGCAGGTCGTGGAGAACGCGCTGAAGAAGCTGTCCTACAGCCTGTATCAGGCGCTGGGCGTGTACCTGCCCCTGATCACCACCAACTGCGTGGTGCTGGCCGTCGCCATCAACAACATCACCGACGGCTACAACCTTCTCGAGAGCACCTTCTCCGGCTGCTGCTCCGCTCTCGGTTTCACCCTGGCACTGCTCCTGCTGGCGGGCATCCGCGAGCGCATGGAGCTGTCCAACATGCCCAAGTGGATGCAGGGCTTCCCAGGCGCGCTGATCATGGCGGGTCTGATGGCCATCTCCTTCATGGGCTTCGGCGGCCTGATTTAAGGAGGATACGATGAATATTGTATGGGCTGTGCTCGTCCTCGGTGGTATGGGTATCCTCCTGGGACTTCTGCTGACTTGGGTCTCCAAAGTCTTTGCCGTTCCCTCTGATCCCCGCCGCGACGCTGTGCGTGAGTGCCTTCCCGGCGCAAACTGCGGCGGCTGCGGCTATCCCGGCTGCGACGGCTGCGCGGATGCGATTGCCAGCGGCAAGGCTCCCGTGAGCGCCTGTCCGGTAGGCGGAAGCGCTGTCGCCGCGAAGATCGGCGAGATTATGGGCATTGAAGTCGGTGCGACGGAACGCACTGTGGCGCGCGTGATGTGCCACG
>CAMNLM010000075.1 GCA_946543085.1 uncultured Clostridia bacterium | reverse complement strand
GGCACATCACCCTGCCGGCCATCCGCTCCACCATCGTGCTGATGCTGATCCTGCGCATGGGCAGCGTGCTGGACACCGGCTATGACCACCTGATCCTGATGGCGAACCCGCTCAACCGCAAGGCCAGCCAGACCCTGGACGTGTTCGTCTATCAGCAGGGCCTGCAGCAGGGCCAGTTCAGCTACGCCGCCGCCATCGGTCTGATGAAATCCATCGTCAGCGTGACCCTGGTGGTGGGCTCCAACAAGATCGCCCACCTGCTGGGCGAGCAGGGCCTGTACTGAGGAAGGAGGGATTCGCATGACGCAGAAAGCCATCGCCAAGACCAGCAAGAGAATCGAATCCTCCGGCCCCGTGGGTCAGAACGCCACCGTCGGCAGCCGCATCTTCGACCTGCTGAACTACGTCTTCCTCACCCTGGTGGCCTTCACCACCATCCTGCCCTTCATCTACATCATCGGCGCGTCCTTCGCCACGGAGTATGAGATCGCGACCCGCCCGATGTTCATCATCCCCCAGGACGTCACCACCAACGCCTACCGCTTCATTTTCTCCTCCAACAAGATCCTCCAGGGCTTTGGCAACTCGGCCTTCATCACCGTGGCGGGCACTATCATCAACCTCTTCTTCACCGTCACCATGGCCTACGCCATCTCCAAGTCCCGGCTGCGGGGGCGCAACTTCTTCCTGAATATGGTCATCTTTTCCATGTTCTTCTCCGGCGGCATGATCCCCAACTACATCATCGTCGCCAACGTGCTGAACATGAAGAACTCCTACCTCTCCGTGCTGCTGCCCGGCGCCATCAGCGCCTACAACATGATGATCGTGAAGAACTTCTTCCAGGGCATCCCGCAGGAGCTGGAGGAGTCCGCCTCCATCGACGGCTGCACCGACCTGGGCGTGCTGTGGAAGATCGTGCTGCCCCTGTCCCTGCCGGTGCTGGCGACCTTCGGCCTGTTCTACGCCGTGGGCCACTGGAACGCCTACTTCGGCGCCATGATCTACATGACCGGCGCGAAGGAGAAATGGCCCCTGCAGGTGCTGCTGCGCGAGCTGATCATCATGAGCAACGGCTCCGCAGGCGACATGGCGAACATGGACCCGGACTTCGTCCAGCCGCCCGAGCAGTCCATCAAGATGGCGGTCATCGTGGTGTCCACCGTGCCCATCATGTGCGTCTACCCCTTCCTGCAGAAGTACTTCGTCAAGGGCGTCATGGTCGGCGCGCTCAAGGGCTGAGGCCCGCATCCGTACCGGTTATCTGCGGCTTGAAGCCGCTGCGCGATAACGAACAGAAAAGGAGGAACCCACAATGAAGAAACTGGCTGCCCTGTTCCTGTCCCTGGCAATGCTGCTTTCGATGATGAGCTTTGCCGCCGCGGATGAGCCCTTCGAGATCACCGTGATGCTGCCCGAGTTCCCTGCGGAAGTGGACTTTGTGGCGGAGAACAACCCTGTGCTGGACGCCATCCAGGCCGCGACCGGCGTGAAGCTGGTGCCCATCTGGGGCCCCAACTCCACCTACACCGACCTGCTGAACACCACCCTGGCGGACAAGAACCCGCCCATGCTGATCGCCGCCACCGACGCCCGGAATCCCCTGATCATCAATTCCGCCCGCGCCGGCGCCTTCCATGACCTGACCGAGGTCGTGAAGGACGCGGAGAACTATCCGAACCTGGCCGCCGGCAACGAGAAGATCTACAACAACATCTCCGTGGACGGCCGCGTGTACGGCATCTACCGCAGCCGCGTGTTCCCCCGCGGCGGCATCTACTACCGCAAGGACATCGCCAAGGAAGTGGGCTTCGACCGCGAGGTGACCACCCTGGCCGACCTGACCGAGCTGGCGGAGAAGCTGGCCGGCTACAGCGCCGACACCTATGCCCTGAACATGTGCTCCTACACCGCGGGCACCATCAGCGTGATCACCGTGGCCCACGGCGCTCCCAACAACTGGGGCGTGGATGAGAACGGCAACATCTATCCCGCCCACCTGTCCCCCGCCTACCTCGAGGGCCTGAACTGGCTGCGCCACCTGTATGAGATCGGCGGCATCGATCCCAACTTCGCGCAGATCTCCACCTCCGAGTGGGACAACATCGAGCGCACCGGCAAGGCCTTCATGCGCTTCGACTGCCTGGACAACACCCATCGTCAGCAGGAATGGTTCGAGAAGAACGCCGGCGTCACCGACCTGATCTGGTGGTCCGTGGGCCCGGTGGCCAAGGAAGACGGCTCCATCACCGTGTGGCCCCAGAACCCCGGCTTCAACGGCGAGATCCTTATCACCAAGTCCGTGTCCGACGCTGACCTGCCCAAGGTCCTCAAGTTCCTCGACTGGTGCAACAGCGACGAAGGCGCGACCATGCTCAACTGCGGCGTGCAGGATGTGACCTACTGGCTGGACGCCGATGGCTTCCGCATCACCCCCTCTGCCGAGGACGTCGAGAAGACCAACGCCACCAAGATGTATCTGCACGACCTGAACCAGCTGGGCATGCAGGTGACCGGCAACCCCATCAAGCCCGCCCTCAAGCTGACCACCCTGCGTCAGCGCTATGAGGACCTGAACGTGGAGCTGGCCCCCTACGCCGTGCTGGATCCCTGCTATCCGCTGGTGAGCGAGACCAACGTGGCCTTCGGCACCCAGCTGACCCAGATCCTCACCGACGCCGCCGTGCAGTACATCGCCGGCCAGATCGACGAGGCTGGCCTGCGCGCTGCCTGGGAGGATTGGGCCGCTCAGGGCGGCGAGCTGATGACCTCCGAGTACAACGAGGCCTATCATGCCGCCCAGTAACGACGCCTGACAACCGAATTTCCGGGGCTGCCGTGCCATGCGGCAGCCCCATCCTGTGAGGAGAAGCAATGAACAGAGTGTACTGCTGCTTTCCCGGCGGAAAGCACAAAGCGCTGACCATGAGCTATGACGACGGCCGCACGCAGGACCGCCGCCTGGTGGAAATCTTCAACAAAAACGGCATCAAGGGCACCTTTCACCTGAACAGCGGCTTGTTCGACCGCGGCGACCGGGTGCTGCCGGAGGAGATTCCCTCTCTCTACGCGGGCCATGAAGTGGCCTGCCACACCGTGACGCATCCGACTATCGCCCGCTGCCCGCTGCCCGAGGTGGCGCAGGAGGTGCTGGAGGACCGCAAATTCCTGGAGCAATACACGGGCTATCCCGTGCGCGGACTGAGCTATCCGAACGGATCGCTGAGCCGTGAAATCGAAGCGCTGCTGCCCGCGTGCGGCATCCGCTATTCCCGCGTGGTGGGCTCTTCGGACAGCTTCGCCCTGCCGGAGAATCCCTACCGCTGGCAGGCCACCTGCCACCACAACCACCGCCTGATGGAACTGGGCGAGCAGTTCCTGGCGCTCTTCAAGAAGCAGTACCTCTACCTGATGTACGTGTGGGGGCACAGCTATGAATTTGACGACAAGGGCAACTGGGAGCTGATGGAAGACTTCTGCCGCATGATGGGCGGGAAGGACGACATCTGGTACTGCACCAACATCGAGTTCCTGGATTGCATGGATGATTATGCCCGCCTGCAGTTCGCGGCGGACAACAGCTTCGTGTTCAATCCCAACGCGAGGGATTGCTGGATTTCTGTCAACGATCAGCCGGCTGTCTGCATTCCCGCCGGGCAGCGTGTCCGGCTGTGAAAATACAATGAGATACCGAGGAGGAATCTGCCATGGAAATCTATCGTGACGCGGTCACAGGCTATGAGGTGCGCCGCTATGCCCACGGCCCGGAACGCAATGCCAAGCTCTATTTTACCTGCGAGAATTTCTCCACCGACGACCGCTATTTCTTCTTCATGAAGCAGCAGCTCGAAGGCAGGAACGACGGAGGCTGCTACCGCGCCAACGTGGAGACCGGCGAGATTGAGCGGATCACGGATTACAGCTTCCGCGGCTTTGCCACCGACCGCGAGAAAAACATCGGCTATACCTGCAAGAACGAGACCGAAGTCTATGCTGTGGATCTCGCCACGAAAGAGATGACCAAGCTCGGCGATCTGCCGAAATTCGGCCAGATCACGGGACACCTGACCGCCGCCAACACGGGCCGCATCGCCTGCAGCTACCACCTGGCCAACAAGTATTATGGTCTGGTGATCATGGACCCCGGCAAGGAAGCCGAGGTTGTCTATCAAACCGACTTCCGTCTGGGCCACGCCCAGATCTGCCCCACGGACGAGAACCTGATCTTCTACATCCACGAGACCGAGGGCGACGCCTTCCAGCGCACCTGGATGTTCGACGTGAAGGAGCGCTATGTCCGTCCCTACTATGTGGAGCATCCCAGCGAGTGGATCACCCATGAGGTCTGGGCGTCGGACGGCACCGAGATGGCGCTGATGAAGCTGGATCCCGCGGGCTTCGTGGATGGCGAAAAGGGCGAGGTTCACACCGGCAACATCATCATCGGCGATAAGGACGGCAGGCATTTCGATGTGGCCGCCACCAGCACCCAGCTGCTCCATCCCTGCATCAGCCGCGACCACAAGTGGCTCTGCGCGGATCGCATCAGCTACCTCGGCACCACCGTGCAGGAGGGCGTCGTGCTGATCGAACGAGCGACCAAGAAGACCAAGCTGATCGCGACGACCGGCCGCTGCAAGACGGGCGCCGACCATCAGCATCCTTCCTTCAACCGCAAAGGAGACCAGATTCTGTTCTCGAATCCCGACGAAAACGGCGTGGGTCAGGTCTGCGTCATCGATCTCAACCAGGTCTGGAAGGATTGGTGAGCCATGCCCACGATCTGGATCATCGGCGATTCCACGGTGGAGGATAACCAACCACCCTTTCGGGGCTGGGGCTGGGCGCTGCCGCAGTATGTGCGGGACGGCGTGACGGTCCGCAACATCGCGCTCAGCGGGCGCAGCAGCCGCAGCTTCCGCGAGGAGGGGCTCTTTGCCCCGGCCGAGAAGGAGATGGCGGCGGGCGATCTGCTGCTCATCCAGTTCGGCCACAACGACGAGAAGAGCGACGAGCGGCACACGGATCCGGACACCACCTACAAGGAAGAGCTCTGGCGCTATTGCCGGTTTGCCCTGGACCGCGGCGCGCAGCCGGTGCTGATCACCCCGGTCTCCCGCCGCCTCTACGATGAGAACGGCGCTCTGCGCTTCACCCACGGGGAGTATCCCCGGGCGATGCGTGAGCTGGCTGCCGAGAAGAAGGTGCCGCTGTGCGACCTGAAGCGGGACAGCCGCGCGCTGTATCTCTCGCTGGGCGAGGAGAAGACGGCGGAGCTGTTTGTCCGTCTGGATCCCGGCGAGCACCCGGATTTCCCGGAGGGCCACGACGACAGAACCCATTTCAACGCGCATGGCGCGGAGGAGATCTGCAGGCTGGTGGTGCGCGAACTGCGCGCGCAGCCGGTCTGCGCTCCGTATCTGAAGGATGAAAATGCATAATGCTTATCGCTTCCATCAGGGCTGGCGTTTTCGCCTGACGGATGCCTTCCCGATGGAGAAGGCGCTGCAGTCCTGCCGGGACAGCCGGGGACGGCTGCCCACGGACGTGGAGTACGACGATGAAAACTGGGAGGAGGTCACGCTGCCGCATACAATCAACGGCAGCGACCTTTTTGCTGTGCCCATCGAGGACGGCGGCAGCGGCCAGCGGCGCGCCTGCGCCTTCTACCGGAACACCCTGCGGATTCCCGCGGAACACGCCGGGAAACGGGTATTTCTGACGTTTGAAGGTGTCCGGCAGACGTGCTATCTCTATGTCAACGGCAGCCTGGCGGGCTACTACGAGATGGGCGTGGGGCCGTTCGGTTTCGACGTGACGCCCTTCCTGGCTCCCTCCGGCGCCAACCGGATCGCCATCGCCACCGACAACACCAGCACACGCAACATTCCGTTCTGCATCGCGGAGACCCCGAACGCACCTGGCGTGCAGCCGGGATCCTATCTGCAGAGCTGCGACGAGCGCGTGCCGGCGGACCGGGAGGGCGTCGGTTTCTCCTGGAATTGCAATGACTTCAACCCCACGCTGGGCGGCCTGAGCCAGCCGGTGCGGGTCGTCTTCAAGGAAAGTGTTCACCTGACCCTGCCGCTCTACGCCAACCTGCAGAGCCACGGCGCCTATGTCTACGCGGATGGCTTTGACCTGGAGCGCGGGATGGCCGTCGTTCACGCGGAGGCCGAGGTGCGCAACCTTTCATCCCGTGCGGCAAACTGCCGCGCTGTGGTGCGCATACGCACGGCCGATGGGAAGGAGGCCGCGGCTTTCTCCTCGGAAGAGACGATCGTGGAGCCAGTCTCCTGGCAGCCGCCGCTGACGCTGGTTCCCCCGGACGCCTACCGATGGGATGAGAACACGGGACACTATGTGCCGGAGGACGCGGACAAAGTGCGGCCCACCTGCGCGGACGCTGTGGGCACGCAGAAGATCTGCGCCTGCGCGCCTGTGACGGGTCTCACCTTCTGGGAGCCCGCGCATCCCGCGCTCTATCGTGTCGAGATTACGCTCGAAGCGGACGGGAAGGCGGTCGACAGCGAGACCGTGGAGACCGGCTTCCGCCAGGTCGGCTACGACAAGGACCGGGGCGTGCTGATCAACGGCCATCCGGTCTGGCTGCGGGGCTATGCCCAGCGGGCAACGAACGAGTGGGCGGAGAGCGGCATTGTGCCCGAATGGCTGCACGACATGGACGCGCGGTGGATTCGCGAGAGCGGAGCCAACCACATCCGCTGGATGCATGTGGCGGCGAGCCCGATGGATATCCGGGCGTGCGGCCGGCAGGGCGTTGTGTGCACACAGCCCGCGGGGGACAAGGAGCGCGAGACCTTCGGCCGGCAGTGGGATCAGCGGGTGGAGCTGATGCGCAATGTGATCCTCGTGTTCCGAAATGAGCCGGCCATCCTGTTCTGGGAAGCCGGCAATAACGTAATCTCGACGGAGCACATGCGGGAGATGTGCCTCCTGAAGCGCGCGCTGGATCCCCATGGCGGGCGTTTCATGGGCTGCCGCACCATCAACACGGAGGATACGCTCAACGAGAGCGAGTACGTGGGCACGATGCTCAACCGGCATGCCGCCCGCTTCCTCGCCGAGCACGGCCCCGTCACCGAGACCGAGTACAGCCGGGAGGAAGCGCCGCGCCGCGTCTGGGACGACTTCACGCCGCCGGATTTCGATTACCGCAACCGCTATCTCGGCAAGGGCGGCAAGAAGCAGAAGGGGCTTGATTTCTACGACCTGACGAGCGAGGACCTGGCGCTGGCGAACGCCAGGGGCTACAGCGAGTTTTTCTTCGACCGCATCGGCGGCGCGTCCGGCAGGAACCTTTACAGCGCCTGCGCGGCTCTGTGCTGGACGGATTCCGCCCAGCACGGCCGCCAGAGCTTCAGCGAGAACGGGCGCATGAGCGGACGCGTGGACGCGATCCGCGTGAAGAAGCAAAGCTTTGATGTCTTCCGCGTCATGCAGAGCGCGGCGCCCGCCGTGAAACTGCTGGGGCACTGGAACTATCCGCCGGCGAATGGTGAGAACTACCGGGCCAGGAAGAAGCGCTTCAACGGCAGCTGGTGGGAGGAGACGGACGAACCGGAATGCCGCGATCCGAGGCATAAGACGGTCTACTGTGTCGGCAGCTATGCCGTGGCGCGGATCGTCCTGCTGGTCAACGGGCGGAAGGCCGCCGCATGCGACAGACCGGAGAGCGGCTTCATCTTTGCTTTCCCGGACATCGACGTGACAGAGAGCGGCTGCGCCGAGGCGATCGGCTATGGGTACGATGGGGCGGAAGCCTGCCGGGACCGCATCGAGACAGCGGCCGAACCTGCGGCCATCCGCATGCGGACGGTGTGCGCGCCGGGCGGCTGGCGGGCCGATGGCAATGACCTTTGCTTTGCCGATGTGGAAATCGTGGACGCGCAGGGGAGGCTCTGTCCGCTTGCGGACATGCGGATTGATTTTGCGCTCCATGGCGACGCGGTCTTCCTCGGCGGCTATAACAGCGGGCGCTTCAACGGGAACGGCCGGCAGGACAGCGTGATCGGCCAGTCTTTCGTCTATGCCGAGTGCGGCACAAACCGCGTGCTGCTGCGCGCGGGAAAGCGTGCCGGCAGGGTGACGCTGACAGCGACGGCGGAAGGCCTCAGACCCGCGGAAGCGGAGCTGGAGACTGTGGCCTGCCGCAACGATGCGCTGTCCGACGAGGAACCGGCTGTGCTCTTCGCCGATCCGGCTCTCCTGCCGCCATCTTCCGAGGATTATTTCGACGCGATTCCGGAGGCGGACGCCGTGAAGTACACCCCGGAGACGGAGAACTACTGCAAGGTGATGGTCAACGGCCAGGAGCCGGACTTCCGGGGTGTCCGCGCGATCAACCGGAACGGCAGCATCTGGGGCAATGTGCTCTGCGTCCTGGAGCGGATGCAGAGCCTCGCACCGGACCGCGTGCAGGTTCAGTGGGATGCCGGAGGCGGCACGCTGACCCTGCGCTCGGCGGGTCATACGGCGGTGGCGCAGACCGGCAGGACGCATCTGCTGGTCGACGGACAGGAGAACCTGATGGACGGCCAACCCTATGTGACCGACGAGGGCATCCTGGTGATGGAGATCAACGCCATCGTGCCCTATGCGGAGGGCGCGTCCGCGCAGTTCGACGACAGGATCGGCGCGCTGCGAATCACACTATGAGAGAACAGGAGAAAACCATATGAATATTGGCATTCGTCTGCACGACACGGCGCCCGGCACGCTGAAGCAGCGCCTGGGCTTTGTGCACGATCAGGGCTTCACCTGCGCGCATATCGCGCTGGGTATGACTCTCGAAGGCTTTTCCATGCAGGACGCGCCGGATCAGCTCACGCCGGAGGTGGCCGCGCACGTGCGGCAGGACCTCGCGGACACGGACATGGAGTGCGCCGTGCTCGGCTGCTATCTGAACCTGGCCGATCCGAACCCGGAACGCCGGGCGCACACACAGGAGATCTACAAGGCGCATCTGCGCGCCGCCCCGCTGATCGGCGCCCGGGTGGTGGGCACCGAGACCTATGCGAACCCCGAGTCGCGCTTTCCCGAAGGCGCGCCGCGCAGCGTGGAGGCCTTCCGCCTGTTCATGGACAGCCTGCGCCCCGTCGTGCGGTACGCGGAGGAGGTTGGCGCGATCCTCGCGGTGGAGATGGTTTATCACCACATCATCGCTACGGCGGAGCGGGCGCAGCGGATGCTGGAGGAGCTGCCGTCCCCGAACCTGCAGATCATTCTGGACGCGGTCAACCTGATCGGTCCCGGCTTCGACGGGCAGGCGGAGGAACTGACAGCCGACGCCATCCGCCGCCTCGGCGACCGTGTCCGCGTGCTGCACATGAAGGACTTCACGGTGCTGCCGGATGGCGGCATTCACTCCCAGGCCTGCGGCACGGGCCGCATGCGCTTCGAGAAGCTGCTGACACTGGCGAAAAAGCACAATCTGCCCATGACGCTGGAGGACACGGTGCCGGAGAACGCGGAGGCCGCGCGCCTGCACCTGGAGAAGATCGCGGCCGCGCTGCCCGCCTGAGAGGAGAAGAACGTGAAGATCTTTATCTGCGGAGATTCCACAGCCGACACCTACGATCCCGCGCAGACGCAGATGGTGGGCTGGGGACAGGTGCTGGGGGAGTTTCTGCCGAACGTGACGATCTGCAACCACGCGAAGGCCGGACGCAGCACCCGGACCTTCCTCGAAGAGGGACGCCTGCAGCAGCTGGACGGGGAAATCCGGCTGGGCGATCTCGTCCTGATCCAGTTCGCGCACAACGACGAGAACAAAGAGAAGCCGGAACGCTACGCCGACCCGTGGGGGAGCTTCAGCGAAAACCTGGCCTTCTTCGTGCGCTTTGCCCGGGAGCGGGGAGGCGTGCCGGTGCTGCTCACGCCGATCTGCATGCGCGTGTGGCAGGACGGCGTGCTGTGTGAAACGCACGGCGAGTACCCGGAGGCCATGCGCGCTGTGGCGCAAAAACTCGGCGTGCCGCTGATCGACATCTACCGCGAGAGCTTCCGCGCGGTGGAGGAAGCGGGCGAGGAGGGTAGCAAGGCCTTCTTCATGCACATCGCGCCGGGCACAGATCCGCGCTTTCCGGAGGGAACATGCGACAACGCCCACACCCGCAGGGCCGGCGCGGTCCGCTTCGCCGAGATGGTTGCGAAGGGGCTGATCCGGGCCGGGCTCGTGGAACCCTGATGAATGAAAAACACGGAAACGCGCTGCCGGAGAATGGCGGCGCGTTTCAGCGTGGACGCGTTTTTGCGGGATTTCTGGCGCCAGAGGATTGCCTGCCGGGTCAAAACGTGCTAAACTCTCAGTGGCCGCCGTATCCCGGCGGGAGCAGCAAACGAGAACCAGGATGCCGGAAGGGCGCTTTATTAGAAAAGAACGCCTGTCCCGCAAGACCGCGGGCTGCACTCGGCCCTTCTCCCCATGGCCGAGCTCCTCGTCGCCGGGACGGGGATCGGACTTCTGTGAGATTTACGCCGCGCGGAAGGATCCTCCCGCGTGAGCTTCAAAGACTGATGGGAGGGCTTGAAATGGCCTTTGCCGTGTTTGCGGATGGCAGCGCGAATCTGCCGCGGAGAATGCTGGAGGGAATCAGCCTCCTGCCGTGCGATTACACAGTCGACGGGAACCCGGACACCTATCTGGGCGACCTGGATCTCTTCGACGGACACGCCTATTATGAAAAGCTGCGCGCCGGCTCTGTCGTGAAGACGAGCATGCTCAACACGGACCTGTTCCTCTCTTATTTTACCCCTGTGGTGAAGCAGGGCATGGACGTGATTTATGTCTCGATGAGCTCCGGCATCAGCGGCACCTACCAGGCGGCGGCAACGGTCGCCCGCGAGCTGATGGAAAAGTTCAGCGGCTGCTTTGTGCACATCGTGGACTCGCTGGGCTGCGGCTTCGGCAACGGCATGCTGGCGATCAAGGCGGCGGAGCTGAGCCGCGGCGGCATGAGCGCGAGGGAAGCCGCCGAGGTGCTGGACGCGGAGGTTCCGCACACCTGCCAGTATTTCACGGTGGACGACCTCGAGTTCCTCAAGCGCACAGGGCGTGTCGGCGGCATCACCGCGAAGATCGGCAGCGTACTGAATATCAAGCCGATTCTCTTCGGCGACAGCACGGGGCACATCATCTCCTGCAGCAAGGTGCGCGGCCGCAAAAAAGCCATTGAAGCGCTGGTGCAGAAGTACCGCGAGAAGCGCACGGGGGAAAGCCATCCCGCCGTTTATATCTCCCACGGCGACTGCCTGCAGGACGCCGAGACGCTCTCCGGCATGATCCGCGAGGAGACGCCCGACGCAGCCATCTCCATCTGCCAGCACGAGCCGTTCTCAGGCGCGCACGTCGGCCCGGGCATGCTCGGCCTCTTCTTCCGCGGAAACGAGCGGTGACGCCCGAAGCGTCCGGAATAGAACAACAGTTTCACATAAAAAGAATCTCCCGGCCATCATCGAATCTGGCGCGGGAGATTCTTTTGCGGTTGTAGATCTTTTTGCTGTCGATCTTTTTGGTGACGGGGGAGAAGGCCCAGGCGGTCCGCTTCTCAGCGGCCAGCTTCTTTCTGGCTTTCAATTGGCGTGCAATCATATGATTATCTTAGAGTCTGAGGATAAAAGCGCCGCCC
>CAMNLM010000074.1 GCA_946543085.1 uncultured Clostridia bacterium | reverse complement strand
AAAGCCGAAGGGCTTGGTGACCACGGAGATGGTCAGGGCGCCCATCTCCCGGGCGATCTCGGCCACGATGGGCGCAGCGCCGGTGCCGGTGCCGCCGCCCATGCCGGCGGTCACGAACACCAGGTCCGCGCCCTCCAGGGCACGGGAGATCTCTTCCTTGCTCTCCTCCGCGGCACGGCGGCCCACCTCGGGCACAGCGCCGGCGCCCAGGCCGCGGGTCATCTTCTCGCCGATCTGAATGCGGGTTGTCGCGGCGGACATGCCGAGCGCCTGGCGGTCCGTGTTGATGGAGATAAACTCAACACCCTGCACGCCGGCCTCGATCATGCGGTTCACCGCGTTGTTGCCGCCGCCGCCGCAGCCCACCACTTTGATGGAAGCGAAGCTTTCCTGCGCGTCATTCTGGAACTCGATCACGTTGCATCCTCCTGACTTGTCGGAACAAAGTCTGTTCTTCTTCGTATGAATGAGAAATCCCAAGGACTCTGTCAGCCGCCCAGAAGGCTGCGGAAGAAATCCTTCACCGCTCCGCCCTTGGAAGCGGACGCGCGGTGATTCTGTTCAATGGTGTCGATAATCAGATCCATCAGCCCCAGCGAGCTGGAGTAAGCGTGGCTGTTGAGCTTGGCGGTCCGCTTCGGGGTTTCGCGCACGGGGCGCCCCAGCTTGCTGGAGAGGAAATCCTTGCCGCCGCGGTTGAAGCTCAGGCCGCCGCCCGTGAGGTAGATGTTGGACCAGTTGCCCAGGTGAATGCCGCTGTCCTCCAGCGACTTCTGGATGTCCTCGGCCATCTCCTCAACGCGCGGGTTGATGATCTCGGCGACCTCCTCGTGCGTGAAGCTGCGCGGCTTCTGGCCGTCCACCCCGGGCAGCTCGTAGGTCTCGCCGGGCGTGCCCACGCCGTAGGTGAAGGGACGCTTGATCTTCTCCTCGGCGTCCTTCATGGTGATATCCAGGCCGTAGGCCAGATCCGCCGCGATGTTGCCGCCTCCCACGTCGATCGTGTGCAGGTAGGTCAGCGCGTCGCCCTCGACGATCATCACGTCGGTGTTGAGGTAGCCCATGTCGATGAGCACCGCGGTGCGGTCGCGCTCCTCCTCGGGCAGGAAGAGCATCGCCTCGCCCGCCGCGGAGGAATAGAAGCCCACCACGTTGTAGCCGAGGTTCGTGAGGCGGTTGTTGACCTCCTCGACAAAGAAGCTGTCCGCCACCACGAAGGAGATCAGAGCCGTCAGCTCCCGGCCGGACTGTCCGACCGGCTCCAGCGTCCGCTTGCCGTCGTCCAGGGAGAACCAGGCGGGAGAGGTGTGCACCACCACGCCCATGATGTCCCCCAGGTTTTTCTCGGCCATCTTAAAAGTTTCCTTCACGTCCGCCGGCGTCACCTTGGGATCGGTGCCTTTGAGCGTGACGCGGGCTTCCGTCGCGTAGACCCGGGTGAAAGCGCCGGGCACGCCCACGTTGATATCGTGAATCTTGCGGTGGCTCTGCTTTTCCGCATCCTCCACGCAGGCCAGGATCCGGCTGTCCAGCTCGCCGGGATTGTTCCAGCCATCCTCCAGATAGCCGTCGTAAGCCGCAATGCCCGCGCCGATGATATCGCAGCGCTGGGTGCTGCTGTTTTCCGCAACCAGGGTCACAATCTTGCTGGTGCCAAAGTCAATGGCTGCAACCGTGGTCTTCATACTTCTATCCTACCCCCTGTGACCCGCCTCCGGCTTCGGGCGCGGCGGAGATGTCAGGTATCCGCCGTACGGGCGGTTTGTGCGCGCACTGAATAGCGCTACGCATCCAATTTACCGGCTATCATTATAGACGCTTTTTCACCAGATTGCAAGCCTTTCATGGGCATTGTTTGATGCAAATTGAAAATTTTTGCAAAATTCCGCAATAATTCTGTCATATCTTTTCTCTTTTAGGATAACATTCGTTCGCGTTTTCGCTGGATTTGTGCCGATGGAGGGCAGAAATCGCATCCCCGTGGAGGGCTGCGCCTCCCGTCGCCTGTCTTTCGCGCGGTGCGGAAAGCCTGCGCCAGGCCGGGCGGGCTTTCTCCTCCTGATCACACCGGAAAAGACCCGCCTGCGCACGCACAGACGGGTCCATTTCAGTGATTCAGTTCAGATTGCGAAGCGCAGATCCGCTCAGTTGCCGGTGAGGCTGCTGACCAGCTGCAGCGTGCTCGCGGGCAGGCTCTGCATCAGCTTCACGAAGCCCATCTGCACGCTCTGGCTGATCGCCTCGAGCCATTCCTGCTGCTCCTCCTCGGGGAGGGACAGGATATGAACGGCCTTCTCCGTCGCGATGGAGGGCTTCTTCTCGGTCACGGCGATCTCATGGTTTTCCTTGGCGATCGCGGTATCGCCGGAGCCCATCGTCGTCACGGCCGTGGCGGTCTTGGCCTCATTGTCCTGGGTGGCGACAGTCTCCTCCCAGAAAGACGTGCCGTCAGCGCTCGTCACACGGAAGAGGGCGTTGGTGGTAACCACCGCGCCTTCGGTGCTCTCGGAGCAGGTGAACTCCACGGTGAAGGCCGGCTGATCCGCCTCGGCGCCGACGGTGAGCACGATGCTGTACCCGTTGTTCTCCTCGTCGCGGATGATGTCCAGGTTGCCCCAGAATGCCTGGTTCTCGCCGTTCTCATCCACGTAGCTCACGTCGAGATGGGCAGTGTACTGGTTTTCAGACTTCTGCGACAGGGTCAGCATCGCGGCCAGCTTGGTCTGGGCCTCGTCGCCGGTGCCCTCGCCGGCCGCCAGCGTCACCTCATAAGCGCTGTCGACCGCCTGAAGCGTCAGGTTTGCCCATTTGTTTCCGCCTTCTTCATCCTTGGCGGCGTAGGTGAATTCAAAGCCGTTCTCAATGCGCTCGCCGGTGACCGCCACCCAGGTTTCAGGCTCGTCGGCCTCGGGGGCGCCGGTGCTCACGTAGCACTCGAACTTGCCGGCCGTCATGTCCACGTTGGCGCTTACGGACACCAGCTTAGTGGACTCTTCCGTGGTCACAAGCTCGTTCAGGTCCATCGTCAGGCCCGTCTCAGTCTGCGCAACGACGACTTCCTGCGCAACGGAAGTGCCGTCTGCGGTGAAGTCGGAGCTCATCTTGTAGCTGGAGCCGTCCTCGGTCGTGTAGACAACAATGGGTCCGTTGACTTCCACAGGAGTGACCTCAGTCTCTTCCCGGATCATGGCGGCCACGTCCTCGCCGTTGACCTTCAGGCTGATGGATTCCGCAATCGCGGCGAAGTCCGCGATAGCAGCCTGCTCCACGGCCATGATATCCTCACCTGTCCAGTTGAAGGTGATCTTCTGGGTGTAGGGCGCCTCGTCACAGGGCTCCATCACCATCTTTTCGGTGAGCGTCTGCGCCACGGCGATCGTCTGGGGGAACAGGGCGGTCAGATCGGCATTCCCGGAGAACAGGGCCTGCGCGGCTTCCATGTCGCAGGAGATGCCCGTCCCCTGGCCGTTGTTCATGCTCGCGAAGAGCTCCTGCAGTTCCTCCGCGGAGAAAGCGAGCGTATCTTCGCCCAGCCACGGGGACTTGACATAAATGTTCTGGCCCTCAGCTGCCGCCTCGGCCGCGAAGACCTCCGTTCCGTCCAGGGAAACGCTCACGCCGCCCTGGGTCTTCTGGGCATAAGCGCTCACCGTCAGCGCGGCCAGAAGGTCGTGGATCGCGGCGTCCATCGTCTCATCGCCGATCACATTCTCCAGCATCTCAAAGCTGATGGCGTCGGTGACCGCCTGATCCAGCTGGATGGCCTGATCCAGCAGGCTCTCCGCCATCGACAGCGTGGGCATCAGCGCCATGATCAGCACCAGAAAAACAGCTAACAGTTTTCTCATTGATTGTGCCTCCTCCAAATTGTCCTGGGGGTATTACGCTTGCGGTACGATTCGATTATACAGGAAATGCCCTGCAGACGCAAGAGGGAAGTTGTTAAGAACCTTTCAATTCTTGCCATCCTGTCGCTTTTCGTGACTGACTGCGCAGACGGGTTCACAACGCAAAAAGCATGCAAAGCCATGCTCTTTCCGGTATCAGGTGTGATACAGCTTTTTGCTCTGGTAGGTCGGCTCGCACGTCAGGTTGACGCCGAGCTTCTTGAAGACGCCCACGTCCACCTGGGACAGGATGACCGAGGAGTGCACCTCGAGCCCGGCCAGGCGAGGGAGCTGGGCATAGGCAGCCTTGGCAGCGTCGTTCTCCAGGGCGGCAAGCGCGAGGGCGATCAGGATTTCGTCGATGTGCAGGAGCGGGTTGTGGTTGCCGAGGTAACGCACCTTCAGCTCCATAATCGGCTCGATGACGGTCGGGGAGATCAGATTCACGTTGTCTTCGATCCCGGCGAGATACTTCAGCGCGTTGAGGATCAGCGCGGAGGACGCGCCGAGCAGCGAGCTGGTCTTGCCGGTGATGATGGTGCCGTCCTCCATGCGCATGGCGGCGGCGGGCCCGCCGGTCTGGCTCGCGCGGATATTCGCGGCGGCCACCACGGGGCGGTTCGCCACCCCGATGCCGGCCTTCTCCATCAGCAGGGAGATTTTCTGCACCGGACCGTCCCCCGCGTTGCCCTTGCGCTTCTCGCACAGTGCGTCGTAATAGCGGCGGATGATCTCCTGGCGCGCGGCGTCGCGGCAGGCCTCGTCGTTCACGATGCAGTTGCCCGCCATGTTGACGCCCATGTCCGTGGGCGACTTGTACGGGCATTCGCCGTAGATTTTCTCGAAAATCGCCCGCAGAACCGGGAAGACCTCGACGTCGCGGTTGTAGTTGACGACGGTCTCCCCGTAGGCCTCCAGGTGGAATGGGTCGATCATGTTGACGTCGCTGAGGTCGGCGGTCGCCGCCTCGTAGGCCAGATTGACCGGATGGTGCAGCGGCAGGTTCCAGATCGGGAAGGTCTCGAACTTGGCGTAGCCGGCCTGGGTGCCGCGCTTCTGCTCGTGGTAGAGCTGGCTGAGGCATGTCGCCATCTTGCCGCTGCCGGGACCCGGAGCCGTCACCACGACCAGCGGGCGGCTGGTCTCGATGTAGTCATTGCGGCCAAAGCCCTCGTCCGAGACGATCAGGGCGATGTTGGAGGGGTAATCCTGGATCGGATAATGGCGGTAGACGTGCATGCCGAGCGCCTTGAGCTTTTTCTCATAGCTGACGGCGGAGGGCTGGCCGGCGAAGCGCGTGAGCACCACGCTGCCCACGTAGAGGCCGTTGGCCGTGAAGGCATCCACCAGGCGCAGGAGGTCCATGTCGTAGGTGATGCCGATGTCGCCGCGCACCTTGTTCTTCTCGATGTCGTCCGCGTTGATGGCGATCACGATCTCCGTCTGATCCTTCAGCTGCTTGAGCATGGTGATCTTGGAATCCGGGTGGAAGCCCGGCAGCACGCGGGAGGCGTGATAGTCGTCAAACAGCTTGCCGCCAAACTCAAGGTAGAGCTTGCCGAACTGGCTGATGCGCTCCATGATGTGTTCCGACTGCGTTTTCAGATACCGCTCATTGTCAAAACCGATGCTTGCCATGAATCCAGCCTCCTTCTGCGTCCCGGAGAAATCCAACAAGCAAATATTTTATCACGAAGGCCGAGGCATCGTCAATCCGAAAATCGCGAAAATGATTGTTCTATTTGTGTTCCTTTTCTGCTTTCCCCGCGCGGCCGTGCGCCTGCGGCGTTTCCGCCTTCCTGCGCAGGCGCGTTCCTGCCGATGGAACGATTTCTGCATCCCGGGCCGTGCGTTGCCGGAATCCCCCGTCTGTGCTATGATAGAGGAAAGAAGAACGGCAGCGGGAGACAGGACGGCCGCGCAGGGCAGCGCCCCCGGAGCAGACAGCCAGGCCGGATCGCTTCCGTGAAACGCTCGCAAAGGAGGCGCGGAGAGCGGGGCGGCAGGGCAGAACTCAAGCTGCGCTTGAGTTCCGTTCGCGGATTTCAGCCCGGACGCGCTTCACAAAAGCCGCCGCAGGCGTTATGATCATGGCTTGAAGAGGAGGGATGCCCCATGTCGGTTGGCACGAACATCGCCGCGGCCCGCAGAGCCAGGCGCCTGACGCAGGAGCAGTTGGCGGAGAAGCTGGACGTATCCTTTCAGTCCGTCAGCGCCTGGGAGCGGGACGCCTCTCTGCCGGAGAGCAAAAAGCTCCTTGCGCTCGCCGAGACGCTCAGCGTGTCCCTGGAGGCGCTGCTGAGCGACGCCCCGCGGCCATGGACGTTGAAGAGCCCGAACTTTGATCCCGACCGCATGTACACCTACCTGAAGGCCAAAGCGCAGAGCCTGAACCTGCCGCAAACGCTCCGGGCTCTCCCCCTGATGAAGGAGAAGCACGAGGGGCAGACGCGCAAGGGCATGGTGGACGCCGTCCCCTATCGCGTCCATCCCCTGACGCTGGCCTGCCACGCGCTGGCCATGGGGATCGCGGAGGACGACGTGCTGGCGGCGCTGCTCCTGCACGACGTCGTGGAGGACACGGACACCGCCCCGGAGGAGCTTCCCGTCAGCGAGCGCGTCCGCGAGGCCGTGCGCCTGGTGTCCTACAACAGCTATCCCGGCCCCAAGCAGGACATCAAGCCGCTCTATTATGAGAACATCGCGAAGAACCCGCTCGCGTCGCTCGTGAAGTGTATCGACCGCTGCAATAATCTCTCCTGCATGGCGGACGGCTTCACGCGGAAGAAGCAGGCAATCTATATCGTGGAGACAGAGCGGTACGTGCTGCCGCTTCTGGATGCCGTCCGGGACGTGCCCGGGTGGAACAGCGCGGCCTGGCTGCTGCGCTATCAGATGCAGGCGCTACTGGAGACCTTCAAGCGCCTTCTCTGAGGGCACAGAAGAGAAAGAAAAGCAGGCTGCGCTCCGCCGCAAGCCGGAAGGAGACTCCCATGTGGATTTGTCCCAAGTGCGGACGCACGTTTGAAAAGGAAAACCGGCGGCACGATTGCGGGAAACCGCAGACCATCGACGACTACATCGCGCAGCAAGACGAAGCCGTGCGGCCCAGGCTGCAGGAGATGCGGGAGATCCTGCGTGCCGCGCTGCCCGGGGCCGAGGAGCGCATCTCCTGGTCCATGCCGACCTACTGGAAGGGGCGGAACCTCATTCACTTCGCCGCGTTCAAAAAGCATCTCGGCCTCTATCCCGGCGGCGAGGCCACGGCGGTCTTTGCGGAGGATCTGCGGAACTATGACGTGAGCAAGGGCGCCATCCGCCTGCCCTGCGGCAGGGAGCTGCCCGCGGAGCTGATCGCCAGGATCGCCCGCTGGTGTCTGGAGGCATATGGCCAATGAGATTCAGGCATACGCACCGGCCCGGCTTCTGGATCGGCTTCGTGGATTTCTTCACCGCCGGCATTTTCCTGCTGTTCTATATGCCCCTGGGCGGCCTGCAGGACGAGATCGACGAGGTTCTGGGCCACCCGACGATGAAATACTGGAAAGCCTACCTGATCGGCATCCCTACCCTGTTCATCTATCCGCTGGTCTGGACGGCCCGGATAGCGGAGGAGCTGAAGGCCAGGGCCATCGCGCTGGGCGTTGAAGGGCCGTACACGTCCTGGCGGCACATGTTCGGCTGGAACACCCTCGGGCTGCCGCTGATGGGACCGGCCGTCGCCACTCTTCGTTTCTTCGACACGCTGAACCGGGTCGAGGCGGAGCTGAACCGGCGCGCTTCAGAACAGAGCACAGAGGAAATGACACATGTTTGAAATCAGATACGCGCAGGAGGCGGACCGGGACTTCTGGTTCAGCCTGGACCGTCACCTGCCCGAGAGCGGGTTTGCCCGCAAAATCGCGGCCCATGAAGCCTACGTCCTGATGGATAACGGCCGGCCCGTCGGCCTGCTGCGGTACAATCTCTTCTGGGACAATACGCCCTTCTGCACCCTGCTCTGCGTCGGGAGCAGCCACCAGGGCATGGGCTGCGGCCGCATGCTCATGGAGCACTGGGAAAATGAGATGAAGGCGCAAGGCCACGGCATGGCGCTGACGTCCACCCAGGCGAACGAGGAGGCGCAGCACTTTTATCGGAAGCTGGGCTATCGGGACTGCGGCGGTTTGGTGATCGGCGTTCCGGGCTATGAGCAGCCCATGGAGCTGCTGATGCTGAAGGCGCTGTGAAAGGCCGGGTGACAGCATGGAAAGCAAACCAACGGCCTATTATCATCTGCCCGGCCTCTTCGAGTTCTGCGAACTCTACCGCGCCTTTCTGCCGCTCTACCGCGAGCACCGGGAATGGTTTTACGACTGGTGCGAGATCGGCTCGATCTACGGCGCGCCGGCGGACTGTCTCTGGGGCGGCGGCCGCGCCGGCTTCGGTGAAGCGCGGCCGGAGGATGCGGCGGCGCTGACGCGGGAGTACGGCGTCTCCGCGCGCCTCACCTTCAGCAATTCCCTGCTCCGGGAGGAGCACCTGGCCGACCGGAAATGCAGCGCCCTGTGCGCCCTGTTCGAGAAAAACGGCCCGGTGCCGAGCGGGGTCATCCTCAGCTCGGACCTGCTGCTGGATCATCTCCGGGAGAACTACCCCGGCTTCTATTTCGTCTCCTCGACCACCAAGGTGCTGACGGCCTTCGGCCAGCTGGAGCGCGAGCTGAACCGACCCGAGTTCCGCTTCGTGGTGCCGGACTTCCGGCTGAACAAGGTGCTGGATCAGCTGAGCGCCCTCTCCGCCCCGCAGAAACGGAAGGTGGAGTTTCTCTGCAACGAGTGCTGCTGGTTCGCCTGTCCCGACCGGAAGGCGTGCTATGAGAGCGTCAGCCGGAAGAACCTCGGCGAGGACTGCGCGGATCACGTCTGCGTGTCCCCGGCGGCCCGGCGGGGCTACCGCTTTTCCGACGCCATGAAGAATCCCGGCTTCATCGGCATCGACGCCATCCAGGACATCTACCTCCCCCTCGGCTTCTCCCACTTCAAGATCGAGGGGCGGAGCCTCGGAAGCGCCGTCGTGCTGGAGTTCCTGCTGTACTACCTGACGAAGCCGGAGCACCAGCTGCAGGTCCGCGAGGAAATCTACCTGGACAGTTCGCTGGACTTATTCTGACAAGGGACGGATGAGACAGGAGGCGGATACAGCGTGAGCAGGGAATACGCTTTCAGCGCGGTGCTGCAGGAAGAGCCGGACAGCAGCGGGGCGTACGTCGTCTTTCCCTATGACATCCGCAGGGAGTTCGGCAAAGGCCGCGTGAAGGTGCACGCCACGTTCAACGGCATTCCCTACGACGGGAGCGTCGTCAACATGGGCGTGAGGGACGAAAACGGAAATGTCTGCTATATCATCGGCGTGCTGAAGGCCATCCGGACACGGCTGGGCGTCCGCGGCGGCGACACGCTCGAGGTGCGCGTCACGGCCGCCGAATAAAAACTGAAGGGAGCTGAAGGGAGACGGATGAAAAACCATTTCTCCGTCTTCCTTTTTAACGCCATTTATGATAGAATAACGAGGCAGCACACCGGCCGGCAGAGATCCGCCGCGCCGGAAAACAGAAGAGAGTACTTCCATATAAAAAAGTTCTTTGCCATCACCCTGGTTCTCAGCCTCGTCCTGGCCCTGCCCGCCTTTGCCGAGCAGAGCATCGAAGCCGTCCAGATGAACTGGTCCGAGGACGCCGAGAAGGCTTTCGTAGACGCGGGCTTTGAAGGCTACTGGTTCACGCTGACCCTCGACAATGTCGAGTGCAAGGCGATCATTCCGACCGGCTACGTCCTGCGCGATGCCACGGAAGAGGAGAAGGCCGAGGGCGTCGCTCTGCTGTTTGAAAACGAGACGAACGGCGGCGCCATCGTCGTGTTGGACACCCAGCTGGACTACGAAAACCTGGTCGAGATCGGCAGCCAGATCAAGGAGGAAACCCCTGACAGGCTGGTGCAGTACGCGATGATCAACGGCACCGGCGCCCTCATCACCGGCGATGAGGAGACCGACCGCATGAACGCCGTCTTCGCCCTGGGCGATCACCGCTACATCCAGTATATCTTCTCCCCGGTCACCGGGAACAACGACCTGCTCGCGCTGCTCCTGGCTTCCATCCAGTTCTGATCCGGCGCTCTGCCGCATGCCCACGGGCGTGCGGCTTTTTTCATGCCCTCCTCCGGGCCGGCGCCGGCTCTGAGAGAGAAGCAGAGAGCCCGGGGACGCGCATCCCCGGGCTCTCTGCCCTGATCCAATTGCTGCGGCCGCTTACGGCAGATCGTTGATGAACTGCGTCAGCTTCTCGCGGTCGTACAGGGTTTCCAGGCGGCTGATGTAGATATCCGGATCGACACCCTCGTCGATATCATAGAAGGAACCGTTCTTGCGGAACGCGAGACGGGCATTGCCGGAGATCTGGAGCATGGTTCCCCAGGCTGTACTCATCTTCTGCACCTTGCACGCGCCGCCGCCGCTCTTGCGGCCGATCAGCGTCGCCGCCTGCGTATACTTCCAGACGGCCGGCACCAGATTGCCGCAGGAGAAGCTGACCGGGGAGATGAGGCAGTACACACGCCTGCCCTGCAGGGTGTCCCGCTCGTCAAACTCGTGGTCCAGGTTAACGTCCGCGCGGTAGACCAGCGTGGACTGCGCGCCGGTGTTGGCGTCCTCCACGCTGAGCTCTCCCTCGCCCAGAATCCATGAGATCACGAACACCGCCGCGTTCACGCTGCCGCCGATGTTGTTGCTCAGGTCGATCACGACGTTCTCGATCGGGCTGTCCTCGCGGTTGATCCGGGCGCCGGCATAGCTGATGAGGCCGATGGTGTCGTCCAGCCGTACCCCTTCCTTCGCCGCCTCGTAATAGTAACTGCCTTTGAAATCGTCCTTAAAGCTGTCAAAGGTGACGTAGGCGGTGTTGCCCACTTCCTCGTACGGGTTGATGTTCTCGCCCATCCCCTGCCTGCGCAGCTCCCCGTACAGCTTCGTCTGCTTGCTGTCCATCCTGCTGGACGGCCCTTCGGTGCCCTGGAGGCTTGTCTCGTATCCCGTCATCCAGGAGGGCAGTTCAAAGGCAGAGTGCAGATCGTCCAGATAGTAATTGATAAAATTGCACAAGGCTGTGTCCGCGTCCGCCGGATTGGTCGAATCGAGCGGCTCGTCGAAGCCGATCTCCCAGAACATCTTGCCGAAGGAAGGGATGCTGTGCTTCGCGGAGAGACCGTATTGGGAGTCCAGCATCATGATCAGCTCATTGTAGCCGAAATCCGCCAGGGCCTGGCTGCGCGCGGCGGGCTTGGCGGAGAAATAGAGCTCGCCCAGCGGGGTGAAGCAATCGTTATTCGCGTCCCACATGTCTTCGTCGTTGCAAAAGATCATGACCTCTCCGTTGAACAGGATATAGTTGGAGGTATAGGGCGCGTAGACGAAGTCATTGATGACCTGCAGCGGGAGATAGCCCCTCTCACCCTTCAGGAGCATGTCGATGCCGTAATCCTCGAGATCCAGCACTTTCATCTCGCCGTAGCGGTCATAGGACGCCCTGGTGTCGCGCTGGAAGAGCTCCGGCTCCCCCGCTTCATTGAAGCCGGACAGCGACAGCATATCCAGCAGGCTCTGCGACGCAGGGTGCTGCAGGAAGGCGTTGTAATCGTCGAAAAAAATGGCCTTATGCTCAAAATCAACGTCCATGGCGTAGCCGTTTTCGCGCTCAAGCGTGATGACCTGGCCTTCCTTGCTGTAACTCAGGTGGAAGCTCTGCTCGCCGCCGAGCTCATTCATCAGGGCATTCAGGATGTCCGCCGCTTCCTCCAGGTCAATCCAGGGAAGGTCCTCCGCGCCCTCGAAGAAAAACAGCGGCAGCTCGGTCGTATATTTCGTCTCGGTATCGAACAGGTAAAGGGGATACTCCCTGGTGAAAAACTCCGGTTCGTCCGCGGCGCAGGCCGTCGGCAGGATGCCGGCGGACAAGACCAGCACCAACAGCAGGGAAATCAGTTTCTTCACGTGTTTTCCTCCTCCATTATGAAAGCAGCTGTGTGGTTCTGCATCTATAACCAGTTCGAGTGTAGCACAATTCGGCCGCGGTGTCCATGCGGGTTCTGTTTTTGTCCTTGTCTTTGATCGCGGCAAACGCGCACAGAAAAACCCGGAGGCCTCTCCTCCGGGCTT
>CAMNLM010000073.1 GCA_946543085.1 uncultured Clostridia bacterium | reverse complement strand
ATAATGATCGGTGGCAACGTTGCCGGTGTGGTTCTGGAAGACCTTGCCGGGGGTGTTGGAGAAGGTGTCCCAGATGGAGAGTCCTTTGCCGTCCTCGAAGGCCGCGCCTTCGATCTGGTAGGCGGCTGTCGCCGCGCCCCACAGGAAATCTTTGCGGAAGCCCATGGTCATTCATCCTTTCATCAGTCGTTGGGCAGGGGGTCATCATCGTTGCCGCCCACGCGTCAGGCGGGTTGGACCGTCTGCGGTCAGCGGTCAAAGGGCTGCCGCCCTCCGGAAACGCTCACGCGGCTGCCGTCATGGCCGTGCGCTCATTCTTCCCTGTCCCCCAGATCAAGCGTATCGGTCTCCCCGTTTTTCCAGCGGAGGATGGTCTCGAGACGCTTTTTGAAGCCGGCCTCCTCGCCCAGGCCCGCCGGCTGGTAGTAGCGGCGGCCCTGAAGGCTGTCCGGCAGACAGGTCATGCGCGTCATCTTCTCCTCGTAGTCGTGGGCGTACTGGTAGCCGGCGCCGTACCCAGCCTCCTTCATCAGGCTTGTCGGCGCGTTGCGGATGTGGAGCGGCACCGGCTCAGCGGGCATCTCGCGCACATCCTTCGCGGCCGCCATGACCGCGACATCCAGCGCGTTGGACTTTGGCGCGAGGGACAGGTACACCGCCGCGTGAGCGAGGTGCACGCTGCACTCCGGCACGCCGATGTACATGCACGCCTGATAGGCCGCAATCGCGACGCTCAGCGCGCGGGAATCCGCCATGCCCACGTCCTCGCTGGCGAAGCGCACCATGCGCCGCGCGATGTAGAGCGGATCCTCCCCGCCGTCCAGCATGCGCGTCATGTAATAGACTGCGGCGTCCGGGTCGGAGTTGCGCATCGACTTGTGCAGAGCGGAGATCAGGTTGTAGTGCTCCTCCCCCTGTCGGTCATAGAGCAGGGAACGCCGGTTCATGCAGTCCGCGAGCACCGCGTCGTCCACCGTGACCGTACCCGCGCTGTCGATCGGGGCGTTGAGCACCGCCATCTCCAGCGTGCTGAGCGCTGTCCGCGCGTCCCCGGCGGCGAAGCGGGCGATGGCCGCGATCTGGCTGTCGTCGATCCGCACGCGCGTGCCGCCCAGCCCCTTGGGGCTCTTCAGCGCGCGCTGCAGGAGCTCCACGAGATCGCTCTCCTCCAGCGGCTTGAGAATGAACACCTTGCACCGGGACAGAAGCGCCGAGTTGATCTCGAAGGAGGGGTTCTCGGTCGTCGCGCCGATCAGCACGATGCTTCCCTTTTCCACAAAGGGCAGGAAGGCGTCCTGCTGAGCCTTGTTGAAGCGGTGAATCTCGTCCAGAAAGAGCAGCGTGCGCATGCCCATGCGGCGGTTGTTCTCCGCGCGGGCCATCACCTCGCGCACCTCCTTGATGCCGCTGGTGACCGCGCTGAATTCCACAAATTCTGCCCGCGTCGTGTGCGCGATGATCCGGGCCAGCGTCGTCTTGCCGACGCCCGGAGGCCCCCAGAAGATCATGGAGGACACATGGTCGCGCTCGATCAGGGTCCGCAGCGCCTTGCCGGGCCCGACCAGGTGCCGCTGGCCGACGTACTCGTCCAGGGTTTCCGGGCGCAGGCGGCTCGCCAGCGGCGCGGACTCCTCGTGCGCCTCCTCGAAAAATGACATCTGTTCCACGTTTACAACCTCCCGATTGCTGTTTCCTTTATATCACAAAGTCAGCGGGTTGACAATGGCTGAGCGCGCGCGTTTCCGGCAGAGCGGCGAAGGATTTCATGCCGCCCGATGGCGCGCAAGCCTTGACGCGCGGCGAAAACCGTGTAAAATTTCTCCCTGGCATGAAAGAAAACGCCTTCGCCGCTCGTTTCATGTACAGCGCGGGAAACACGCCGCGCGACATAGGAGGATGACAAGACCATGAAAAGATTCGTCGCCGCACTGGGCGTCTGCGCAATGCTCTGCGCTTCCGCCGCCGTGGCTGAACCGGCGCTCGTGACCGACCAGCATCTCGCGTGGATCGGTGAAAATAGCTATCTCTACATTGAGGACGCGGCCGGAGCGATCAAGCGCCTGCCCGCCGCCATCGTCGACCTGCTCTCCATCCGCGGGAACAGCATCTACTGCCTAGCCGAGGACGGCAGCCTCTATGACATCCATCTGGACGGCACCGCCGGCGCGATCCTGTCCAACGCGCCCTCCGAGGCGCAGCTGAACGCCGCCCGGTCCACTGACCGCTGGAAGCTGGAGAACAGTGTCCTGACCGTCTCGGATGCCACGGCAGCCAAGCAGTCCCGCGAGCTCAGCCGCAGCGTCGTGACCGCCGGCGAAGGCGCGGACGTGCTCTACTATGTGGAGCGCACCTATACCGGCACCTACCTGCTGCAGTCCGAAGCCCTGCCCGTGGAGCTCTCCCCGCTGGAGCTCGGGCCTGTGGCAACCCTGCACGACATCGCGGTCAGCCAGCCCATTTCGATCACCGTGTCAAACGCCGCAGTGACCATCGTCGACGCGGACAGAAGCGTGGAGGTCGTGAGCCTCGCGGACCGCAGCGTCACCCGCCTGCCCGCCATCAGCACCAAGACCGCGGCCGCGGCTTACTGCAACGGCCAGGTCATCCGCTATCTGAAGGGCGAGGACGGCTCCTATCAGGTGGAGAACATCGCGGACGTCACGCTGAATACGGCCAGTCCCTTCGGCCTGACAGCGGCCGCGGCGCCGACCGTGACCCCCACCGTGAAGCCGACCGCGACGCCCGCTCCCACCGCCACGCCCAAGAAAACGACCTACTATAATCCCTACGCGAACAGTGGCACGTCCTCTTCCGGCTCTTCCTCCGGCAGCTCCGTCCAGAGGGACAACGGTGTCTACAAGGGCATGAAGGGCTCCTCCGTGCGCGCGATGCAGCAGCGTCTGCAGCAGCTCGGCTACCCCGTCGGCAACGTGGACGGCACGTTTGGCGAGCAGACCCTGCTGGCCGTGCACCTCTTCCAGAACGCCCTGCACGTCAAGGAGCGCGACGGCCTGACAGAGAAACAGCTGAACACGCTCTATTCCCTCGCCGCCCCCGTCTATGATGTGTTCCTGCCCCTGCGCAAGGGCGACAGCGGCACCTCCGTCCTGCTGATGCAGCGCGCGCTCGCTCAGCTGGGCTTCAACCCCGGCAAGCTGGACGGCATCTACGGCAAGAACACCGTGACCGCCGTCGCCGCCTTCCAGCAGGCGATCGGCCTGCCCCTGCAGTACGGCGAGATCCTCGGTGAGCAGGCGTCCCACGCCCTGCTGGAGCTGCTCTACGCGCAGATTCCCGGCACCGTCTATCCCGCGCCGGCCACTCCCGTGACGCCGGTCACACCCGGCCAATCCGGCACACCCACCTTCTATCCCCCGACGACCATCACCACGCCGACCAACATCGTCATCTCCACGCCCACGGACGTGACGCCGGTCATTCCCTCCGTGCCCACGGCACCCGATCCCTCCCTCTCACTGCCGGAGACCATCGGCGACGGCATAAACGTCAGCTCGTCCGGCAGCGCGCTGCCCTCGCCCACCATCCCCGCGGTCACGGCGGACCTGACGCCGCCTCCCGGAAGCGCGGACGCGCTTCTGCCCCCGTCGATCCCCGCCGCCACGCCTGAAGCGCAGACAGGCGGCGCGGACGGTGAGAGCGTCCTGGACAACCTCGGCGTGACCGTTCCCCCGCTGCCAAGTCTCCCGACCCTGCCTCCCGAGGGCGAGGCGAATCCCTGACCGATTCACCCCGGAGAAGAGACCACTCACAGCCGCATGCAGCCGTTCGCTGCGTGCGGCTGTTTCTATTTCCCCCGCTTTTTCTCCTCAGGCACGTCAGAAAACGCGCATGACCTTGCGCCTGCCGCGCCGCCTGTGGTATAATTCATGTGACAACGCTTGAAACCGGAGGAGAAGCCGTGAAGATCGCGCTCATCGGTCAGGATATTCCCGCTCTGCTGCCCTCGCTGCTGGCAGACGCTTTTTATGCGTGCAAGCTCCCCGCCGAGCTGGCCATTGAGGAAAGGCAGGACACGCTGGGTGATCTGCTGCAGCGCTACGGTGACACCGTGCTGGCCAGGAGCGGCGTCCGGGGCGGCGTGAAGGTCACGGCCTCCCGGGACGAAGCCCTGTGCGGCGCGGATGCCGTGGTCTATGCCGGGGATTACCTGGCAGCCAGCCGGTTCCGCATGGACCGCGAAGCGCTCTCCGGCGAGGCGGACGATCCCGGCCTGAGCGACCAGGCGCGCGTGAACGGCGGCCTCGGCGGCCTGATGCACACCCTGCGCCAGGGCGAGCAGCTGCGCCAGCTCTGCAAACACATGGACGTCTGCTGCCCTGGTGCCACCGTCGTGACGCTCGGCCAGCCCGTCGCGCGGACGACAGCAGTCCTCGCCAAGCGCGGCTACCGCGCTTTCGGTCTCGGCCCGTCGCCCATGAAGGGCCCCGGCGGCGTGGAGGACATCGGCAAGCGCCTGGGCCGGAAGAGCAGCGAGCTGGAAGCCGTGACGGCCGGCCTGCCCGGTTTCGCCTTCCTCACAGCGCTGCGCGACAGGCAGGGGCACGACCTGCTCCCCGCCGCCCAGTCTCTCACCGAGAGCGGCGAGCTCGGGCGTCTCACCCAGCGCTGGCTCAGTCGCTGGGAAGCGCTCGCCGTGGGCAGCGCGGTCGGCCATGCGGAGTTCCTGCCCGCCCAGGAGGATTTTGAGCCGGAAGCCGATCCCGTCTTTGGCGAGAGCGTGGAGAAGCGCAAGGAGCGCATTCTCCGCATGAATACCGTGGCAGACAAAGGGCTCAGCGACCGCGAGGCCATGATGGCGCAGATGCTCCTGCTCTCGACCGCCCCCGCCGAGCGCCCGCTGCGCCTCATCGCGGCGCTGATGAACAAGGAGACCGTTCTCCTCCCCGCCGTGACGCATGTGAATGACGGCGATCTCCCCCAGCTGCCCCGCGGCGCTGTCATCGAATGCCCGCTGAAGCTGGAACACGGCGCGCACGTGCCGGAAGGCCTGCGCCTGCCAGACGAGCTGGCTCACCTGTGCCTGGACATCGACGAGACGAATCGCCTCGCGGCGGACGCCGCCCTCGGCGATCTGAGCGCCCTTCGCGAATGCGTGGAAATCGATCCGGCGCTGGAGGGCCTGGACAGACTCTACGCGGCGGAGGTCGCGATCCGCATGGCGCGCATGCACAGCGACATCCTGCCGCTCTACGACGTGGACGGCGAGGACTGACAGACAGAATTCGGACTGCATAGACGGACGCACGCCCGGCAGACCCGCGCGAAGCGATTCAGAAAGAGAAGAAGATCATGTTTTTAGCAGATACCTGGCAGGATTACGCTGTGCTGGACACCGGAAACGGGGAGAAGCTCGAGCGCTGGGGCGATGTGATCCTGCGCCGCCCCGACCCGCAGACCATCTGGCCCCCGGCCGATCCCGCCCTTTGGCGGCAGGCCCAGGCCCACTATCACCGCTCCGAGCGCGGGGGCGGCTCCTGGGAGATTCTGCGCCCGCTGCCCGAGAAGTGGAGCATCCGCCACGGCGAACTGCGCTTCTGGGTGAAGCCGACCGGCTTCAAGCACACGGGGCTCTTCCCCGAGCAGGCCGCCAACTGGCAGTGGATGGACGGCCTGATCCGCGCGCGCATCGCCGCGGGCGGCGAGAAGCCGAAGGTGCTCAATCTCTTCGGCTACACGGGCGCCGCTTCGCTCGCCTGCGCGGCAGCCGGCGCGCACGTCACGCACGTGGACGCCGCCAAGGGCATGGTGCTCTGGGCGAAGGAAAACCGCGAGCTCTCCGGCCTGCCGGAGACCTCCTTCCGCTTTATCGTGGAGGACGCCCTCGCCTTTGTGCGCCGGGAGATCCGGCGCGGACACAGCTACGACGGCATCCTGATGGACCCGCCGAGCTATGGGCGCGGCCCCTCCGGCGAGGTGTGGAAGCTGGAGGACGAGCTCTTCGGCCTCGTGGACACCTGCGCCCAGGCGCTCAGCGGCACGCCGCTGTTCTTCCTCATCAACGGCTACACCACCGGCTTTCAGGCCAGCGTACTGGACAATCTGCTGCAGCGCTGCGTCGTGAGCCGCTTCGGCGGCGCGACGGACAGCGAGGAGCTCTGCCTGCCCGTGCAGACGGGCGGCGTTCTCCCCTGCGGCACCAGCGGAAGGTGGTTCCATGGCTGAAGCCGCGCGTTTCCCCGAGATCGTCTATGAGGACAACCATGTGCTGGTCGCCGTAAAGCCGCCGAACATGCTCTCCCAGGCCGATCACACAGGCGACCCGGACATCCTCTCCGGGCTGAAGGAATACATCCGCGTGAAATACGACAAGCCCGGAGCGGCCTGGCTGGGACTCGTGCACCGGCTGGACAGGCCGGTCGGCGGGCTGATGGTCTTCGCCCGCACGAGCAAGGCCGCCGCGCGTCTCTCCTCCCAGCTCCAGGGGCACCGCCTTGGCCGGGAATACCTCTGCCTGGCTGTCGGGCAGACGCCGCCGCAGTTCACCCGCACGGACTGGCTCCTGAAGGACGAGAGGCTCAACCGCGTCGCCGTCTGCGGGCCGGACGTGAAAGGCGCGCAGAAAGCCATCCTCCACGGGGAGACCCTCGCGGAGCGTGGCGGGCTGAGCCTGTGCGCCATCCGCCTGGAGACCGGAAGGAGCCACCAGATCCGCGTCCAGATGGCGCACGCGGGCGCGCCGCTCTGGGGCGACAACCGCTACGGGCCGGGCGTGCCGGGCCAGCAGATCGCGCTTTGGGGCTACAAGCTCAGCTTCGAGCATCCCACGCGGCACGAGGTCATGACCTTCCACGCCTTTCCCAAGGGCGGCGTCTGGGACAGCTTCGCGGACATCTGGCAGGAGCGCTTCCCGGACGGACAGGAGCAGCCATGACCCCTCAAGAATCTATGAAAGGCGAAGAACCTTATGAACCAACCTTTTTCCTATGAAGTCACCCACATCTGCAAGCAGTCCGGCGCGAGGCTGGGCGTGCTGCACACACCCCACGGCGACATCCAGACGCCCATCTACATGCCCGTCGGCACGGCAGCCTGCGTCAAGGCCATGACCTCCCGCGAGATGGAGGAGATCGGCACACAGATTCTGCTCGCCAACACCTACCACCTGCACCTGCGCCCCGGCGAGGATCTGGTGAAGGAGGCCGGCGGCCTGCACACCTTCATGGACTGGCACAAGCCGATCCTCACCGACAGCGGCGGCTTCCAGGTCTTCTCTCTGGCCGGCATCCGCAAGATCCGGGAGGAGGGCGTGACCTTCCAGAGCCATCTGGACGGCTCGCGCCACTTCATCGGCCCCGAGGAGAGCATGGACATCCAGCAGGCCCTCGGCAGCGACATCGCCATGGCCTTCGACGTCTGCTCTCCCTATCCCTGCGACTACGACGCGGCGAAGGTGAACATGGAGCGCACCCACCGCTGGGCGGAGCGCTGCAAGGCCCACCACACCCGGGAAGACCAGGCGCTCTTTGGCATCGTGCAAGGCGCCTTCTACAAGGACCTGCGCATCGAGAGCGCTAAGACGCTGGCGGACATGGACTTCATCGGCTATGGCATCGGCGGCCTCTCTGTCGGCGAGCCGAAGCCCGTGATGTACGAGATGCTGGAAGCCCTGATGCCCTACATGCCGCAGGGCAAGCCCCGCTACCTGATGGGCGTCGGCACGCCGGACTGCCTGCTGGAGGGCGTCTATCGCGGCATCGACATGTTCGACTGCGTGCTCGCGACCCGTATCGCGCGCAACGGCACCGTGCTGACGCACAACGGCCGCGTCGTCATCAAGAACGCCCCCTACGCCCGCGACTTCACCCCCATCGACGACGAGTGCGACTGCTACGCCTGCCAGCACTATACCCGCGCCTATGTGCGCCACCTGTTCAAGGCCGGCGAGATCACCGCGGGCCGCCTCGCTTCCATCCACAACCTCCGCTTCCTGATCCGCCTGATGGAGCAGATCCGCCAGGCAATCGCGGAGGACCGCTTCCTCGACTTCCGGCGCGAGTTCTACGAGCGCTACGACATGAGCCGCAATTTCTGACAGCCGGATGGCCAATCCGTGCGAAAATACAATGAAAATTCACACAGCGGTCACACAAGCGCGTATACTGAAAGAGACAGCGGCAGCTGCGCGAAGCGAAAACATAAGGAGGACAATCATCATGGATCTGCAAAAGCTCATCAAGGAAGTGCTCGACAAGCTGAACCTGGACGCCGGCGTGCTGGCGAAGTTCCAGAAGGATCCCATAGGCACGGTGAAGACCATCCTGAACACCCTGAACCTCGACGAGAACACCCTCAAGGCCATCGTGGAGGGCGTCACCGCCAAGCTTCAGGTGGAGGGCGGCGTGAAGGAAGCCGCCGGCCTGCTGGACAAGGTGAAGGGCTTCTTCGGCAAATAAGCCGCGAGGACAAAACCCCGGTGCGCATCTTTGAAAACGCACCGGGGTTTTGCTTTGTCTCCATGTTTTTTCGTTTCCGTCTTTTCGTCGGCGTCAGCCCTCGAAGAGCCGCCTGATGTCCTGCTCGCTCAGGGCCGTCACCAGCTCCTCGCCGGGCGTGATGAGCTTGTCGAAGAGCGCGCGCTTGCGCTCGCCCAGCTCGACCACCTGTTCCTCGATGGTGCCGTGCGTCACCAGGCGCAGCACCTCCACCTTGTGGGTCTGGCCGATGCGGTGCGCCCGGTCGGTTGCCTGATCCTCCGCAGCGGGATTCCACCACGGGTCGTAGTGAATCACGCGGTCCGCGCCGACCAGGTTGAGGCCGGTTCCTCCCGCCTTGAGCGAGATGAGGAACACATCGCCCTCGCCCGCGTTGAAGCGCTCACACAGCGACAGCCGCTCGTCGGCCGGGGTCGAGCCGTCCAGGTACATGCAGCGGATGCCGGCGGCCTCCAGATGGCGGCGGATGAGCCGCAGCATGGACGTGAACTGGGAGAAGAGCAGCGCCCGGTGGCCGCCCTGCAGCGCGCCCGGCAGGATATCCATCAGCAGCTCGAGCTTGCCGGAGGAGCCCATGTAATCGTCCATGACCAGCGCCGGGTGGCAGCAGATCTGCCGCAGCTCGGTGATGGCGGCCAGCACCTCCACCCGTCCCCTGGCGAGCCCCTTGTCCGCCATCACACGCTCCACGCGGTCGCGCAGGCGCTGCAGCGAGGCCCTGTAGACCTTCTCCTGCTCGGGCGTCAGATGGGCCGTGAGGATCATCTCCTGCTTGTCCGGCAGCTCCGTCAGCACGTCCTTCTTCAGCCTGCGCATCAGGAAGGGGCGGATGCGCCTGCGCAGGTCATCCGCGTCCTCGCCCTCCTGGTAGCGCCGCATGAAGGCCGTGTAGCCGCCAAGATAGCCCGGCAGCACGAAATCATAGAGGCTCCACAGCTCGCCCGCCCCGTTCTCCATGGGCGTGCCGGTGAGGGCAAAGCGCGTATCCGCCCGCAGCTGCTTCACGGCGGCGGCCGCGACACTGCCCGCGTTCTTGATCTGCTGGGCCTCGTCCGCGATGACCAGCCGGAAGCGCATGCCCTGCATGTCGCCGACATCCCTGCGGATCAGCGGATAGGAGGTGATCAGCACGTCGATATCACCGGCTTCCTGCGCGTGGCGCAGCAGGCTTTCTCGCTGGGCGGCGGTGCCGCTGAGCACGGCGGCGCTGATCTCCGGCGCAAAGCGCTGGATTTCCGTCAGCCAGTGATAGCAGAGGGAGGTCGGGCATACGACCAGCGTCAGCCCTTCGCCGCGCACATGCCGCATCAGGGCGATGGTCTGGATCGTCTTGCCCAGACCCATGTCATCTGCGAGGATGCCGCCCATGTGCAGGCGGTCCAGCTGCAGCAGCCAATGCACGCCGCGCTTCTGGTAGGAGCGGAGCGGCAGGCCCTCGTCCTCCTCCTCGGCATCCTCCTCGCTCATCACGCGCACCATCTGCAGGAAGCTGTCCTCCTTCTCCACGGACAGCTTTGCCTCGTCCAGCACGCTGGAGAGATAAGCCGCGCGGAAGCCCTGCAGCTCGATCGCCCCGTCCTTGGAGACGGGCAGCGCATCCGCCGCCGCGCTCTCCGCGATGGTCTGGGCAGCGCCCTGCCAGTCCTCCAGCCCGCGAAGATCGAGGAAGGAGCCGTCCTGCAGGCGGAAATAGTCGCGCTTCTGCGCCAGCGCCTGCATGAGGGCCAGGCTGTCCGCCGTGATCTCCCCCGCTTCCTCCGCCAGGTGCACGAGCAGCCTGCCGCTGCGCATGCCGACCCTCGCGTTCAATCTCGGGCGGCGCGGCTGCAGGTCCTTGAAATCCCGGCTGAGATACAGCTCGGCGACCTCGCGGAGTCTGCCCAGACCCTCGGTGAGGAAGAGATAGAGGCTGTCGTCCCCCGTGAGGTACGCGCCTTCCCGGCGCACGCGGAAGCCCGCGCCGTCCAGCGTGTCCAGCACCTGCTTTTCGCCGAGCGCGTCGCGCAGGAGCAGCTTCTCCCCACGCGTGAAGGCCGGGCCTGTCTCGATCGGCTGAAACGGATCAATGGTCTCCGCGCCATAGCTGAAGCTGACCTTCGCCCGGATGCCCGATCCCGCGCGGTCCAGGTAGACGCTGGCCCTGAGCGGCTCGCGCACCAGGCGTTCGCGAAGGGAGGCCTCCATCTCCACCGCGCCGCACATGGTCAGCACGGGCACCAGCTCGGCCAGCGCCTTCGGAGCGCTCTCCTTGGGGAATTCCATCACGCTCTGGCCGCTGTCGCCGTTGCGCATCATCCAGAGGAGCAGCGCGCGCTGCTCGCGCGGAATGCGGAGCACACGTTCCTCGGCCGTGACGTAGGCGCCATCCCCGGTCAGCAGGCGCGTCGTCTTCGGACAGGCGCCCTGCACCATGATGCCCGTGCTCGTCGTGGAGAGCTGAAAGCGCATCGGCAGGTAGCCCTCGCGGATCTCCCTGACGCGGCTCTTCCTGCCCTCGATCTCCAGGATGAAGCCGCCCTCCGCCAGGAGATCCAGCACGCTCACCGCGCGGCAGGCCGCGATGGGCACGTGTCTCTCCAGGCCGGATGCGCCCATCGTCCTGCTGCCGATGGCCTCCGCCACCGTCTCGATCTCGCGCACCAGCTTTTCATCCCGGTCGGAAAAGCGCATCCACGCGGGCTGATAGACAAAGCCCTTGCCGAAGGCCAGCTCGCGCCCGCTCCCGCGCCGCTCGAGGAAATCGTCGATGCTCCGCAGCGCGTAGAGGCGCTCGTCCCCCATGCGCAGGCCAAGCGAAAGCCGGGGCTTCATGGGATCGGAGACATCCGCGTGCAGCGTCCATTCGGTGCGGATTTCGGTTGTAACGCCAAAGGCCGCGTCGAGCGTCTTCAGCATTTCCTCGCCGGCCAGGGTCGCCTTGCGGCGCGTCAGCTCGCGGAGATCGCCGGAGCGGGTGGCCTGGATCAGGGCCGCCTCCCCATGGCGGCAGACCGGATGGTTGGCCGCGTCCTCACAGCTGCAGGCCGTTCGCCCGTTCCAGAATACGTACACCCGGTAATCCCTGCCCGCCTCGGTCACGGTGAAGCTCAGCCGGTCGCCCGTCGGCCAGCGCGCCGGATTGCCGACGCCGCGCCGCGCGAGGATCTTCTGCGCCTCGGCCCGCTGCCCGCGCAGCCATGCTTCCTGTTCCGCTCGGTCGTTGTTTTCCATGTTCTTCCTCCGGTGTCTTCATTGGTCGCAAAAGAAAGATATTCTTCACCCGCCGGAAAAATCCTGCATGAAAAACAAACGGCTTTTTCAGTCTGCGCGGTTTGCGGACGATGGCCCCGCACCGGCATGCGCGGAAAAGACAAAAAGAAAAGACGCGCATGCGCCTTCTCTGCAGTGTGACCGAGCGTGCCCATAAGCCGAGTTCTGTATTGGACGATCATCTATCCAGACCCGATGTTGCCATGCGGGTTCAAGCGATTGCGGGAGCGCGGCGGGCCGCCGCATGTGCTCCCATACCATCTTGCACCAGGTGGGGTTTACATCACGGACAAGTCGCCAAGCCGTGGGTGAGCTCTTGCCTCGCCTTTCCACCCTTGCTCCGGTTTCCCGGGGCGGTATCTCTCTGTTGCACTCTCCTTGGAGTCGCCTCCACCGGCCGTTAGCCG
>CAMNLM010000072.1 GCA_946543085.1 uncultured Clostridia bacterium | reverse complement strand
TGCTCTATCCCGTGAAGGAGACCGGCGAGATGCTGGAGCTGGCGACCACCCGTCCCGAGACGATGCTGGGCGATACCGCCGTGGCCATCAACGAGGCGGATGAGCGCTATCAGCACCTGCACGGCTGCCATGTGATGCTGCCGCTGCTGAACAAGGAAATCCCGATCGTCTGCGACGAGCACGCCGACATGACGAAGGGCACCGGCGTGGTGAAAATCACCCCCGCCCATGACCCGAACGACTACGAAGTGGGTCAGCGCCACAATCTGCCCATCGTGCGCGTGTTCACCTACGACGGACGGATGACCGGCGCGGCGGACAAGGCGGAGAACGACGAGCTGTTCAACTCCGGCAAGGCGGCGGTGGGCGAGGCTCGTGTCCTCGACTGCGGCAAGTATGCCGGCATGACGGCGCTGGAAGCCCGCAAGGAGATCGTCAAGGACCTGACCGCTCTCGGACTGGCGAAGGAAATCGAGCCCCTGAACCACGAGGTGGGTACCTGCTACCGCTGCCACACGGTCGTGGAGCCGATGATCTCGCGCCAGTGGTTCGTGAAGATGGCGCCTCTGGCCAAACCGGCCATCGAAGTGGTGAAGAACGGCGAGACGGAGTTTGTGCCCGAGCGCTTCACCAAGACCTACCTGAACTGGATGGAGAACATCCGCGACTGGTGCATCAGCCGGCACCTGTGGTGGGGCCATCGCATCCCGGCCTGGTACTGCGATGACTGCGGTGAGACCATCGTGAGCCGTGAAGACCCGACCGTGTGTCCGCACTGCGGCTCCAGGGCCATCCACCAGGACGAGGACGTGCTGGACACCTGGTTCTCCTCGGCCCTGTGGCCTTTCTCGACCCTGGGCTGGCCCGAGCAGACCGAGGATCTGAAATACTTCTATCCCACGGATATGCTGGTGACCGGCTATGACATCATCTTCTTCTGGGTGGCGCGCATGATCTTCTCCGGCGTGGAGCAGATGGGCCAGACGCCCTTCAAGACGGTGCTGATTCACGGCCTCGTGCGCGACGAGCTGGGCCGCAAGATGTCCAAGTCCCTCGGCAACGGCGTGGACCCGCTGGAGATCATCGACACCTACGGCGCGGACGCCCTGCGCTTCTCCCTGCTGATGGGCGTGAGCCCCGGCAATGACACCCGCTACAGCCGGGACAAGGTGGAAGCCGCCCGCAACTTCGCCAACAAGGTGTGGAACGCGAGCCGCTTCGTGCTGATGAACGTGAACGAGCGTCACGCCATCGATCCGGAAAAGCTGACCCCCGCGGACAAGTGGATTCTCTCCCGCTTCCAGGACGCTGTGCGCGACATCAGCGCGCACAACGAGGAGGGCGACTTCGGCCTGAGCGCGACCCGCGTGTATGACTTCGCGTGGTCCGAGTTCTGTGACTGGTACATCGAGCTGGCCAAGCCCTGGCTCCTGGGCGACGACGCGGAGGCCAAGGCGAACGTGCAGGCCGTGCTGCTGTATGTGCTGGAGGGCCTTCTGAAGCTGCTGCATCCGTTCATGCCGTTCCTGACCGAGCAGGTGTACAAGTATCTGCCGGGCAGCGAGGGCTTCCTGATGCTCAAGGAGTGGCCCACGGTGAACGAAGCCTATGACTTCCCGGCCGAGGAAACCCGGATGTCCGCCGTGATGGAGGCCATCCGCACGATCCGCAACCTGCGCAGCGAGATGAACGTGGCTGCCGGCAAGCGCACGCGCCTCATGTTCCTGGCGAACGAGGGCTGGGCGGAAACGCTGCAGCACGCGGAGCCTTACTTCAAGCGCCTGGCCGGAGCCTCAGAGGTTTCCCTGCTGGCGGACGCGGCTCAGGTGACCGAGAAAACCGTGAGCGCTGTGACGGGCGTGGGCACGCTCTACATTCCGCTGGGAGATCTGGTGGATATCGACAAGGAGATCGCGCGCCTCACCAAGGAGCGCGATCAGCTGCAGAAGGACATCGCCCGCGCGACGGGCATGCTCAACAATCCCGGCTTCGTGGCGAAGGCCCCCGCTGCCCTGGTGCAGCAGGAGCGCGACCGCCTGCAGGCCAACAAGGAGAAGCTGACGGCCATCGAGCAGCGTATCGCGGAACTGAAGGATATGTAAAATGACACAAGCCCCGGCAACGAAAGCCGCTGCCGGGGTGTTTTCTACTGCATATCATATCTATGGAGGCAGCGAAGGGGTGCAGGGGGCGATCGCAAAGCCCCCTGCCCGCGCCCGCAGGCGCGGAATCCCTAACGCTAGGGTTTTCAACAGAGGAAGAGTGAATTGGAGGCAGACACTGATGGCGTTCCATCACATTCCCGTGCTCTTTGACCCGGTGATGACCTGGATCGACCCGCAGCCCGATGGCGTCTACTGTGACGGCACGCTCGGCGGAGGCGGCCACAGTGAGGGCATCCTGACATGCTCCGGCGGCACGGCGTCGCTCTACGGCATCGACCGCGATGAGCGCGCGATCGCCGCGGCATCGGAACGCCTGCGGGCTTTCCCGGGTTTTCACGCGATACACGGCAATTTCCACGACGCAAAAGCCCTGCTCGAGGCCGCGGACGCGCCCAGGCTGGACGGCGCGCTGCTCGACCTCGGCGTCTCTTCTCCCCAGCTGGACGAGGCGGAGCGCGGCTTCTCCTATCACGAGGACGCGCCGCTGGACATGCGCATGGATACCTCCCAGGGCATGACGGCGGCGGAGCTGGTGAACACGGCGAGCGAGGCCGAGCTGACGCGCATCATCCGGGAATACGGCGAGGAGAAGTGGGCCGCGCGTGTCGCCAAGATGATCTGCGAGCACCGCGCCGAAAGACCGATCACGACCACGCAGGATCTTGTGAAATGCGTGGACGCGGCCATCCCGAAGGCGGTCCGCCGCAGGGACGAGGGACACCCGGCGCGCCGCACGTTCCAGGCGATTCGCATCGCGGTCAACGACGAGATGGACCCGCTGGATCAGGCGCTCTGCGATCTGGTGGACTGCCTGAAGCCGGGCGGACGGCTCCTTGTGATTACCTTCCACAGCCTGGAGGACCGGTGCGTGAAGCGCTGCTTCCAGCGCCTGCAGAATCCGTGCGTCTGCCCGCCCAAAGCCCCTGTCTGCACCTGCGGCAGGAAGCCCAAAGTGAAGATACTGGGCGGAGGGGCGATCAAGCCGAGCGCGGAGGAAATCGCTGAGAATCCGCGCGCGCACAGCGCCAAGCTGCGCGTCGCCGAGAAAGTGGGCGTGATCTGAGATGGCGGCATTGTACGTGGTGGCGACACCGATCGGCAATCTGAACGACATGACGCCCAGAGCCGTGGAAACGCTGAAAAGCGTGAGCCTCATCGCGGCGGAGGACACCCGGCAGACGATGAAGCTTTGCCAGGTCTTTGACATCCACACGCCGATGACCAGCGTGCACAGGCACAACGAGGCGGACAAGGGGAGGCAGATCGCCGAGCGCATGGCGCAGGAGGACATCGATGTAGCTGTGGTGACAGACGCCGGCACCCCCTGTGTATCCGACCCGGGCTGGGGCCTGATCGAGGCCGCGCTCTCCCTGGATATCCCGGTGCTCCCGGTGCCGGGCTGCTGCGCGGCGGTGGCCGCGCTCTCCGTCTGCGGCTTCGACACGCGGAGCTGGGCGTTTTACGGCTTCCTGCCCCGCGAGAAGAAAGAACTCCGGGAGGCGCTCAGGGATCTCCTGCAGGGACCGCCTGTGGCCGTCGTGCACGAGTCGCCCTTCCGCGTCATCGACCTGGTGGAGGCGATCGACGAAACGCTGCCCGGCGCAAAGATCTCGGCCTCCTGCGACCTGACGAAGCTGCACGAACTCACCCTGCGCGGCGGCGCGGGGGAGGTGCTGAACAAGCTGCGCGCCAATCCCAAAGCGGAGAAGGGCGAGTACTGCCTTGTGATCGACCTGCACGGCGTGGAGAAACCGGAAGCGGCTGCACAGGCAAACGCGAATCTCTCCCTGGAGGCCCGGCTGGTGGAAGGGATGACGGCGGGCCTCACCCTGCGCGCAAGCCAGGAGCAGCTGATCGCGGAGGGCGAGAAAAAGAATGCCGTGAAGCAGGCCGCTCTGCGCCTCAAGCGGCTGTTCGCCGATGACGGGGATGAAGCATGACGCGCCGGAAATATCCGTTCGCTCCTTTTCAAATGAGCGGGCATCGGTTATAATAAGGCACAAGAAAGGAGTGAAGTCCGTTGAAAAAAGGATTTGCACTCATCGCTGTTTTCCTGATGGTCACCCTCTCGCTGAGCGCCTTTGCGTCTGAGGGACAGATGGTCCTGGCAGGCCTGGATGTTCAGGACACAGGCCACGACTGGAAAAACAATCTGTTTTTCGATCGGATGGCGGAAGTGACCGGAGTCTCCTTTGAACTGAACCAGTTCACGGACAACGAGACCTGGAAAAAGGAGAAGCAGGGATACCAGGTCGGCAGCAGTCTGCCGGATGTGCTTTTCAAGGCGCAGCTCTCGCCGCAGGAGACGCTGGAGCTCTATGAAAAGGGCGTCCTGATCGACCTGCGTCCATACCTGGCCGAACACGCGCCGAATCTCTGGGCCCTGCTGGAAAGCCATCCGGACTGGCTCCGGGCGATCTCTCTGCCCGGCGGTGCAATCGCTGCGCTGCCTCAGATTGATTCGCTCATGAGCAATAACGCCATGTGGATCAACGCGAAATGGCTGCGCGCGCTCGGGCTCACGATGCCGACGACGGCGGAGGAACTGGTGAGCGTCCTGCGAGCCTTCAAAAGCCAGGATCCGAACATGAACGGGCGCAGTGACGAAGTGCCCTTGACCTTCACGGGACTCTGGGATCTCCGCTTCCTCCAGCACGCCTTCGGCTGGATGGCGAATGATTACGGCGTCGCGGTGGACGAGCAGGGGAGGGTGCGCGAGTACCTGACCGCGGATGAGAACCGCGCCTTCCTCGAATGGCTGCATACGCTCTGGGAGGAAAAGCTGATCGACAAGGACGGCTTCTCCACACCCAGCTCGACCCGCGCGATCACGGACAGCAAGGCCACGCCGACTTACGGCATCGTGTTTGGTCCCACCCCGATGGCCATGCTGCCCACGGAGATGACGACGGATTATGAGCTGCTTGTTCCGCTTCAGGCGGAAGGAAAGCAAGTTTACCGCAGCCTGCTGGGAGAGCTTCGGCGCGGCACCTTCGCGGTGACGAGCGCCTGCAGGGACATTCCCGCCGCGCTGCGCTGGGTGGATTACCTCTATACGGAGGAAGGCTGTTACCTGGCCCGCAGCGGCCTGCAGGGCAAGGAATACGAGCGCCTCTCAGACGGCACCTGGTACTGGCTGGACAGTGAAGACATCGTGGCCAACACAGTGCTGAGGGACATCACGATCAGCGAGGGCACCACGATTCCCGGCTATACGCCGGAGAGCTTCAGCCTCCACTATGACAACGAGACCGCCGCGCCTGTGGTGGCTGCGATCAGCAGACTGGCTGCCATCGCCAGCGAACCCTATCCGCAGGTGTATCTGACCCGGGAGCAGCAGGAGAAGGTGGACACGCTTTGGCCGGCTCTCACCGCTTACGCGGAGAATACCATGGCGTGCTTCGTGACAGGGGATATTCCGCTGACGGATGCTTCCTGGACGGATTTCACCGGGAAGGTCAAAGCCATGGGCATGGACGAGCTACTTCAGATCTGGCAAGCCGCCTACGACGCGCAGTACGGTTCCTGAGCGAACCATGAAAAAGGAGATCAGGATAGCTATGAATCATCTGGAAAGAAAACAGGCGCTTACTTCCGCCAGGACAGCTGAACGGCTTGCCGTGCTGTACGGCACGCGCGACGGCATGGTGGAGCGCCAGCAGGAACGGTACGCGCATCTGCTGGACCGCTTCAGCGAGACCTTTGGCGAGCGGGACACCGTGCTGCTGATGAGCGCCCCGGGGCGCACCGAGATCGGCGGCAACCACACGGACCACAATCATGGGCAGGTGCTCGCAGCGGCTGTCAATCTCGATACGCTGGCTGCCGTGAGCCCCCGCGGGGACAAAAAGGTGAGTCTGCACTCGGAGGGGTATCCGGCCATCGAGGTCGATCTTGGCGTGCTCGACCCGCAGGCGGGCGAGGAGGGCACGACGGCCGCGCTGATCCGCGGTGTCGCTTGCCGGATGGTTGAGCTGGGCTACCAGATCGGCGGCTTCGACGCCGTCATGACTTCCTCCGTGGCTTCCGGCAGCGGTCTTTCGTCCTCCGCAGCCTTCGAGGTGCTGGTGGTGGCCATTCAGGACCGCCTCTACAACGGCTCCGTCATTGATTTCAAGACGCGCGCGAAGATCAGCCAGTACGCCGAGAACGTGCACTTTGGCAAGCCGAGCGGGCTGATGGATCAGATGGCTTCCTCCGCGGGCGGCCTGGTTCATATTGATTTTGCACCGGCGGATCCGACGGTGGACGCGCTGAATTACAGCTTCTCGGACAAGGGCTATGCCCTTGTCGTGGTGGCGACAGGCGCGAGCCATGCCGACCTCACGCCTGCCTATGCCGCCATTCCGGACGAGATGAAGCAGGTCGCATCCGCCATGGGCGGGAAACTGCTCGCGGACGTGGACGAAGAGGCTTTCATGGCCGCGCTCCCGGGACTCTATCACAAGGTGCCGGATCGCGCGCTGCTTCGCGCCTTCCACTTCTTTGAAGAGAACCGCAGGGTGGCCGCGCAGGTCAGCGCGCTGAAAGCGGACAACGTGGACGCTTTCCTCTCGGAGATCAATGCAAGCGGCATCTCCTCCTGGACCCTGCTGCAGAACGTCTATGCCTACGCCGAGGAGCAGGGCCTCTGCCTGGCCCAGGCGATTGCGAAGGCGCATCCCGCGTGCACGGCGACGCGCGTCCATGGCGGCGGGTTTGCCGGCACGACGCTGAACTTCGTGCGCTCGGAGGGGCTGAGCAGCTTTATCGCGGTGATGGAGTCTGTGTTCGGCAAGGGCAGCTGCCATGTGCTGGATATCCGTCCGGAAGGCGCTGCGGAGGTCGTGCTCTGAGAGCAATCGTGCCTCTTGTATCATGGCGTGATTGGACGCTTCCTGTCTACAAACGCCGATTGACAGGCAAAATGAAGAAGCAGAAAAGCAGCGGAGCAAATCCCGCTGCTTTTCTGCTATCCTGAGTTTAACCGTCGATCACAATGACCTTGACATTCCTTCCGAGGTGTGTCCAGATCCAGTAGGCGTTGAGGCCGTTGCTCTCATCCGTTATGCGGCAGTCCATGCGGATGCAGCCGTGGCTGGCCTTCCGTCCCAGGGAAGCGATCTGCACCTTGAAGTTGGGGGAGGAACCATATTTGGACTGATAGCCGATCTGATGGAGCAGATTGCCGCCGTCGATGCGGATCGGGTATTCGTACCGGAAGCCACCCTCGAGGAAGCCGCCCTGACGGTTTGCGGTGAAATAGACACCCGCGCGGGTCTCGGCCCGTTTGTTCGAGGAGGTTGCCAGCCCGGTGGAGACCTGGATCACGCCGATCTTCTCGCCGTCCATATAGACGCTCATCTCCTGCGTGCGCTTGTCCACGACCAGGCCCACCATGTCGTTGGGGCGCATGAGCGTCAGCAGCCGCTTTTCCACATAGCCCTCGACCCAGGTGCCGTCCTCCTGCCGCCAAGCCCCAATCAGCGCGTGCGTGTCGTGGGAGAGGTTCAGGATCGTGACGCCGACAGTCGCGCAGGTCACTGTGCCGACGCGCTTGCTGGCGTTGCTGGGCTTTTCATGGATGGCGCATCCACCGCCCTCGCCGCCGTCGATCACGAAGGCGGGCTGCATCAGCATGTCCCAGATCTCCTCATCCGACGCGCCGTCCTCCGGGATCAGGGAGCCTGTCACGGCGAGCTCGACCTCTTCCTCCGGCTCGGCGAGGAGCGTGATCGGGACGGAGATGACGCGGTCCGGCATGGTTTTGCTGTAGCCGCGCAGGATGTAGTCACCGGCCGGCAGGGCTTTGCCGTTGCTGCCCACGCCCTTCCAGAAGAATTTCTGGTTGTCTGTCCCGGATACGGATTTGCTTTGGGACCAGAGAACCTGGGAAGGATCGTCCGCCGAGACGATCTGCACAATCAGCGAGCCGCCCGCCGCCAGCGCCGCGTCGATGCGCAGACCATAATCCCCCTTTGTGTAATGGTAGGCAGTGCGGCAGGGGAGCACATAGGCGATGGCCGGCTTGGCGGCTTTCACGTATGCGGTCGTTGATGCCGCCTCCTCGTCCCCTGTATCGGGGAGGAAGAAGGCTTCCACCGTGATATGCGAGCCGCGGTTGAAGGGCTCGTCGTTCCACGCGAGGCCGTCAAAGGGAATGGCTGTGGTGCCCGCGTGAATGTACTCTTCCTCGACAATCACGCGCCGCTCGATCTCCTCAGACGTGACCCGCAGCGTGAGATAGCCCGCGCTGCGGGTTGTGACGCTGATCGGGTTCTCGCCGAAGGGCACGACATCCGAGAGGGAAAGGCTGACGGCCATACAGGAGCAGGCCCAGGCGAGCGCAAGACAAAGGGCGGCAGCAAACAGTGCTTTTTTCATAAGTTCCTCCGTGCGGGTCGGTGTTTCATCAGCGTCTGCGGTTCTGCGATTCGCTGTCCATTTCCTGACGCCGGGCTTCCTCTTCGTTCATGGCGATGATTTCTTCCATGCTGACACTGCTCGGCTTCCTGGCACCGATGGATTTGGACGCGCCTTTTTGGGATGTCTTTTTTCTGGCGGATGATGCTTTCGCGGGCTTCCGGCTGTTCCTGGCCTTGGCGCCGGCGTGTTTCTTTCCGCGCGGAAGCAGATGGATGTGTCCCTTTTTCTTTTCGGACGGACGGATCGCTTCCGGGAGAAGAACGTCTTTGCGCTTGCCGAGGCGCTCGCGGATGAGACGCAGGGCTTCGCTCCACTCGGACGCCGGACAGGGAATGGCCAGCCGCTGCCAGAAGCGCGGCGCATAGACGAGAATCAGCCCTTTCTGGGGCCAGAGCTGGATGCGGCGGATCTCCCGCCAGGAGATATGGGATTCGCTGACTCTGAGCGGTGCGTCCTCCCGCGCCTTCTTGAGCAGGCCCGTTGGCAGACCGCGCGTGATCAGACGCAGTTTCGTGGGCGTTTCGAGGGAAACCGCCGTGTGCAGCCCTTTGCCGTCCGCCCAGCAGGTCATGGTTTCCCGGCCACGCAGGAGCAGAACGGCTGCCGTGCATACGAAGAGGACGGCCAGACACGCGAGCGAGAGAGAACCAAAGCCTCCTGTGAGCAGCGTTTCCGCCGCGGCGAGTCCGCCGGTAACGGTTTCAATCAGGAGAATCAGCGCGGCCGTGACAAAGAAAACAGGCAGCGCGATGCGGAGAATCCCATTCCAGCAGATCCAGTCGAGCACGGGCAGGCGCGTTTCTTCCCAGGACGTGTGCGCGGCGGAAGGGTTCAGCTTCTCACCGCAGGATGGACACGTTTCACGGGCCGGCACTTCGCGCTGACAGGTCTTGCAGAAGCACGTCAGGGGCATGGGCTCTCCTTTCAGGATACGGCTTTGTGCCGCTTCGATGGAACAAACGGCGGACAGGTTCTCCGTCTGAATACAACAGCCTTCCAACACCGGTGGATACTGACCGGACAAAGGCAATGCGCACAGATTGATTGTATCACACCCGTCCGCGGCAGGCAAGGAAATCTTGGAAAACAGCCAAAGACAACTACGCCTGGATGACGCACGAAAAAAGACCGCCTGCGGCAGACGGCCTTTTCAGCGAACTCACTCAGGTGAACGAGAAGGCTTCCTTCAGCACGGGCCACTTCTGATCCTTGTCGGAGAGATTGAGGGGCGTGTCGTCCGCGAGGGTATAGCCTGCGGCGGAAGCGCTGCCGGGATATGCGCCCTGCAGGCCGGGCCAAGCGATGCCGATGGCGGGGTCGTTCCAGGCCAGGCCGGACTCATCGCCCGGATGCCAGAAGTCGGTCACCTTGTAACAGAACTCGGCAACATCGCTCAGCACCAGGAAGCCATGGGCAAAACCCTCGCTGATGTAGAACTGCCTGTGATTCTCAGCGGTCAGCTCCACGCCATACCACTGGCCGTAGGTCTCGCTGTCCTTGCGGAGGTCGACGGCGACGTCGAAAACGGAACCGCGGATGACGCGCACCAGCTTGCCCTGCGGGTACTGCTTCTGAAAATGCAGGCCGCGCAGCACACCCTTGACGGACATGCTCTGGTTGTCCTGCACGAAGACCATGTTCAGACCGGCTTCGGTCATGTCTCGCTGATTGTAGGTCTCCGTGAAATAGCCGCGCGCATCGCCGTGCACGGCAGGCTCAATCAGGTAAAGGCCCTTGATCGGGCAGGGAGTGACTTTGATCTGTCCCATGCTGTTTCCCACCTTTGAACGGAATGATGAAGTGGCTCAGCGATCCTCCAACGCGACGACCGCGCCGCCGGTCTTCCAGATGCTGCGGGCCGGAATCTCACCGCGCACGCAGGACAGCGGATAAACGCGGCTGTCCGGGCCGATGACGGTGCCGGGGTTCAGCACGCTGTTGCAGCCGACTTCGACACGGTCGCCCAGAATAGCGCCCATTTTCTTGAGTCCTGTGGGGCAGGTGCCTTCCGCCGTGCGCACAGAGACGAGGGTCTTGTCGCTCTTGACGTTGGACGTGATGGAGCCCGCGCCCATGTGGCTCTTATAGCCGAGAATACTGTCGCCGACATAATTATAGTGCGGCGTCTGCACGTTGTCAAACAGGATGACGTTTTTGAGCTCCACCGAGTTGCCGACCACGCAGTGCGCGCCGACGAGCGCGCTGGCGCGAATGAAGGCGCAGTGGCGGACCTCGGTCTCAGGCCCGATGATGCAGGGCGCGCCGAGGAAGGCTGTCGGGGCGACAGAAGCGGTTTTATGCACCCAGACGTGCTCGCTGACCTCGGTATACGCGTCCTTGTCGAGCGTGGGGCCGAGGCTCAGAATCAGCTCCCTGATGCCGCCCAGGGCGTCCCAGGGCTTTTCAAACCTGGCGAGATAGGTTCCGGCCAGGGTGTGGGAGAGATCAAACAAATCCTTGATGGTCAGCATGGACAATCTCCTCCAAGCTTGTTTTTCCCGGACGCACGCTCAGACGCAGTGCCCCTGAGCGGTGATCACGTCACAGACGCTGTCCACCAGCTCGCGGCACTGGTCTTCGCTGGGCGCTTCGACCATCACGCGGATGACCGGTTCCGTGCCGCTCTCGCGCACGAGGATGCGGCCAGTGGAGCCGAGAATCTGCCGGACTTCCTCGATCTTCTGCTGCACGGCGGGATCGTTCTGCGCGGCGGGCTTGTCCTTTACGCGCATGTTGCGCAGCACCTGGGGATACATGGTCAGGCCCTCGCACAGGGCGCTCAGGGTCTTCTTCTTCGCGAGCATCACTTCCATGATCTTCATGCTGGTGAGGATGCCGTCGCCAGTCGTGGCGTACTTCGAGAAGATGATGTGCCCGCTCTGCTCGCCGCCGAGACGGCAGCCGTGCTGCATCATGTACTCGTAAACATACTTGTCGCCGACCTTGGTCTGCGCGGTGTCGATGCCGGCCTCCTGCATGGCTTTGAAGAAACCGAAGTTGCTCATCACGGTGGCGACAACGGTGTTTTCGGCCAGCTTGCCGCGCTCCTTCATGTAGGAGCCGTAGATGTAGAGAATATGGTCGCCGGTGACGACGTTGCCCTTTTCGTCCACAGCCAGGCAGCGGTCCGCGTCGCCGTCGTAGGCAAAACCGACGTCCAGGTGCTGCTCGAGCACGAAGCGCTGCAGGGCTTCGATGTGGGTGGAACCCGCGTTGCGGTTGATGTTCAGGCCGTCCGGGTCGGCGTTGATAACAAAGGTCTTCGCCCCGAGCGCGTCAAAGACGGATTTCGCGATGTTCCAGGCTGAGCCGTTGGCGCAGTCCAGGCCGACGCGCATGCCGCGGAAGGAGTACTGGCCGAGAGAAATCAGATAGCCGATATAGCGGTTGCGGCCCGCGACATAGTCGACCGTCCGACCGATATGTTCGCCGGTGGCCAGCGGCACCTCGCGCACATCCTCGCCGAAGACGTGCGCGCAGCCGTCCAGATAATCCTCGATCAGGGCGATAGTCCCCTCGTCCATCTTCTCGCCGCCAGCGGAGAGAAGCTTGATGCCGTTGTCATAGTAGGGATTGTGGCTGGCGGAGATCATGATGCCGC
>CAMNLM010000071.1 GCA_946543085.1 uncultured Clostridia bacterium | reverse complement strand
GCGCCGTTGGGGCCGATCAGGCCGGCGATTTCGGTTCTGCCGATGGTCAGGTTGAAATCGTCCACGGCCTTCAGGCCGCCGAACTCGATGCCCAGGTGGTAGCACTCGAGCACCGGCTGGGCGTTCAGGTCGCGCTCAGGCACGATGGAGCGGCTCGGCACGGGCACCATTTTGGTGGTGGAACGGCGCTTCACTGTGTTCTCACTCATGCAGCACCGCCTCCTTTCGTTGTCTCCGTGGCTCCGGGCTTCGCGCCGCGGTTTCTGATCTTCGCCGTCAGCTGGTTAAACCAGGAGCGGAGGATCGGGTTGTTCGTCGCCAGCATGACCAGGATCAGCACCACCGCGTAGACCAGCATGCGGAACTGGCTGAAGGCGCGCAGCACCTCGGGCAGCACGGTCAGCAGGGCCGCGGAGATGACGGAGCCGAGGATGTTGCCGATGCCGCCAAGCACCACGAACACCAGCACGTTGATCGACTGGTCAAACTTGAACTTCGACGGCACAAGGGTGCTCATGTTCAGGCCGTAGAGGACGCCCGCCATGCCTGCCAGCGCGGCGGAGAGCACGAAGGCCATCATCTTGTATTTCGTCACGTTGATGCCCATGGATTCCGCGGCGATGCGGTTGTCGCGGATGGCCATGATCGCACGGCCGGAGCGGGAGTTGACCAGGTTGAGCACCACCACGAGGGTGAACAGCACCAGCAGGAAGCCGGCGAGGAAGGTCGAGATGCGCTTGACGCTCACGGCGCCGTTGGGGCCGTTGAGCAGGAGGGTGCCGGGGAGGTTCGGGTTGATAAAGCCCATGTGCAGGTTCGAGCCCTCGACGGAGACATAGACGCAGTTCATCACATTGCGGATGATCTCGCCGAAGGCCAGCGTCACGATGGCCAGGTAGTCGCCGCGCAGGCGCAGCACGGGGACGCCGATCACGACGCCCGCGAGGCCCGCCATCAGGCCGCCCGCGATCATCGCGATGAGCAGGCGCAGGCCGGTATTCTCCATCTGGAAGCCGTTGAGCAGCCAGCCGGACACGACGATGCCCGTGAACGCGCCGACGCTCATGAAGCCCGCGTGGCCCAGGGACAGCTCGCCGGAGATGCCGATGACGAGGTTGAGCGAGATCGCCATCACGACCCACGCGCAGATCGGGATCAGCTGGCCCTTCAGCGTGCGGGACATGAGCCCGTTATCCACCATGTAGGAGCAGATGAAATACGCCGCGGTGACCAGGCCGAAGGTGATGAGGTTGTAAATCAGCTTGCCCTTTTTGGTTTTCATGCCGCTCACCTCACACTTTCTCGCGCACAGGCTTGCCCAGCAGGCCCGTGGGCTTGACCAGCAGCACCACGATCAGCACGGCGAACACGATGGCGTCGCCCAGCTCCGTGGAGATATAGGCCTTGCCGAGGATCTCGATGATGCCCAGCATGATGCCGCCGATCATCGCGCCTGGGATGGAGCCGATGCCGCCGAACACGGCCGCCGTGAAGGCCTTGATGCCGGGCATGGAGCCGGTGGTGGGCATCAGCGTCGGATAGGCGGAGCAGAGCAGTACGCCGGCGATGGCCGCCAGGGCCGAACCGATGGCGAAGGTCGCGGAGATGGTGCGGTTCACGTTGATGCCCATCAGCTCCGCGGCGCCGCGGTCCTCGCTGACGCAGCGCATCGCCTTGCCCAGCTTCGTCTTCGCGGTGAAGGTCGTCAGCACGATCATGATGACGACGTTGGCCAGGATGGTGACGATGGTGGTGCCGGGGATCTTCAGCTGGCCGCCGAAGAGGGAGAGGGCGGGCAGCGTGATCAGCGTGCCGGGGAAGTTCTTGGGGTTCGCGCCCCAGATGAGCAGCGCCAGGTTCTGCAGCAGGTAGCTCATGCCGATGGCCGTGATCAGCACGGCCAGGCTCGTCGCCTGCCGCAGGGGGCGGTAGGCCAGCCCCTCGATGGTGACGCCCAGCACCGTGCAGACCAGCATCGCGAGCGGCACGGCCAGCAGCGGGGGCACATTCCAGTATTGAAGGGCGCAGAACGCGATGTACGCGCCGACCATGATCACGTCTCCGTGGGCAAAGTTCAGCATCTTCGCAATGCCGTAGACCATCGTATAGCCAAGCGCGATGATGGCGTAGATGCTCCCCAGGCTGATGCCGCCCAGCAGGTTGGACAGAAACATCATGACAGACCTGTCCTCCTTTGCTTTTTTGATTCACACCCCTAATCGTATCACAAACGAAACGGTTTTGCCATAGATAGATGAAGAAATACACAGAGAATACAGGTGGTGGGGCGCCTGCAAATATAGGAAAAGAGCTCCTCTCACGGGGAGAGGAGCTCTCGGGTGGTGGATCTTACTTGCCAAAGCCCACATAGGCGCCGTTCTCGATGATGACGGCGGAGGGAACCTTGGTCACAGCGCCGGTCGCGTCCCAGGTCATGGTGCCGGTCACGCCGTCCACGGTGATCTCCTGCATCGCGGCGATCATGGCGTCGCAGATGTCCTCGGCCTTGTCCTCGGTCTTGACGCCGGCCTTCTGGGCCGCAGCCACCAGCGCGTACACGCCGTCATAGGCGTCGGCCGCGAACTGGTTCGGCACCTCACCCCACTTCTCCTTGTAGGTGGCGACGAACGTCTGGGTCTTCTCGTTGTCGGCGGTGGCGTCGAAGGGGGTCAGCAGCATCACGCCCTCAGCCAGGGAGGTGTCGAAGCCCTCGATGGAGAGGATGCCGTCCATGCCGTCCACGCCGAAGAACACGGGCTTGTATTCCTTCGCGTTGGCGGTCTGCAGGATCATGGAAGCGGGGGTGTAGTAGATGGGCAGGAACACCAGCTCGGCGCCGGCGTTCTGGGCCGCGTCCACCTGCACGGTGAAGTCGGTGGTGTCGTCTGTGAAGGTGGTCACGGAGACGACCTCCAGGCCGACCTCGGGCGCCTTCTCACTGAAGGTCTGATAGATGCCGGTGGAATAGGCGTCAGCGTTGTTGTAGATGATGGCGACCTTCTTGGGCAGATTGTTGTTCGCGATGTACTCGGCGGAGGCAGCGCCCTGCGCGGGGTCGGTGAAGCACACCTGATAGACGTTGTCCTTGTCCGCGGTCACAGCGGTGGAGGAGGCGGAGGGGGTCAGCATAAACACGCGCTCGTCATAGGCCACGGCGCCAACAGCGATGCAGGGGCTGGTGGTGGTGGTGCCGATGATCATCTGGGCGCCGGCTTCCATCGCGGCGTTGTAGGCGTTGATGGCGGTCTCGGCGTCATGGGTGTCGTCCTCGCTGATCATGACGACCTTCACGTCGCCGCCGGCGGCGTTGATCTCGTCAGCGGCAATCTGGGAGCCGCGCTCGGTCGCCAGGCCATACACGGCGGCGGGACCGGTCGTCGGGCCGATGTGCGCGATGGTCAGGGTCACAGGATCGGCAAAGGCCGCGGTGACAGACAGCGCCAGGGTCAGCGCCAGCACCAGAGCGATCATTTTCTTCATACAGATTTCCTCCTTACGATGGACTGAAATGCAGGAAAATTCGATATGGCTGCATTTCCTTTGTCGATGGCATTATACACGCGGCGCCGCGGCGCTTCAAGAGGGTGGGCTGTACCTTTGATGTTTTTTTGCGGCCGCGAAGCCACCGGCCGTGACAGGACGCTTTCTGCCCCGTGCGCGCTCACCGCCCTTGCCTGAAGCCTCACGCCTCTTTCTGTTCGTCCGTTCCGTCTCCTGTATACATCTGATAGAGGCCGGCGTAGATGCCGCCTTTAGCCATCAGCTCCGCGTGGGTGCCCATCTCCTCCACGCCGTTCTCGGTCAGCACCCAGATGACGTCGGCATTGCGGATGGTGGTCAGGCGGTGGGCGATGGTGAAGACCGTGCGGCCCTTCGCCAGCTTCTCCAGCGAGGCCTGCACCAGGCGCTCGCTCTCGTTGTCCAGGGCAGAGGTCGCCTCGTCCAGGATGAGGATCGGCGGATTCTTGAGGAAGACGCGGGCGATGGAGATGCGCTGCTTCTGGCCGCCGGAAAGGCGCACGCCGCGCTCGCCGACGTAGGTGTCGTAGCCGTTTGGCAGGGCTGTGATGAAGTCGTGCGCGCCGGCCATCTTGGCGGCCTCCATGGCCTCCTCGCGGGTCGCGCCGGGCTTGCCGTAGAGGATGTTGTCCATCACAGTGCCGGCGAAGAGGTACACGTCCTGCTGCACCATGCCGATGGCGCGGCGCAGGGAGCGCTGGGTCAGGGTCTTCACGTCCTGGCCGTCCACCAGGAGGCGGCCCTCGGTCGCGTCGTAGAAGCGGGGAATCAGGTTGCACAGGGTGGTCTTGCCCGCGCCGCTGGGGCCGACCAGGGCGACCGACTGCCCGGCCTCCACGCGCAGGTTCAGGCGGTGGAGCACCTCGGTGCTGTCGTCGCTGTAGTGGAAGCCCAGGTTCTCGAAGGTGATCTCCCCGCGCACGTTCTTCAGCTCATGGGCGTCGGGCGCGTCCCGGATCTCCTCGGGCGCGTCCATCACCTCGAAGAAGCGCTCGATGCCGGTCATGCCGCGCTGGAACTGCTCGATGAATTCCACAATGCGGCGGATGGCGGCCAGCAGCATGTTCGCGTAGAGCAGGTAGGCGGTGAAGTCCGCCACGGTGAGGGTGCCCTTGCGCATAAACAGCGCGCCAGCGATGACGATGAGGATATACATCAGGCCGTCGAAGACGCGGGTGGAGGTGCCGAATTCCGCCATGTACCTGTAGGAGACGGCCTTCAGGCGCAGGAATTCGCGGTTGCCCTCGGCGAATTTTTCCTCCTCCAGGTCCTCGTTGGCGAAGGACTTCACCACGCGCACGCCCAGCAGGCTGTCCTCGACCTGGGCGTTGATCTCGCCGACCTGGCGGTTGCGGTCCTTGAAGGCCTTGCGGAACTTGCGGTTGTAGCGCCGGGCCACGACCACCATCAGCGGCACCAGGGCGAACATCATCAGCGTCAGCGGCACGTTCATGCGGATGAGCACGGCGAAGCTGCCGATGATCTTGATGCCCGCGATGAAGAACTCCTCCGGGCAGTGGTGGCAGAACTCCGTCACCTCAAACAGGTCGGAGGTGATGCGGGACATGATCTGGCCCACCTTGGTCGCGCTGAAGTAGGAAAAGGAGAGCTGCTGGAGGTGGTGGAAGATGTCCGTGCGCATGTCGGTCTCCAGCTGGGAGCCCATGATGTGGCCCACGGACTGCATGTAATACTGGGCCGCCGCGTCGATGACGCGCAGCAGCATGTAGAAGCCGCCCAGCCGGAGGATGAAGGAGACCGGCAGGGAGGCCGGGAAATCCGGCGCGTAGGCTCGCTGGGTGATGGTGCGCACGATGAGGGGGAGAATCAGCTCGCACACGGTGGTCAGCGCCGCGCAGCACAGGTCGAAGACGAGGGTCTTCCAGTACTTGCGGTAATAGGGGATAAAGCGGCGCAGGAGCGTGAAGGTGGAGATGGAATGCGCAGCGTTGGACATGGGTCGCCTCCTGAGTGAGAATGGCTTTCTCCCAGCATTGTACTGACAAAGCGGGTTTCGTCAAGGGAAGGCGGGCGAATTTGTCCGCGCGGGACGGAACCCGCCGAAATCAAAAACCGCCCGCGGCGGGCTCGGCCTTTCGGCGCTGTCCCTCCGCGGGTGGCTGATGCGGTTTCTTCTCTTCGCGATCAGGCGAAGTGCGCGCGCACTTCGGCGATCTCCGCCTCTGTCAGGGGGCGGACGTCGCTGTTGGCGCTGCCGGTGGCGCTGTCCTCGATCAGGGCCAGCTTGGTGTCGTGCTGGGTGATCGTGTTGTGCCACAGGGTGCGCGGGATGTTGTAGACCTTCATGGGCTCCATCTCCACGTAGCTGAAGTCCAGGCCGCCCTTGGCGTTCTCGTTGGCGAACAGCAGGGTGCAGTGGCCGGCCAGCAGGATGAAGAGCTCATCGGTCTCGTTGTGGCGCTCGACGTTGTCGAGGTTGGCGATGTCGTTGGCGGGCTTCCAGTTCTTGATGCCCACCATCCACTTTTCGTTCTCGAAGACGCGGGTAAGGCCCTCGCCCTCGTAAGCATACTTCAGGATTTCCATGGGAGGAAACGCCTCTTTTCTTTGCAAATTGATCATTATGCTTTGGCAGGGATTCCGCGCCTGCGGGCGCGGGTCAGGGGCTTTGCGATCGCCCCTGACAACCCTTCGCGCCGCATACCGTGATGAGACGAGATTTAAAGATTACTTCTTCGCCAGCACGCGCAGGACGGCCTCGGTGATGGCCTTGTCGGTCAGGCCGTACTCCTCGAACAGGGCGGCGGGCTTGCCGCTCTGGCCGAAGCGGTCCTTGATGCCGACGCGCTCGAAGGGCACGCCGCAGGCGGATTCCGCCAGGACTTCCGCGACGGCGGAGCCCAGGCCGCCGATGATGGAGTGCTCCTCAGCGGTGACCACGGCGCCGGTTGCGGCGGCGGCCTTCACGGCCTCCTCGTCCAGGGGCTTGATGGTGTGCATGTCGATGATCTTCACGCTGAGGCCCTTGGCGGCCAGCGCTTCGGCGGCCAGCAGGGCCTGGGGCACCATGATACCGCAGGCGATGATGGCGGCGTCGGTGCCTTCGCGCAGGACGTTCGCCTTGCCGATCTCAAAGGGGGTCTCAGCGGTGGTGCAGATATCGGTGGGCAGGCGGCCGGTGCGGATGTAGCAGGGGCCGTTGAACTTCGCGGCGGCGAACACGGCCTTCTCCATTTCCACGGCGTCCGCGGGGACAAGCACGGTCATGTTCGGCAGGGTGCGCATCAGGGAGATGTCCTCCACGGCCTGATGGCTGCCGCCGTCCTCGCCGCAGCTGGGGCCGGCATGGGAGCAGGCGACCTTCACGTTGGCGTTCGTGTAGCAAATGGCGTTGCGCACCTGCTCAAAGGCGCGGCCCGCGCCGAAGATGGCGAAGGTGTTGGCGAAGACGGTGTAGCCGCACTGGGCCAGACCGGCGGAGGCGGCCATCATGTCCGCCTCGGCAATGCCGAAGTTATAGAAACGGTCCGGATATTCATCCGCGAAATAAGCGGACATGGTGGCGTGGGCCAGGTCGGCGTCGCACGCCAAAACCTTCTGGTCCACCGCGCCGAGCTTTTTCAGCGCCTCGCCGTAAGCGATACGGGTAGATTGCTTTTCTGCCATGACTCACACCTCCAGCTCGCGCTTTGCGGCTTCATACTGTTCCTGGTTGATGGGCTTGCCGTGCCAGCCGACCTGGTTCTCCATGAAGCTGACGCCCTTGCCCTTCACCGTGTTGCAGCAGATGAAGCGGGGCTTGCCGCTCGTGTTGGGGGCGGAGGCAGCCGCGGTGATCGCCGCGATGTCGTGGCCGTCCACGACCACGGTCTCCCAGCCGAAGGCCTTGTACTTGGCCACGATGTCGCCCAGGCTCATGACCTGGTCGTTGGAGCCGTCAATCTGCAGGCCGTTGTGGTCCAGCAGGACGGTCAGGTTGTCCAGCTTATAGTGGGCGGCGGCCATGGCGGCCTCCCAGATGATGCCCTCCTGGCTCTCGCCGTCGCCGGTCACGACGAACACGCGGAAGTCATTGCCGGGGCGCTTGCCGGCCAGGGCGAAGCCCAGGCCCATGCTCATGCCCTGGCCCAGGGAACCGGTGCTGGCGTCCACGCCGGGGCACTTGTTCATGTCCGGATGGCCCTGCAGCATGCTGTGCAGCTGGCGGAGGTTCTTGAGCTCCTCCTTGGGGAAGTAGCCTTTCTCGGCCAGCACGGCGTAGAGCGTGGGGCACGCATGGCCCTTGCTCAGCACGAAGCGGTCGCGCTCGCCCCAATGGGGGTTCTTCGGGTCGATGCGCATCACGCCGTTATACAGGGCGGTCAGGATCTCCACACAGGAGAGAGATCCGCCCGGATGGCCCGACTGCGCCGCAAACAGCATGTCCATCACGTCATTGCGGACGGTGCGTGCAAATTGCTCCAGATTCTGTTCCATGTCGCATTTTCCTCTTTTCTGAATGCGTTGAGAGAAACGTATGGTTTCGCCTGTCTCCTGACAGGCAGGGGATAGTTTAACCCTTGACGGCGCCGGCTGTCAAGCCCGCGACCAGCCTTTTCTGCGCGAAGAAGAACATGATGCACACGGGGATGACCGTGATGATGCCGCCGGCGGTGATCAGGTCCCACTGTACGCCGAGCTGGCCGACCAGCATCTTCAGGGAGACGGGGATCGTCCGGTTGGCCTCGTTGGTGAACAGCACCGCGAAGGTGTATTCGTTCCAGCTCTGCATGAAGATGTACACGCCCGTGGCGAGCAGACAGGGCAGCAGCACCGGCAGCACGATCTTGACGAAGGCCGTGGCCCGGTCGGCGCCGTCGATCATGGCCGCCTCCTCCATGGAGATGGGCAGATCGTTGAGGTAGCCGTTGAGCAGCCACACCGAGAAGGGAATGGTGAACGTGGTGTAGCTGAGCACCAGCGCCCAGGGGGTGTACAGAAGCTTGATCTGCCGCATGATGGTGAACAGCGGGATCAGCAGCAGCACGGTCGGGAACATGTTGTTGGTGAGGAACAGCAGCATCAGCGGCTTGCGCCCGGCGAAGCGGAACCGGGAGAAGGCGTAAGCGGCGAGTGTGGACACCGTGAGGGAGACCACCGTGGTGATCGCCGCGACGATCAGGCTGTTCTTCATCGGGTGCAGGAAGTTGTAGCTGCCGAAGAGGTGCTCATACGCCTGCAGCGTCGGCTGCGTCGGCCAGTAGCGCACGGTGAGGCTGTGCAGCTCGGCGTCGGTCTTCAGGCTCGTGACCAGCGTCCAGTAGAACGGGAAGAGCAGGAAAATCAGGAAGAGGACCAGCGGAACCCACAGCAGCAGGATCCTGGACAAAGGCTTTTTCTCGTTCATCTTCTCATCCCTCCTGATCCCTGAAGTTGGCCCGCAGGTAGGGGATAGCCACCAGCAGCAGCACGAGCATCAGCATCAGCGCCATGGCGCTGGCGTAGCCCATGTCCAGGGCGCTCGCCTTGTTGTAGACGTAGACGCTCAGGGTCTGCGTCGCGTAGGCGGGACCGCCGCCCGTCATGTTGAAGATGACGTCCACGGAGTTGGCCACCCAGATGACGCGCAGCATGGTGGTGACGAAGATCGTGTTGCGCAGACTGGGGATGGTCACGTAATACAGCTTCTGCCAGCCTGTGGCGCCGTCGATCGCTGCGGCCTCGTAGAGATCGGCGGGGATGCCCTGCAGGCCCGCGAGGATCATCAGCGCGAAGAACGGAATGCCCTGCCAGATAATCGTGATGATCACCGAGGGCATGGCGCTGTCCTTCTTGGCCAGGAAGGCGATCTTGTCGCTGATGATGCCCAGCTTCAGCAGGATGTCATTGATGACGCCGTAGTTGCCGTCAAACATCCAGCTCCACATCAGGGCGATCAGCACGCCGGGGGTGACCCACGGAATCAGGCTGACGGCGCGGATCACGCCGCGGCCCTTGAACTCCTTGTTCAGCAGCAGCGCCAGCATGAAACCGAAGAGGAACTGGCCGCCCACGCCGAAGAAGACCCAGACGACGGTGCGCCACAGGGACTTCCAGAACTGGGGATCGTTGGTCAGGAGCTTCTGGTAGTTGCCCAGGCCGATCCAGCCCATCTTGTTCGGCTTGACCAGGTTGTAGTTCTGAAAGCTCATGCCCACGGCATTGATGATGGGGACGACCACCACACTCAGCATGATGATCATCGCGGGAGCCAGCAGCAGATATGGCCAGATCCCGCTTCTGCGCTTCCGCCTCACGGTTTTCTGCATGGCAGTGCCCTCCTTCGCGTCCTTCGCGGCGCTTATACGGAATGCCCCTGGAGGAGGCGGGCAGCGGCTGCCCGCCTCTTCTCAAAGATTGTGGCAGGAGGTTTCCCTCCTGCCACGGAAGTGAAAGCTGATGGGATTACTCTTCCCACATCGCAGCCTGGAGCTGCTTCATGCACTCTTCAGCGGTGATGTCGCCAAGCAGGGCCTGCTGGATGACGCCGGGCCAGTCCTTGATCCACTGGGTGGTGGTGTCACGCACGGGCAGGATGCCAGCCACGGAAGCGCCCTCGATGGAGACCTTCATGAACTTGTTCTCCTGGAACTGGGGCAGAGCCTGGACGCGGGCGGCCACAGGCACGTTGCCGGTCACGGTGCACCAGGTCTCCTGGCCCTTGCCGGTGGCCAGATAGGCCATCCACTCAAAGGCGGCTTCCTTGTTGGCGCAGCTCTCGAACATGACGGTCTCGGTGTCGCCCATGGAGGTCCACTGACCCTCGCCCTTGGGGAAGATGAAGGCGTCGACGTCATCGCCGAAGGTCTCGATCATCTGGGCGGAGGAGCCGATGTGGTGGATGGTCATGGCGGTCAGGCCGCTCTTGAAGTTGTCGATGACCTGGGAGAAGCCGTCGTTGGGAGCGGTCTCAGGCACATAGCCGTTCTTGTACAGGTCGATGTAGTCCTGCATGCCCTTGATGGCGCCCTCGGAATCCATGTGCTCCCAGTCGCCGCCGCCGGCATAGAGGAAGCAGCCCCAGGGCTCCTGGCCGCCGTTGGAACCGCGCATGCCGAAGCCGTACACGCCGTCATGGGTCAGCTTCTTGCAGTCCTCGAGGAACTCCTCGTAGGTGGTGGGCACGCCGATGCCGGCCGCCTCGAACATGGAGGGACGATAGTAGACATACAGCACCTGGGTGTTCCAGGGCATGACATAGATGCTGTCGGTGCCGCTGGCCTGCTTCATGGTGTTGTACAGGTTCTCGTTGATCTGGTCCTTGTCGGCCCAGTTCGCGATGAACTCGTCAAGGTTGGCCAGCTGGCCGTTGTTGACGAAGGCGGGGGTCGCGGTCAGCTTGAAGGTCGCCACGTCGGGCGCGCCGCCGCCGATGGCCGCGGTCAGCAGGTTGTTGCTGTACTCGCCGCCGTTCCAGTCCTGCTGCTCGCCCACAACGGTGATGCCCTTGCCGTTGGTGGCGTTGAAGTCAGCGATCATTTCCTGCATGGTCTGCGCATAGGCGTCGTTGTCGGCCCAGAACCAGAACTTGATGGTCACGTCGTCGGCGCTAGCCAGAGAGACCATCGAGAGGCACATCATTGCTGCAAGTGCCAGAGCCAGGAACTTCTTCATGTTTATTCTCCTTTCGTTGATGCGGTCCGCGCTGCATCAGCGCCGACCTCGGTGTCGGCGATCGTCTGTCGGATGTGCCGTTCAGTCATCTGCGCCGCGAGCGCTTTGTCTCCGGCCTCGATGGCGCGGAGGATGGCGGCGTGATACAGGATGGCCGCGTCGACGCTGCCCCGCACGCACCGCGTTCTCTGATAGTTGGCCTCCATGGCCTCAAAGATCGTGAAGTACATGCGCTCCAGCACGCTGTTGTGGGTGGAGGCGGCGATGGCGATGTGGAAGGCGGTATCAAGCCTGTCGTAGCTCTCTCCCGACGCCACAGCGCGCTCCATGTTCGCCTCGGCCTGCCGGATGGCCTCCAGGTCGCTCTCGGTTCTCCGCTCGGCCGCGAGGCCGGACACGGAGGGCTCGATCATCAGCCTGGCTTCCATCAGGTCGGTCGCCAGCTTGGTCTGCTCGGCAAATTCCAGGCCGAGCGGATCGCGCGTGATCCCCATGCGGTCGGCCACAAAGGTGCCCGTGCCGTGGCGGATCTCGACGACGTGCTCAGCCTGCAGCTGCTTCATCGCTTCGCGGATGGTGGATCGCCCCACGTTGAAGCGCTCCATCATGTCGCTCTCGGTCGGCAGCCGCTCGCCCGCAGACAGGTGCTCGTCCAGAATCATGTTCCGGATCTGATCAGACACCGTGCTGGCTAATCTTACCTGTCTCACCCTGCATCCCTTTCACCGGTTCAGATCACCGATTGACTCATCTAAACATCTGATGTCCGATGTTTATGCTCCCATTATACCGATCAGATGGGCGTTTGTCAACCAAATTTCGCAAATTCGGGAGATTTTACAGACAATTCATAATTGGCGGCGGCGCCTGGAAAGCGTCCCGCGCGCACAGAAAAAACCGGGCGTGTTTCCACGCCCGGCAAAAGTATCGGATTACAGCTGGGGACCGGCGGCGACCAGGGCCTTGCCGGCTTCGTTGCCCTCGTACTTGACAAAGTTCTTGATGAAGCGGCCGGCCAGATCCTTGGCCTTCTTCTCCCACTCGGCCTTGTCCGCATAGGTATCGCGGGGATCCAGGATGCCGGTATCCACGCCAGGCAGCTCGGTGGGCACTTCAAAGTTGAAGTAGGGGATGGTCTTGGTGGGCGCCTTGAGGATGTCGCCGTTCAGGATCGCGTCGATGATGCCGCGGGTATCCTTGATGGAGATGCGCTTGCCGGTGCCGTTCCAGCCGGTGTTGACCAG
>CAMNLM010000070.1 GCA_946543085.1 uncultured Clostridia bacterium | reverse complement strand
AAACGCCATCATTGGTTCTCTCCTGGCCTGGGTGGTGCTTGGCCGCCGCACGCGTATCATGACGCAGCACCTGAATTCGGCGACCATGCCGCAGTTCTTCGGCGAGCGCTTCAACAGCAAGGCGCTGAAGATTGCCGCTTCGGTCATCGTGTTCATTTTCCTGATCCCGTATACGGCTTCGCTGTATAACGGCCTCAGCCGTCTGTTCGCCATGGCCTTCAACATCGATTATTCCATCTGCATTCTGCTGATGGCTGTGCTCACCGGCATCTACGTCATCGCGGGCGGATACATGGCGACAGCCATCAATGACTTCATCCAGGGCATCATCATGCTGGTGGGCATCGTCGCGGTCATCGCCGCGGTGCTGGCGAGCAAGGGCGGTCTGAGCGCTTCGCTGGCCGGTCTGTCTCAGGTGGCGGTGGAAGCCGGTGACACAACGATCTCCGGCCCGCTGATGCATACGCCCGGCGTGTTCAACTCCTTCCTCGGGCCGGATCCCCTCAACCTGCTGGGCGTCGTGATCCTCACTTCGCTGGGTACGTGGGGTCTGCCGCAGATGGTGCAGAAGTTCTATGCCATCAAGGATGAGTCTGCTGTGCGCAAGGGCACCTTTATCTCCACTCTGTTCGCTTTGGTGGTTGCCGGCGGCTGCTACTTCCTCGGCGGCTTTGGACGCCTGTTCTCCGATCAGATTAACATCGCGGCGAACGGCTATGACTCCGTGGTACCGACGATGCTCTCGGGCCTTTCAGACGGGCTGATTGCCCTCGTGGTGATCCTGGTGATGTCGGCATCCATGTCGACGCTCTCGTCCCTGGTCATCGCGTCCTCGTCCACGCTGACGATCGACTTCCTGAAGGATAACTTCATCAAGGACATGAGCGAAAAGCGCCAGGTGCTGTTGATGCGCGTCCTTGTGGTGGTGTTCATCGCCATCTCTGCGCTGATCGCGCTCCTGCAGTACAGCACGAATGTGACCTTTATCGCGCAGCTGATGGGTATCTCCTGGGGCGCGCTTGCCGGCGCGTTCCTCGCGCCGTTCCTGTACAGCCTGTACTGGAAGAAGACCTCGCAGGCATCCTGCTGGGTGTGCTTTCTCTTCGGATCCTGCCTGATGATTGCAAATATGCTCTGCAAGAGCATGTTCCCGGCCCTGCTGCAGAGTCCGATCAATGCCGGTGCTTTCGCGATGCTGGCGGGCCTGGTGATTGTTCCGGTTGTGTCGCTGGTGACACCGAAGCCGGACAAGCAGCTGGTCGACAACGCTTTCGCGTGCTATGAAAAGAAGGCGTCAGCCGCGCAGAAACGGACGCTGGGCGACTGACCACAGCAAAAGAAAAAGGCATACAAAGAGCCCAGACAAGCTTGCCTGGGCTTTTTCTTCGGGTCAGGGTTCATTGTTATTCTCATTGATGATTTTGCAGTGATAGCCATTCTGCTCAGCCCAGCTGATGTGTCTGCTTTCCGGTTTCACAAGGAAGATGATGTTTTCAGCCGTTCCGAAGGCGTCCTCGTCGATGATCTCCAGCGATTTGGGCAGGGTGACGTAGACAAGCTGCGCGCAGTTCGCGAAGGCTCTGGAACGGATGCACCGGATGCCCTCGGAGAGAATGACCTCCCGACAGCCGCTCTCCATGAAAGCTTCCTCGCCGATTTCCGCAACCGACGCCGGAATGATGAGCGGGTTCGGGTCGTGCGGCGGCAGGTAATGCCAGCGGCGGCGGATGGCCCAGTCATAGGCCCAGGTGCCCCGCTCCGCATAAAAGGATGGCACGGGACAATTCCGGAACGGATCGTCTTCCTCTTCCGCCGGGACGGATGTAAGCTGAGAGGGAAGATACACCATCCGCAGGGAGCGACACCGCTCGAAAACAAGCTTGCCCAGCTCAGAGATACCGTCAGGAATGCGGATTGTTTCAAGGGCCTCACACTGTTGAAAGATACGCGGTTTGAGTCTGCCTGAAAGTGTGGCGGGAAGCTGAATATCCTCCAATGACGAACAGCGGGTGAAGGCGCTTGAACCGATGTCTGACACGGAGTCAGGCAGCGCGATCGTCTTGAGCGCTTCACAGTCTGCGAACGCAAAGCTGCCGATACTCGTCAGACTGTCGGGCAGCCAGACGGCCGACAGCTCGTAGCAAGCGGAGAAAGCGGAATTGCCGATTGTCTGCACATGATCCGGCAGGACAAGGGTCTCCAAGGCGGTACAGCCGGAGAAGCAGTTCTCTCCGATCGACACGAGGGCCTGCGGGAGAGACACATTGGTCAAAGATGAGCAGCCGCTGAAGCAAAGCTCTGGCAGCACTTGGAGATCATCCGGAAGCGCTGCGCTTTGCAGCTCTGCACAGGACTGGAAAGCGCCAGGGGAAAGCGTGGTGCTGCTGCTCTCGACGATGATGTGCTCTACATTGCTCTTCTGGAAAGCGTCTCCTGCAATTTCACTGACGCCCTCCTGAACGATCAAGGTATCGAGCGTGATTTGAAGTTTCTCGATGACGGTCGGGCAATTCTCTATCAAAGAGGGAACAGTTGCCTCTGTTGTGTCGGGAGAAGGCTTCCTGTAGTCTGTAATTCTGGCCTTGCCATTGTTGATCGTATACCGCCAGCATCCGTCAGACGTCCATTTTTCTGCCTTGGCAGGCAGGATGAAGCAACACAAAAGCGCTAGTAAAACGAATCCGCCAAATCGTTTTCCCATCTTCTCCATCTCCTGCGGGTATCAGGCGTCAGAGCCTTGCGAGCGCGTGGTTTTTGTACTGCGGATCCATGGTGACTTCCTTCAGAACCTCGATCATGGGCGGGAACTCGACGGCTTCGTCCATGTCGTAGAGCTCCGTTTCCATCAGGGCCTGATCCTGCCAGAAGGGGTAAATGTCCACATTGAAAACGTGGCAGGCATGCGTGATGCAGTAGCGTGTCTTGCGAATCGGATGGTAGGACAGGTCGGCGTCCATCATCAGGCGGAGGTATTCGCTCTGACTGATCAGCCGCTCAAGTTCAATGCGCTTGCCTTCGCCGGCGGGACGGCGCGTCGTGACGTAGTAAGTGTAATGGCCGTTGATGCCGCGCTGACGCAGACGGATGACCTCGCCGGGAGCGGCCTTGAGGTAAACCTGGCTGATTTCCACCTTGCGGCAGGAGGGCAGCTTTTCGAGCGTCTTCAGATCGGGATACGCGATCAGATACTTCCGCTCGGCTTCGTAGGGCTCAGGCTCGCCGAGCAAGGCCGTCATCTCTGAGATGAGCCGGTGCATCTTCGCGCTGAAATCGGTCTTGTTGTCAATGATGCGGAGGTGCGGATGGCCGTTCCAGGAGGCGAGCAGCTTGTCATCAAGGGCGCGCGCCTCTTCAACGGTCTCGTAGCGGGCCGCATTGTTCTCCTTGGTGTAGAACTGCTCTGCGCCTTTGGCAGCCGTCACGAGGTGGAAGACGGCGTCATAGCTGTCACGGAGCGTGATTTCATCCCGGCCGACCGTCTGCAGGACGTGCGCGAATTCTTCCTCCGTCATGTAGGCCTTATTGTCCATCGCGCCGCGGTCGCAGACGATCAGGATGCGCTCCGCGTCCATGGTGCTTGCGGCATACTCAAAGAGACGTTCCTTTTCAAGCTGGAGCGTCATTTGACACTTCTGGTAATCCTCGTTGGTGCCGCAGGTCCAGGGCGCTACGCCGCCGGTGATGAATTCCGTCGCCGTCTCAGGGACAACAAGCACCTTGTAGCCCTTGCTGGTGAAAGCATTGTTGATCCAGCTGAGCGCGGTTGATTTGCCCGCGCACGGGCCGCCTGTGATGACAACCTTGGTGATGGCGGGACGACGATTGGTTTCACTCATGACACATCTCTCCTCTGTGGGATCGGCAAGGGACAGACGGCGGGTGGATCAGGTGTGCTGTGTTTTTGGGTGACTCTTCAGAATCAGGTGCGCAAAAGGCTTCTCGATCAGTACCGTGACGAGAATGGCTGCGAGTACGGAAAGCCCGAAGGAAAGCCAGGTATACTGCCATTGCCAGACGGTGTCGCCGGCCTGGTTCGGCAGCTGGAATTCGGAATAGGGAATGCCGTAGTGACGGAGCTGAACGATCAGATTCTGATGAATCAGATAATAATTCATGGAGATTGCCGACAGCCAGCGCATCAGTCGGTTGCCGAAAAGGAAGCGCACCGCACCGACAGAGAAGGGCAGCGCCATGAGGATTCCCGCACAGCAGAGTGCCCAGACGGGCCGCCTGGCCATCTGACCGGCCTGGATGTTGGCTTGTGCGCCGGAGTAGGCCTGCGCGTTGAGCACCCTGACAGCAGCATAGAAGCTCAACGCGAGGATCAGCGTAGCTGCCGCTTCGATTTGCCACGGCTTCTGCGTGCGCTTCAGCTTCTCACAAAGGCGGACATAGATGAGCGCGCAGGCCATTCCCAGCGCGTAGACATCGAGAAAGGAGATCAGCTGGTTGACGACCATGCTGAACTCGTTCATATGCCAGAGGCACCAGCCCCGGAAGTAAGCTGAGACCAGCGCCATGCCGAGAAGCGTCGCGCTCGTATGCTTTGCGCAGAGCCAGGCGAGAAGCGGAAAGAGCAGGTACATCTGCGCTTCCACGCAGAGCGTCCAGCTGGAGCCGCCGAGCGGACTGCCGAGATAGGTTTCCCGGAAAAAAGTGAAGGTGAAGGTCAGGTGTGCGACGACGTCGCCCAGCATGCGTCCGACAGAACTGTAAGCGCCCTGCGGAATGGCGACAGCGAAAAGCATCACCAGCGTGATGAACAGGTAGCTCGGAACAATCCTCGCGGCACGGCGCTGATAGAACCTGCGCGCGTCCGGCCACGGGTCGCCCAGCAGCATCGAACGCGCGTAGGGGAGGAACAGCAAAAAGCCGCTGAGCAGGATCGTCGCATCCACAGGCATGTAGCCGGCGCGCACCAGAAAGTCAAGTGAAACACGTCCTATGCGCGGCGTCAGCCAGCTCTGCTGCCAGATGTGGAACCAGCTGACAACAAAAACCATGAGCACGCGGTAGCCATCCAGAACTGGTATGCGCCGATCCCTGGCGTCCGGCAGGGGAGCTGCCTTCACTTGCGCTCACCGATGCTTTCCAGCACCGTGAGGGCTCCTTCCATCCAGTCGCCGGCGACAGACTCCACACGGCCCGCGTCGCAGGCCATCGCAATGGTCGGATCAATGGGAAGAGAAGCGAGCACCGGCAGGCTGTGAGCCTGGGCCACCTGCATCACCTTGCTCTGGCCGAAGGGATAGAGCCGCTTCCCGCAGTCGGGGCATGTAAAGTAGCTCATGTTCTCCACCAAACCGAGCACGGGCACATTCATCATTTTGGCCATGTTGACGGCCTTCTCGACGATCATTCCAACTAGCTCCTGAGGACTGAGCACCATGATGATGCCGTCCACCGGCAGGGACTGGAAGACCGTGAGCGGCACGTCGCCGGTTCCCGGAGGCATATCGATAAACATGAAGTCCACATCGCCCCAGACGACGTCCGTCCAGAACTGCTTGACGGTGCCAGCAATCAGGCTTCCGCGCCATACGACGGGATCGGTGTCGTTGTCAAGGAGCAGATTCACGCTCATCACTTCGATGCCCGTGGAGGTGAGGGCGGGCAGAATGCCGCGATCATCGCCGTAGGCCTTGTCGGTGATGCCGAAGATGCGCGGGACGCTGGGGCCGGTGATGTCTGCGTCCAGCACGGCCACGCTGTGGCCGCGGCGGTGCATGCCGGCGGCCAGCAGGCCGGTGACCAGGCTTTTGCCGACACCGCCCTTGCCGCTCACGACACCGATCACGTGCTTGATCTTGCTGTCCTTGTTTTGAGGGGCAAGCAAACTCGCCTGCGTGCGGGACGCGCAGTCCACACCGCAGGTGGAACAGTCATGGGTACATTCTGACATGAGGTTCACCTCGCAAAAGTATTCATATTGTTATTCTATCATGAAGCTGGAATTCCTGCTGAATCTCGGCAAGAAAGAGAGCGATTGATTCGTTTTCAGGGTGCAGGGGTGAATGGAAGCGTCCTTTCCACCCCTTGCGTGAAGCGCAAAAACAGGGTACAATAAAGATGGACCCACTTGAAGGATGATTCGCAGAAAGGCGATGATGCATAGATGAAGGAGAATCGGAACAGAAAGCTCACGGCGCTGGCCGGCATGCTGACGCTTTCGCTTCTGCTCAGCGGCTGTTATGTGCCGCCGGATGATGTCAACAACAATACCCAGGTGCTGCCGCAGGAATCCGTTCTGCCTTTCCAGACGCTTGTGCCGACGGATACGCCTGCGCCAACCGTGACGGCGACCGCTGAACCGACGGGCACTGTGGAACCCGCCGCGACACCGACACCGACCTGGGCGCCTGCCACCACCAAGCCGGTGACGACTGTGGCTGTCATCACCCAGGAGCCCGCGGCGACAACTAAGGCTCCGAGCAGCCTGAAGAAAGGCTCCAAGGGCGCTGACGTCCGCAAGCTGCAGCAGCGGCTGAAGGATCTGGGCTATTATGCCGGTTCCGTGGACGGCGATTTCGGCGACGGCACCGAGGCTGCGGTTCGCGCTTTCCAGGCGGCCAACGGCCTGGGCGTGGACGGAAAGGCCGGGAACCAGACCATCACCAAGCTCTACAGTTCCAGCGCGAGGAAAGCCTCTTCCACGGCAGCAGGCACAGCAAAACCGACGGCCACCCCAACGCCGCGGCCAACGGCGACCGGCCGGACAAACGTCTATCTTGAGGTTGGCACGCGCGGTACGGAAGTCACAAAGCTGCAGCAGCGCCTGATTTCGCTCGGATGGCTTTCCGGCAAGCCGGACGGCTCCTATGGCGGAGCGACACAGGCAGCTGTGAAGGCTTTCCAGAGCCGCAAGGGACTCTGGGCGGACGGAAAAGCTGGCCCGGATACGCTCACGGCGCTGTATTCCAGCAATGCGCCACGCACCAGTGATTCGGCCGCGACGATCGGCCTGAGCCTGAAGCTGGGCAATGAGGGCGAGGAAGTGCGATCCCTGCAGCGCAGGCTTAAAGCGCTTGGCTATTACCGCGGCAGCGTCGATGGCCAATACGGCACAAGCACGGAGGAAGCTGTGCGCCTCTTCCAGACGGCGATCGGGCTCACCGCAGACGGCATCGCGGGAACCGGCACGCTGAACGGGCTCTTTGTGGACACGGCGCCGAGAAATACAGGCGCGGCCGCTGGAACGGTTGATGTGAATACCTCGCAGGTTGCCTCCACCGGCTATGTCACGCTGGAGCAGGGAAGCACGGGCGACGCCGTGAAGACGCTCCAGAGCGCCTTGAAGAAAGCCGGTTTCTATGCGGGCAGCGTCGATGGCAACTATGGCGTCGGCACGGTCTCGGCTGTGATCGCCTTCCAGATGGCGTCCGGCCTTGAACCGGATGGCAAGGCGGGCCCGGCAACTCAGCGCGCCCTGTATTCCACCGGGAGCAGCATCAGCTACAACACGCTGCGGCCTGGGGACAGCGGGACGGCTGTGACGAATCTGCAGTATACGCTCTACGAACTGGGATACTACAGCGGCACAATCGACGGCAGCTATGGCGACGCGACAACGAACGCCGTCAAGGCATTCCAGAAGCGCAACAAGGTGAGCCCGGTGGACGGCATCGCCGGCAACACAACGCTGCAGAAGCTCTACTCCGCCAGCGCAAAGTCCGCCGCGACCGAGACAACAAAGTATACCAAGCTTCAGCTTGGCGACACGGGCGAGGATGTGCTGGAGATGAAGGACGTTCTGATCCAGCTCGGCTATCCGGCCACGGGGGATACGAACACGTTTGACGAGGCGACCAGGCAGGCTGTGATGCTCTTCCAGCAACGCAACGGGCTGACAGTGGACGGCATCGCCGGCCCGGACACCCAGGCACGGCTCTACGGCAACAATCCGGTGCCCAACAGGTGACGGATTCGCAAACCGAATACATGCAAAACACCTCCGCATCCGTTGAGATGGCGCGGAGGTGTTTTGCATGTAAATAGGAGCTTAATCTGTGAGCTGCATCAGCACAACTGCCTGAGAACTGATGCCCTCTTTGCGGCCCTCGAAGCCGAGGCGCTCGGTGGTCGTCGCCTTCACGCTGACACGGTCTTCCGGCACAGCCAGCACCTCGGCGAGTTTGGCGCGCATGGCAGGAATATAGGGCGCGAGCTTGGGCGTCTGCGCGACGATCGTGATATCTGCATTGACCAGCTGCGCATGACGCTCGGCCATCAGGCCCATCACATGCCGCAGCAGCTCAAGCGAGGAGATACCTCGATAGCGGTCATCGGTATCCGGGAAATGCTTCCCGATGTCGCCCAACGACAGCGCCCCGAGCATGGCGTCCATCAGGGCGTGAACCGCCACATCCGCGTCGCTGTGGCCATCCAGTCCGAGAGAATAAGGCACCTCGATGCCGCAGAGAATCAGAGGCCGTCCCTGTGCGAACTGGTGAACGTCGTAGCCCTGCCCGATTCGCAGGGGAGAGACGGCGGGCGCGCTGCCGCGCAGAAAGACTTCAGCCATGGCCAGATCCTCCGGGGTGGTCAGTTTGATGTTGTGCCGCGAGCCCATAACCAGATGCACAGGCTGGCCGAGGCGTTCCAGCAGGGAGGCGTCATCCGTGCCGACCCAGCCGTCTTTCTCGGCTTCCGCATGCGCCTGCTCAATCAGGGGGCGGCGAAAACCCTGCGGCGTCTGTACGGCCCACAGCTGGTCGCGCCGGAGCGTTTCTTCTACCTCCAAAGCCTCGCCGGCCTTCTTGATCGTGTCCACCACTGGTACTGCCGCAACGCCCGAACCATATTCCTTTGCACTTTGCAGCACCCGAAGAATGGTCTCCGCATCGACCAGGCAGCGGGCAGCGTCGTGAATCAGCACAGTTCCGCAGCTGTCCGGCAGCGCGGCAAGGCCGCTGCGCACGGAAGCCTGGCGCGTATCACCGCCAAGAGTCATGCGGACAGGGCAAGAAAGAACCGCTTCACGGGCTGCCACATCCTGCACGGCTTCCCTGTCTTCTCCGCGGTACACGACAATCAGATCGTCCACGAAAGGCGCAAGCGCTTCCATGGAACGCGCAAGCACGCTCTTGCCGCAAAGCGAAAGAAGCGTTTTGTTTTTCGCCATGCCCATCCGGGTACCGCTTCCGCCTGCCAGTACAATGCCTGTGACCGTGCTCATTCCCCGCGCTCCTCTTCCATCCCGGCGTCCTCGCTGATGACGCGGTACATGGCGGACGCGCCTTCCTTGCGCACGGTCTCGCTGATTGCGAGGATCTCATATTTGCCGATCTTATTGCCAAAGCGGATGGTCATGATGTCGCCGGCTTTGACCTCCGCGCCCGGCTTGGCCACCTTGTCGTTCAGGGAGACACGGCCGCCCGCGCAGGCTTCGTTTGCGACGGTGCGCCGCTTGATGATGCGGGAAACCTTCAGGTATTTGTCCAAACGCATAGCAGAACCCTCCTGTGGTTGTGCTTCTTTCAGTGCTTCTTTTCTTCCGCCTTGACACGGTCCCAGTAGCGATCCATTTCGGGCAGCGTCATTTCGCTGAACTGCCTGCCGTCTGCAAGGATTTTCTCTTCCATCGCGCGGAAACGGCGGATAAACTTTTCTGTGGCGAGCTCCAGCGCGCGCTCAGGATCTACGCCGCTGAGCCTCGCCGCATTGACGCAGGCAAAGAGCAGATCGCCGAGCTCTTCCTGGGGATCGCGATGACCGGCAAGCTCCTCCCGCGTCTCGCGGGTTTCCTCGATCACTTTGTCGAGCGCTCCGCCCGGACCGTCCCAGTCAAAGCCAACCTGAGCCGCTTTCTTCTGCACCTTGGCGGCGCGGGCCAGAGCAGGCAGCGCGAGGGCGACATCCGCGAGCACATCGGCCTGCTTCTGCAGCCCCTTCTCTTCCTTTTTGAGCGTTTCCCAGTCAAAGCTCTCGTGGCTGTCCTTCGCGAAGACATGAGGATGGCGGTGAATCATCTTTCTGCAGATAGCAGTGGCAACGTCCGTCAGGTTGAAGCTGCCCTCAGCCTTCCCGATGCTCGCATGGAAAACGATCTGCAGAAGGACGTCGCCCAGTTCGTCGTAGAGGTGATCCTCGTCGCCTTCATCAATCGCGCTGGCCGCTTCATAGGCTTCTTCCAGCAGATACTTCCGCATGGTCTCGTGGGTCTGCGCCTTGTCCCAGGGACAGCCGTTCTCGCCGCGAAGGATTTCCATCACCTCCGCCAGATCGCTGACGGTGAAGCGTGTCTTCTGCAGCAGAGAGATAGCGGGCAGAAGAACGCAGACCGTGTGATCGTAGGAGGGCTGACGGTCGATCTCGCACAGGCACATCTTCAGGGGCTTCCGGTTCATCTTCGCGGAAGTGGGGAAGAACCATACCTCAAGCTCGGAATCATACGTGTCCATGAGGCACAGCTTGGCTTCGCTGGCGAGCTGCTGACTGTTGAGCTCGGTCACAAGCAGGGGCATGGACGTATCCGCAGCCGTTCCCACAAGAGCGGTGGCCGGTACGATGCGATAACCGCTTTCAGAGAGCGCTTCAGGAGCCTGCGCGAGCGCGGCGTCGGCCCGGCTGACGCCCGGAAATACGGTCAGCTCGCTGCCCGACGGTTTCATCGCTGCGAGCGCAGCGACGGAGGCATCCTGAAGAGGATCGGCGACCGCGTAAGTGACGGGATGCTTGTGCGCCTCCTGCCAGAGCGCTTCTGCCATGGCTGCGTGCATGGCGTCAAAATCGTCGAAGCGGTCATAGTAGGCGTCCAGCGTGGTATAGGGGATGCCCTCGCTCTCCAGCCAGGCGGCCGCGCGGTGAATGGCTGTGCGGAGGATCAGATGCCTCGCGGAGCGCAGAGCCTCCGCGCTCTGAAGCGTCAGGAGCTTCGGGTCGCCCGGTCCGAGCGGAACCACGGTGATGTGTGCCATTCTCTCACCTCATGCTTTCTTTCTCTTGCTGCGGCGCAGGGAAGAGAAATCATCCCGCGTGATGGCGTTGAAGGCCAGCGCCGCAGCAAGGTACACGCCGACGCCGACAGCCACTTCGAGGATCGTCCACAGGCGGCCAAGCGGCAGCACGGCGCGCAGGAGATAGACGGCAACGCCCATGCACAGCGTGGCAAGGCCTGGACGGAGCAGCCAGCCGGACCAGTTGGGCTTCATCTCGCTGTACTTCAGCACGAAGTACAGGTTCGGCAGCATCGACACGGTATAGCAGACGAGGGACGCGATCGGTCCGCCGTGGATGTGGATGCCGGGTGTTCCGACAAGAATGTAATTCAGCGCGATCTTGCAGATCACGCCCGCTACAAGCGTATACATCGGGATGCGCTGCTTCTGAAGACCCTGGAGAATGGCGCTGGTGGCCTGCACCACGGTGAACAGAACGACGGTGAGACTGGAGACCGACAGCAGCTCCGAGGTCACCTGAATCTCCGCCGCTGTCAGCGTCTCCGCATAGAAGAAGGAGACCAGCTGCCTGGAGAGCAGGCTCATGCCGACGGAGCAGGGGAAACCGATAAGAAAGGCGAAGCGCAGGCCGAGGTTGCTCTGCCGACGCACGCCCTCGGTATTGTTGAGCGCTGCAGCGGCAGAGATGGCCGGCACAAGGCTCATGGAAATGGACAGCGCCAGCGCGGTCGGGATGTTGATCAGCCGGATCACCAGACCGGAAAAGAGTCCGTAGAGCGGTCTTGCCTCGGCGATGGTGAGACCAGCCGCCATCATGCGGTTGACGAGCATGGCGGAGTCGATGAAGGACGCCAGCGGCACGATGCAGGCGCCGATTGTGATCGGTATGGAGATCCGCAGCAGCGATGTGCCGATCTTTCTTGAGGAAGGGATAGGCGCATCCTCCGCCTGGAAAAGACCATCAAAGGCGTGACGCTTGCGGAGATATGTGAAGATCATGTACAGAAGCGCCAGGCACTCCACGATGGTGATGCCGAGCAGGGCGCCTGCCGCTCCGTATTCAACGCCGCGGCTGGTGCCGATCTTCGCGAGCGGGAGCGCAATGCAGACCTTGCCGACCTGCTCGATCAGCTGGGAGACGGCGGTGGGCACCATGTTCTGCTGGCCCTGCATGAAGCCGCGGAAGGCGCTCAGCACGCACACGATGGCCACGCAGGGCGAGATGACCATGAAGCCGATGCGGGTCTCGGGCTGATTGACGCGGGCTGCCAGCGAACCGGACGCGACGAACATGCAGATGGAGAACACGCAGCCGATGGCGGCAAGCAAGCACAGAGCGACGCTGAATACGCGCTTAGCCCTGCGGGGGTCATCCTTGGCGAGCGCATGGGAGATCATGCGGGAGACGGCCACAGGCAGACCCGCGGACGAGACAGTCAGCAAAAGGTTGTAGGTCGGAAAGACGGACTGAAAGATGCCCTGGCCGTCCGCGCCGATCAGCATGGTCAGCGGGATGGAGAAGAGCACGCCAATCAGCTTGCAAATGATGCCGGTGATGCCCAGCACCGTCATGCCGCCTACCATGGATTTCGTCGTTTTTGTCATCGTTCATTGCCTCTGATTCGATCAGCATTCAGGATTTATGCCACAGGGCCGGATGGAAGAGCACAAGA
>CAMNLM010000069.1 GCA_946543085.1 uncultured Clostridia bacterium | reverse complement strand
GGGATGCGTGATGTCCCTGCACAGGCCGAAGCCGATGCCGCCGCCGCTGCCGGTCTCGATGAAGTCATCCATCGGGCGGGTATAGAAGGCGTACTGGCCGTCGACAAACTCGGGGTGGAGCAGCACGTTGCGCTGCTGGGGTGAGCGAAGCGTCACGAGATTCGGCAGGCGCTCCCAGGTCTTCAGATCCTTCGTGCGGACAATGCCGGCTGCAGCCTTCGCCGCGGAGAGATCGCTGACGGTGCGGTCCTTGCTCTCGGAGCAGAATACGCCGTAGATCCATCCGTCCTCATGGGCGGTGAGGCGCATGTCGTACATGTTGGTCTCATCGGGATCCGTGTCGGGCAGGACAACGGGTTCATCCCAGAAGCGGAAACCGTCCACGCCGCTGTCGCTCTGGGCCACAGCGAAGAAGCTCTTGCGGTCCGCGCCTTCCATGCGGGCAACCAGGGTGAACTTGCCGTCCAGCAGCAGCGCGCCGCTGTTGAAGGCTGCGTTGACGCCGATGCGCTGCATCATGTAGGGGTTGGTCTCGGGGTTGGGGTCGTACATCCAGAAGGGCGGCACGTGGTCACGTGTCAGCACCGGATACGTCCAGCGCTCATAGATGCCGTTGTAGCGGTCTGTATTGACGCTGTTCCTGCGGGCAATCAGCGCCTCATAGCGCTCGTTGAGCTCCTGATACGTCATGGTTTCGCTTCCTTTCCATTCTTGCTGCTGTGTCTGTCTTCAGGCTTCCACTGTACGGATGGTGTAGACCAGCGCTTCCGCGTCGCCGGGCTTCACGGGCATGAGAAGGCCGGCCTGCATCAGCTCGTCGCCGCCATAGACCTCCTGCGTTTCCTCGACGCGATAGGTGAAGTCCGGGTTGAGCCCGCGCAGAGGGAGCAGGGTAGGGAAGAAGTTCACCTGGGAGCGCTCGCGGATGAAGGTCAGCACGGCCTCGCGCTGGTCCTCGCGGACGCTGATCCAGGCGGTGTCGTTGCCCTCGAAGGGGGAGAGCAGGCGATAGAAGCGCCCGTTCAGACGGGTGTCTTCTGTCTCATGCGCATAGGTGATCTGGCGGCGGACTTCCTCGCGCTCCTCATCCGTCAGCTTGCGCGGGTCGAGCTCATAGCCGAAGCTGCCGCAGAGCGCCGCCGCGAAGCGGGCGTTCAGGGGGGTGACGCGGGCTGTCTGATGGTTCGGCACGGCGGAGACATGGCAGCCCATCGTGGATGGCGGAAAAACGATCGTCGTGCCGTACTGAATGCGGCAGCGGGAGAGGACGTCCGTGTTGTCGCTGCACCAGTACTGCGGGCAGAAGTACAGCAGGCCTGCGTCAAAGCGTCCGCCGCCGGAGGAGCAGCCCTCAAAGAGGACGTCCGGGAAAGCCTCGGTGAGACGCTTCATCACGCGGTAGAGGCCGATCATATAGCGATGCGGCAGCTTGCGCTGACGCTCCGGCGGCAGGACGGCGGAGCCGATATTGGAGTAGTTCCGGTTCATGTCCCACTTGATGTAGACCGCGCCGCTGTCCCGGATGGTCTGGCTGACGGATTCCACCATGAAGTCCTGCACGTCCTCGCGGCTCACGTCGAGGATCAGCTGATGGCGGGAGGTGATGGGCTCGCGTCCCGGAATCTGCATCGCCCAGTCGGGATGCGTGTGGTAGAGATCGCTCTCCGGCGAGATCATCTCGGGTTCCATCCAGATGCCGAACTGGAGGCCTGTATCGCGCACCTTGTCCACGAGGCAGCCGAGACCGCCCGGCAGCTTCCTCCGGTCGGTGTACCAGTCGCCGAGCGAGGTGCAATCGTTGTCCCGATGGCCAAACCAGCCGTCATCCAGCACGAAGAGATCGGCCCCGGCCTCCGCCGCGGCCTTCGCGATGGCGACCAGCTTGTCCTCGTCAAAGTCGAAATAGGCGGCTTCCCAGCTGTTGAACAGCACGGGACGCGGCTGGCTGACCCAGCGCTGGGGGAGGAGATGTCCGCGCCAGAGCGCGTGGAAGGCGGCGCTCATCCCGCCGATGCCTTCGCGGCTGTGGACGAGCACGGCTTCGGGGGACTGCAGCGCCTCTCCAGGCTCCAGCAGCCAGGAGAAATCTTCATCGTTCAAGCCGATGAGCATGCGCGCGCTGCCGTACTGATGGCCAAACACGGTCGCGGTAAAGCTGCCGCTGTAGATCAGCGCGGCTGCGATCACTTCGCCATGCGCCTCATTGGCGCCCGGCCTCGCCAGCGCGAGGAAGGGGGAGGACTGCAGGGAGCTTGCGCCGTGGCGGGAGGCTGTGCCCTGGAAGCCGGGCATCAGCGGGCGACGATAGATGCCGCGCTCACGACCCCAGGCGCCGTTCATGGTGATCAGCTCCCATTTGTCGTCCGGCAGGTCGAGGCAAAGGCTGTGCAAACGGGTCACGCGCAGGGCTTGGCTTCCGGTATTGCGCAGACGGACGCTGCGGGCGACGACAGGCAGATGCTCGAACAGGGTATAGAGTAGCTGCGCTTCGAGGCCGGTGTGTTCATCGCGCAGGGTGAGGCGCAGGGTTTTGCTGCCGCCGGCATCGCGCGTCGCGGGCAGGTCCTGCAGCGCGGGTTTCCCGTCGATCACCTCGCTGGAAACCAGGCGAAGATCCGCGCTCCAGGAACCGTCCGGACCTTCCACAGTGACCGCGCCGGGCCGCATATCGCCCAGGCCAAAGGAAGGAAGCTCCTGCGGCAGCTTATCCAGCGAGCATTCCTGTACGGTGAAGTCTTCAATGCTCGCGATGCCCGCATGGCGCAGCAGACCCTGGGGATGCAGCGTGCGCAGCGGCGCGCCGAAGTAGAGATGCGCCAGCACGCCGCCGGGCAGCTCGGCCATGACATAACTGATGCAGGCGTTGCGCAGGTGAATCAGACGGTTTTCGCGGATGATCTCGATCATGGGAACACCCCTTTTCATGTCACGGTATGAAAAATGCCTGTCGCATTCCAGGGAATGGACAGGCTTTTTTTCCAACTTGGATATGGACAAGAAGCGAATACTGTTCCGTTCGCCGCATCGCGCGGCTGGCACAGCGGGCGTTCAGGTTCTCAGCTTTGCGCCATGTGCATGTACAGCCTTTGCGAACGGTACAGTGTCGCGCTGATCCTTTACCTTACTGGACGTTTGCAGCCTCTTCCACGGGGTAAACAGAGACTTTTTTCTTGTCGCGGCCGAGACGCTCGAAGCGGACAATGCCGGCCACCTTGGCATACAAGGTGTCGTCCTTGCCGATGCCGACATTCAGACCGGGATTGATCTTGGTGCCGCGCTGGCGCACGAGGATGTTGCCGCCCTGGGCAAACTGGCCGTCGGCGCGCTTCGGGCCAAGACGCTTGGACTCACTGTCACGGCCGTTGCGGGTAGAGCCCATACCTTTTTTATGAGCAAACAGCTGAAGATTCAATTTCATCATGAGTGTTTCCCTCCGTTCTCAATGGAAAACTGGATATTGTGGGGATACGCTTCCTGCAGGTCCTTCAGACCCTGACACAATGCCGCGAGCAGCACCTGCGCGTCATGGGACTGCTGAGGACTCATCTTGTCCGGCAACGTTGCGCTGAGCCGACCGTCGCCTTCTGTCACCTGCGCCTGTACCTGGCACACCGATTCCAAGCTGTTGACGCAGTTGATCGCTAACATGGAAGTGGCGGCACAGACGATGTCCTGACCGGCGTCGGCCCAATCCGCATGGCCCCGGAGCTCATAACCTGTCCAGAGGCCGTCGGCGCTCCGAAACAGTTTAGCGCGGATCATTACGCCTGCACAGTGGTGATTTCCACCTTGGTGTAGGGCTGACGATGTCCGGTCTTGCGGTCGAAGTTCTTCTTGCTCTTGTACTTGCCGATGACGATCTTCTGACCCTTCACCTGCGCGAGAATCTTGCCCTCGACCTTAGCGCCCTTCACAATGGGATCGCCCACGGTGACGTTGCCGTCTTCTCCGGTCATCAGTACGTCGAAGGACACCACGCTGTCTTCAGCCTGATCGATCTTCTCGACGTAGATCACGTCCCCCTGGGACACACGATACTGTTTGCCACCCGCTGCAATGATTGCGTACATGAATTGCAGCACCTCCTGTTACATACTCGCCGGAACCCGAGGTTGCGCTTTGCGCATTCAAAAAACCTCTTCCGAGCGGCTTACCAGCGTAATGTAACACAAATCACAGTGCGTGTCAAGCGCTCAAAAGGGGTTTTTTGAAATAATGACAAGGTTTTTAGCCTCTTTGGAAGAACCTTCGCCTATTGCGCGTACCGGTCCCACAGCAGGCCGAAGAGGCTGCGGCTCAGGTTGCCAATGCGGTCGCTCTTGGTGGCGTTGCAGCCGTTGGTCACCATGGCGAATACGAAGTGCGTTTCGGGGTCGTAGTACAGGTTGCACAGAATGCTCTCCATCAGTCCCTGATGGCCATAGAGCATTTTGCCTTTCACAAGGTTCGACACGCGCTCAATGTTGAGGCCGTAGGGGGAATCCAGCGTCACGTAGCCCTTGCCCTTCTGGGAGGACATCATCTCCTCCACGGTTTCCGGGCTCAGGATCTGCTTTTCACCGTACCAGCCGTTCTCGCAGAGCATGATGCCGATGCGGCAGAGGTCGCTGCCGGTCATCCATGCGCTGCCGTAGCCCTCCTCGTAGTCGTGATCCACATCGACGGTGTCCGAATACTCCTCCTTGATGCGGTAGGAGCGCGTGATGGAGATGCTGCCGTCTTTCTTATAGGTGGTGACGATGCTCTCCGGATCGCTGAGCTTGTTCGGGTGATAGGCCGCGTCGATGCCCATCGGATCAAAGATCAGCTCGCGGGCGGCATCGGACAGGCGCTTGCCAGTTACCGCTTCCACCAGGCAGCCCTCGATACCCGCGCCGTAGTTGTTGTACCGGTAAACACTGCCTGGTTTTTCCTTGTAGAAGTCGGAGCGGCGTTTGTTCTTCACGTTCAGGATGAGGCTCAGCTCGCGATTCTTCTGCAGGCCGCCGTTGCTCCGGAGACTGCTGGTGTGGGTCATCAGATGGCGGGCCGTGAGGGGAATCTTCGGGTAATAGGGATTGGCGGCCTTGTAGGGCGGGTCGCCCAGGTATGCGCCGATGTCCTTGTCCAGATCCAGCTTGCCCTGCTCCACCAGCTTCATGACGCAGAGTCCGGTGATCAGCTTGGAGACAGAAGCCAGCTTGAAGTGGGTTTCCCCGCTGACTTTGATGTCGTTGAACTTATCCGCCCAGCCATAGCAGAGCTCATAGACAATTTCTCCGTCCTTGGCGGCCACGACCATGCCGCCGCTGGTGCGGTAGCGCTTAAAGGCCTTGCGGACGCTTTCGTCCAGGGCGCTGTCCTCGGCGACGGCGGCTGGAGCGAGAAGGAGCGGCGCGATCAAAAGGATGGCTGTGAGCAGCGAAGCCCACCGCAGGAAAGAACGCTTCATCAGGAATGCCTCCCGCTGTGTTCTCTGTGCGCAGCATGCGCAGTCTGTATCCATTATAACACAGCCGGTTCACGGGGAAGACGATTTCACCCCTGAAGTCCAAGATTTTACAATCATGCCAATCGGCTCGCAGGGTTCCCGCGTATCAGACGGCTTCTTCCACGCTGTATCCCGCGCTGCGCAGCGCTGTGATGGCGGCTTCGATTCGTTCAGCCTTCACCAGCACATAGTCCGTATTGTAGGTGGAGACGGCAAAGATGCTGATGCCTGCCCCGGCCAGCACGGACGCGATGGACGCAAGGATGCCGATCAGCGAGAAATCCAGCACGCCTTCGATCCGGAAGGCCTCCCAGCCGTCCTCTCTTGCGAGCGTGCAGTCCGGCGCGGCGGCGGTGGGGCAAACCAGGGAATACTCCTCATCGGTATGCGCGAGAAAGGAAAACTCGGACTGCAGCATTTCGGGGGTGAAAACGGGCACCTTGCAGACGGTCAGGGGCAGGGAAATGCGCTTCAGAACCATGATCTCATCCTTTCCTATTCTGAAAAAGGCAGCCCGCCGAAACAGCGGACTGCCTGGTGCGTCAAGCTTTTGAATCAATAGGCGAACACGACAATCGCATAGCCCATGTTGTCCAGGGAAACGGAGGTGTCCTTCACGCCGGCCTTGCCGGTCACGCTGACGGAGAAGTTTTCATCCTCGCCGACGTACTGGCGGGAAATTTCATACTTCAGCTCCCCGTCGCTGAAGATGGCGATGTGCGGATGTTCGGCCAGATACTCGATGTATTCCTCCATGCACATGTCCAGCGCCTTCATGGCGGCGGCGTTGCCGGGGCCCACATAGCGGAAGGCGCGGAGCGCCGCGCTGACGCCGGTCTTGTAGCTCTTGTCCTGCGTGCCCGCCACTGGATAGTCAGCCTTCGGGAAGCGGAACACGAAGCCGTATTTATAGGCGTTTTCGACCAGCCAGATGCCTTCCTCGGAGGTGAAGAAGTTGCTGTCCTTCTCGTTGACGGAGGAATCGCCGCTCTTGTAGAGGCGGATGGTGGCGGTCAGGCCCGTGTTGAATTCGCTGGTGCCGGGATAGTTGACGTACTTCTTGGTGGCTTCGATCAGGGCGTCCTCGTCGGTGTAGTTGTTCTTGAGCTTATCCTTGCGGGCGTTGAACATCTTTTCCTGATCGGCGTAGGAACGGTAGCCCTCGTTGAGCATGAAGGTCTCGAAGCCCTTCTGCACCTTCGCGGCTGTCAGCAGTTCGGTCCAGGCGTCGATGGCGTCGGGGAAGAGCTTCAGCGTGTTGGAACTCACGCGGATGGCGCCGTTGGAGCGGCGGGAAGCGCTCTCCAGCGTCTCCTCGGAGAAATCGGCGGGACGGGAGTGCCACTCGTTGACCAGCAGCATGCCGTTATACATCGCGGACTGGCGGTCGACCTGCTGGGTCATCGGCACTTCCAGCGGATAATTCGTCAGATCCAGCGCTTCCCAGCCCTGGCCGACCGGGGAGGGCCAGGAATGATTCGCGCCGCCGGACTTCTGCTGCTGATACTGGAATTCCGCCAGCTCGGAAGCATACTGCTGTTCCGCAACCTGGTTCCGCGCCTTGACTTCATCCTGCAGGGCGGTCAGCTCCGCCTGGGCCATTTCGTCCGTGCGCTGCATGGCCACATAGCAGCCAACGGCCAGAATGGAGAACAGCACAGTCAGAATCAGCACGGTCCGGAACGGATTGCCCTTGCGCTTCTTGCTCTTGCTCATAACCTGATTCCTGCCTTTCGCAGTGATTGTTTCTGAACTCGATGAGCGGACTTAACCTAGTTCATCAAATGCTTCATTCGACGTCTTTTACAAAACTCCTGCTTCTTTGAAACACTTTTTTAACGAAATGGAATATTATTTAGACGCTTGAAGTAAGAAATCTGTCACATCATACAGGACGAAAAACACGGAGAAGCGCCGCCGATGCCGCAGGCCCTCTCCGCGTTCTTCCCGGCGAACAGGGCTCACCGCACCTGGCCGTTCCCGTGGATCACATATTTGTAAGTGCACATCTCCTCGAGCCCCATGGGGCCGCGGGCGTGGAGGCGCTGGGTGGAGATGCCCATCTCGCAGCCGAGCCCGAATTCGCCGCCGTCGGTGAAACGGGTTGACGCGTTGACATAGACGGCAGCCGAGTCCACTTGGGCGGTGAAGCGGCGCGCCGCATCTTCATCGCGGGTGATGATGGCCTCGCTGTGATGGGTGGAATGCGCGGCGATGTGCGCGATGGCCTCGTCGACGCTGTCCACAACCTTCACGGCGAGGATGTAGTCGAGGAATTCCGTGTCGAAGTCCCGCTCGCCGGCCGGTGTCCCGGGAATCACGGAGGCAGCGCGGGAATCCAGCCGCAGCTCGACGGGCGTGCGGCCCGCAGCCCTGCGCTGCGTGACGAGGCGTTCCCGCAGCAGGGGAAGGAAGGTCGCTGCGATGAAGCTGTGCACGAGCAGCACTTCCTCGGCGTTGCACACGGAAGGGCGGCTGCACTTTGCGTTCTCGATGATGTCCAGCGCCATTTGGATGTCCGCGTCTCTGTCCACATAGATGTGGCAGATGCCGGTGCCTGTCTCGATCACGGGGACGGTCGCCTGCTCCACGCACGCGCGGATCAGTCCGGCGCCGCCGCGGGGAATGAGCAGGTCGACGACGCCGGACGCCTGCATCAAAGCCTTGGCGCTGTCCCTGGAGGGATCTTCGACAGGGAGAATCAGATCGGCCGGCAGGCCTGCATCCGCAACGGCCTGGCGCAGAGCGCCGGCGATCGCGAGATTGGAGCGGATGGCTTCCTTTCCGCCGCGCAGAATACAGGCGGAGCCGCTCTTCAGACAGAGAGCCGCCGCGTCGGAGGTGACGTTGGGGCGGGATTCATAGATGATCGCAATGACGCCCATGGCAACGGAAACCTTCTCGATGGTGAGGCCGTTGGCGCGCTCGCTGCGGCGCAGCACACGTCCCACGGGATCAGGCAGGGCCGCGACGGCGCGGATGCCCTCCGCCATGCCGTGAATGCGGCTCTCCGTGAGGGTCAGACGGTCGATCATCACAGGGCTGATGGCCCCTTGCGCGGCTTCGACATCCTGGCGGTTGGCCCGGAGAATGTCAGCGGCCGCTCCTCCGAGCGCGTCTGCCATGGCGAAAAGGGCGGCGTTCTTCTTTTCAGTCGTCAGAGCGGAGAGGAAGGCTCTGACCGCTTTGGCACTCTGGAGCAGATCGGCAGTGCTGCGCATATCCATTCACCTCACTTTGCGGAGACGAACCGTGTCCCCACGTCCTCGCCGTCAACAATGCGATAGAGTATATCGGGGTTCTGCCCGGCTGCGATCACGAGATCGATGCCGGCGGCAGTGACGATCTGGGCGGCGTGCAGTTTGGTCGCCATGCCGCCCGTTCCCAGGGAGGAACCGCTGCCAGCGCCCAGGGCGATGATCTCCGGTGTCAGATTCTCGACACGGTGGATCAGGCGGGCATCCGGGTGGGTATGCGGGTCGGCGCTGTAGAGACCTTCGATGTCGCTGAGGATGATCAGCAGATCCGCCCGGGCGCAGGTCGCGACCAGCGCGGAGAGCGTATCGTTGTCGCCCACGGCGATTTCCTCCGTAGCGACGGTGTCGTTTTCGTTGATGATGGGCAGAATGCCCATCTCCAGCAGACGGAAGAGCGTGTTTTCCAGATGGGTCCTGCGCTCGCCGGCGCTGAAATCGTCGGCGGTCAGCAGCATCTGCGCGACCGTGTGGCTGTAGGGGGCGAAGAGACGGTCATACTGATACATCAGCTCGCACTGGCCTACGGCGGCAGCGGCTTGCCTTCCCGCCATGTCCTGGGGACGCTCCTTGAGGTTCAGCTTCCCGGTGCCGAGCCCGATGGCGCCGGAGGACACGAGAATCAGCTCGTGACCCGCGTTCTTCAGATCGCTCAGCACACGGCAGAGCGCTTCCGCGCGGCGGATGTTCAGCCGGCCTGTCGCGTGGGCCAGGGTTGAAGTGCCGACCTTGATGACAATGCGCATGGCAGAGACCTCCGATGACGGTGCAGCAGATGATCGGAATCTTTCAAGAAGAATACAGGACATGGAAGCACGGGAATGAGACGGGGCTGTCCATTCCCGCTTACGAGATAAGAAGAAACCTCAGAAGGGATCGTTTTCTTTGGCTACGGCCTCGGAGGTGCCGATGCCGAGAATCTCAGCGGCTTTGCGCGCGCTGGCGCGGTTGCCCAGCTTGTTGGTATCTTGGTTGAGCTGGCGTCCGAGGAAGAGCATGCAGGCCGACTGTCCGCCGTCCAGGTTGAACGCGCAGCTGCAGCCCATTCCGCGCATCTGCTCCGCAAGCCAGGCAATGTCTGCGCCCTTGGCGTCCTTGGTACGGCCCTCCGCCAGCACGGCGACATAGTGACCTTTGCTGACCATGCCGATGCCCACGCGCTGCGCTTTACTCGTCGCATACTTCTTGAGCGCGGGCTTGTTCAGCTCGCCGTCCCGGACGAGCACCGGGCCGAAGGCAAGCACGTCGCGGACGCCCATCTCCACATAATCAGCGGCGGTTCGCTCGTCCGACCAGTAGACCTCCATGAGACCGTCCGGATAGATGGCGAGGTTGTCCAGGTTGGGGAAGGCCCCCCTGTTGTGGGCGTAGGTACGCGAGGAGAGCACCTCGCCATTCCGCAGCAGGATGCCGACCTTCATCTTCTTGGAGATGCGCATGTGGGCGAAGTCGCCGTTGATGGCGAACACGGTGCGGTTTTCCCGCGCGATCTTATAGGGATACTGCAGGGATTTCATGCGCTTCTCCGCGTCGTGGGCGATCATGCGGAAGCCTTCGCCCGGGGCGGTCCAGATGTGCGCTTCATACCACATCAGCTTCGGCTTCTCGCTGGTGCGGCGGTCGATCGTGATGCGCAGCGCGTCGCTGCAATAGCGCCAAACGCCTTCCGCTGCGTCCTGATAGATAAATTCCCCATCATCCAAAAATCCCGAAGCGTTCAGTTCGGGAAAATCAGCTGTGTCAGGAATCAGTACGTCTTCGGTGAGATCGGCTTCCGCTGCCGCGGCGGTCCGGGGCGGGCAGCCGGCGAAGAGCAGAAGCATGGCCGCGCACAAGAGCGCGGACACGGCGGCTCGCGTGAAGCGCATCCGTCATTCCTCCATCCCCATCATGCGGTGCAGCAGTTCCTGGTAGGCCTGCTCAGCTCCGCCGATGTCGCGGCGGAAGCGGTCGATGTCCAGGCGCTCATGGGTCTTGGCGTCCCAGAAGCGGGCGACGTCGGGCGTGATCTCATCCGCCACAAGGATCTTACCCTCGAAGCGGCCGAACTCCAGCGAGAAGTCGATCAGCTCAATGTCGATGGCCTTCATATAGTTGCTGATGATCTCATTCACGCGCAGGGCGATCTCGGTCACCGTTTCCATCTCCTGGCGCGTCGCGTAGCGCATGGCGAGGATATGCGTCATGTTGATGAGCGGATCGTCGACGGCGTTGTGAATGTTGAATTCCACGATGGGCGGATTCATCACCCAGCCCTCCTCTACGCCCAGCCGGTCGCAGAGACTGCCCGCCGCGCGGTTGCGCACCTTGACGGACACAGGAATCATATCGCAACGCCAGATCAGGCTCTGGCGGCTGTCAAGCTGTTCGATGTAGTGGTTATCCACACCGTTTTCACTCAGCAGCTGGAAAAAGGTGCGGGACACGGCGTTGTTGACCTCACCCTTGCCAAGGATGCGTCCGCGTTTGAGGCCGTGAAAAGCCATCGCTTCATCCTTGAAGTAGATAACGGCCTTCTTCGGGTCGTCGGTTGCGTAGATGCGCTTGCTCCTCCCATCCCGGATCAGCTCTCCCGTCTGAAGCATACGCGCCCTCCTTCATCATCGTAAAGAACACGAACATTGTAACAGATTTTTGCTGTCCGGGCAAGATGGATGATTCATCTTGTTTTTCCTCCAGGATGGACAACTTGAAGAGCCGGAGCATCCGAAAAGGCGAAAAACAATCCGAACATTTCCGCCCAAAGGCTTGCGGAATCAGGCGAAAAAGGTATAATAGCGTCTGTGGCGGCATGCGCGGACCGCGCATGAGAAAGCGCATGAAGGGACAGCGCGACCAGGGCAGGCCAGCCGGCGACGGCTGGCGCACAGAGGAGGATACAGCATGGAGGCACTCAAGGAAGCCATTCGCAGCCGTGGCATCGGACTCGGCGACGACATTGTGAAGGTGGATTCCTTCCTGAACCACCGCATCGACGTGAAGCTCTCGACCGAGATGGGGCAGGCCATTCACGAGGCGTTCAAGGACGACCGGGTGGACTGCGTGCTGACGGTCGAGGCGAGCGGCATTGCGGTCGCGATCACCACGGCGCAGGCTTTCGGTGGCATTCCGGTGGTCTTTGCCAAGAAGGGCAACCATGTCAATGTCGGGGACGATGTATACGCGGCGGACGTCTATTCCTTCACCCACAAGAAACTCAACAGCATCCGCGTCAGCCGCTCCTATCTGCCTGCCGGTACCCGCGTGCTGATCGTGGACGACTTCCTGGCCAACGGCGAGGCCATCGAAGGGCTCCGCAGCATCATCAACCAGGCGGGCGCGACCCTCGTCGGCGCGGCGGTCTGCGTGGAAAAAGGCTTCCAGCCCGGCGGCCAGCGCCTGCGCGATCAGGGCGTGAAGCTCGTGTCCCTGGCGATCGTGGACGAGATCCGCGACGGCGAGATCATCCTGCGGGACTGAACCGCTCCAACAGCGGGAGGCGGTCCCGTACGTCAGAGCGATCAGAGAAAATAGAAAGAAGCATTCCGCAGCCTGCACAGAGACTGCGGAATGCTTTTCTGTAACCTCTTGATCTGTAATCTTTCGGCTTCTTACGCCTGCGGGCCGGTGACGGTCGCCTTGATGCGGCGGACGCCGGCGGAGGAACTCTCTTCCTTCTGAATCTTGAAGTGCCCCAGCTCGCCGGTGTGCTCGGCGTGGGGGCCGCCGCAGATTTCAAAGGAGAAGTCGCCCATCTTGTAGGTGCGGACACGCTCGCCGTACTTGCTCTCGAACAGGCCGATAGCGCCCTTCTCCTTGGCCTCGGGCACGGTCATCTCTTCGCAGACGACAGGCACATCGGCTTCGATGGCCTCGTTGACCAGCTTTTCGACCTCGGCCAGCTCTTCCTTGGTCACCTTGCGGCCGAAGGAGAAGTCGAAGCGCAGGCGCTCAGCGGTGATGTTGGATCCCTTCTGGGCCACCTCATCGCCCAGGACCTTGCGCAGGGCGGCGTGGAGCAGGTGGGTCGCGGTGTGCAGGCGGGCGGTTTCCACAGTCTGGTCTGCCAGGCCGCCCTTGAACTTCTGG